>ONAS01000052.1 GCA_900315815.1 uncultured Eubacteriales bacterium
ATAGCCGAACAGCAGATAATACGCGCCGCCCAGCGTATAGGCGGCGTTCTTGGCAAGGCGGTACGGCAGCCGGCAGAGCGCCTCTACCGCGCCGAGAAAGGCGGTGACGTCTTGAAACTGCCAGCAGCAGCTTCCGCTGCGCTTCAAGCGATAGCGGCGGCTGCGGCGCTGCACCGTCACCAGCAGATAGCACCCCTCCCCCACTGTCAGCGCTTCGATATGCACCCGCTTGCCGCTGAGGCTGATCCCCGTTTTGCGGCAGGCGAGTCTGGTCAACCGCAGCAGGATCTTGCGCGCGTGCGCGTTTTCCATGTCCATCTCCTCAAAATCCAGCGCAAAGTCGCTCATGTCCTTTCCGCCGAGCACCACCAGCACGCGCTGTCCGTCCAACCGGTTGATCGTCAAACCTGTTCGCCCCTCACTTCGTAGCAGTCTATACCTCCATCTTATGCGCAAAAAGCGCGTTTTGCAAGTGATTTTTATTGGAAAAGTTATTGCCATATTTGCGAGATGATGCTATACTATTTTTGTAAACTATCACCAAAGGGGTGTTTTGTTATGCCGAAATGGCTCAATGACGCAGTGTTTTACGAAATCTATCCGCAGAGCTTTTACGATTCCAACGGCGACGGGATCGGCGATATCAACGGTATCATCCAAAAGCTCGATTATGTCAAGGGACTCGGCTGCAACGCGATCTGGCTGAATCCCGTCTATGATTCGCCCTTCATGGACGCGGGCTATGACGTGCGCGACTACTACAAGGTCGCGCCGCGCTACGGCACCAATGAGGACTTGGTGAGGCTGTTCGAGGCGGCGCACCGCAAGGGGATGAAGATCCTGCTCGACCTCGTGCCCGGTCACACCTCCGACACCCACCCGTGGTTCCAGATCGCCAAGCGCGCCCGGGAGACCGATCTGTCCAACCGCTATATCTTCACCAAAAGCGTGTGGGACGCGCCGCCCGAATACCGCCTGATGTGCGGCATCTGTGAGCGCAACGGCAACTATCTGGTCAACTATTTCAGCTCGCAGCCCGCGCTGAACTACGGCTTCTATGAGATCACCCATCCCGAGTGGCAGCTGCCGCCCGATCATCCCGACTGTCTGCGCACCGCCGAAGCCATCCGCGCGGTCATGCGCTTCTGGCTGGACAAGGGCGCCGACGGCTTCCGCGTCGATATGGCGGACTCGCTGGTCAAAAACGACGACGAAAAGATCGCCACCGCGCGCATCTGGCGCAGCGTCCGCGAAATGCTAGACCGCGACTATCCCGACGCCGTGATGATCTCCGAGTGGAGCAATCCCCAGCGCTCGATCGTCAATGCGGGCTTCCACGCGGATTTCTACCTCGATCACCAGGGCAACGGCTACAACAGTCTTTTCCGCAAAAAGATCGGCGACGATAACCAAAGCTTTTTCGCGGACAGCTCCCACGGCGACATCGAGGAATTCCTCGCCGACTATTTCCTCGGCTACAATTGCTCCAAGGATAAGGGCTACATCTGCTTCATCACCAATAACCATGACATGCCCCGCGCGACCTTCTATATGACCGACTGGATGATCAAGCTCACCCACGCGTTCATGATGACCATGCCGGGCGTGCCGTTCATCTACTACGGCGACGAGATCGGCATGCGCTATCGCACCGACCTCATTTCCAAGGAGGGCGGCTTCTCCCGCACCGGCTCCCGCACCCCCATGCAGTGGTCATATGAGAAAAACGCCGGCTTCTCCGACTGTGACGAGGATATGCTCTACCTGCCGATCGACAAGAGCGAGGGCGCTCCGAACGTAGAAAGCCAGCAAAACGATCCGGGCAGCATCTATGCGAACCTCAAGGCGCTGCTCGCACTGAGAAAGGCGAATCCGAGTCTTCGCAACGACAGCGATCTGGAGGTCGTCTACGCCAAATCCCACGGCTTCCCCTTCGTCTACCGCAGAGGCGAGTTCACGGTCTTTGTCAACCCGTCCGATAATGACGAACAGGTGGATTACGATATGAACGGCGCTGAGGTCGTCTATGTCCTCGGCGGCTATGAAAATCACGGAAGCTCGGTCAGGATCTGCAGCCGAAGCTTCCTGCTAATCAAACAATAATACGTTGCGGCGGGGTATCACTCCGCCGCTTTCTTTACAGAAAGGACTCCTGCTTTATGATACATAAAGGCACCCAAACTCTTGAAACCGACCGACTGATCCTGCGGCGCTATCGCGTCGAGGACGCCGACGATATGTTCCGCAACTGGGCGCAGAGCGAAGCCGTCACCCGCTATCTGACATGGCAGCCGTACAAGTCTGTCGACGAAGCGCGCTGCTATCTGCAATGGATCATCGACGGCTATGCCGACAACAAATACAACTGGATGATCGAGCTCAAGGAATCGCACGAGGCCATCGGCGCGATCGACGTCATCAGCATTCGCGAGGATATTGCATGCTGTGAGATCGGCTATTGCTTAGGCGAGCGCTTCTGGGGCAGCGACTATATGCCCGAAGCCTTCAAAGCAGTCATCCGCTTTCTGTTTGAGGAAGTCGGGATGAACCGGATCCAGGCGACCCACGACCTGAACAATCCGAAATCCGGCAGAGTCATGGAAAAATGCGGTCTGCGCTACGAGGGCACCATGCGTCAGGGAAGCCGCAACAACCAGGGTCTCTGCGATTCCGTCATGCGCGCCATCCTGAAAGAGGATTATCAGGCTGATCACAGATAATCTGCATCACAAACCGTGCTGTACAAACAAAGCACAGTGACTGCTGTCTGCTGTGCCTTCCTGACAACTACCAACCGCCAACTACCAACCAAGAGCTAATAAGAAAAAGGGCTGTCTTTCGACAACCCTTTTCTTATTTTCAGCGTGATCAGACCAGCTCGATGATAGCCATCTCCGCAGCGTCGCCGCGGCGGGGTCCGATTTTGGTGATACGGGTATAACCGCCGTTGCGGCCCTCGTATCTGGGAGCGATCTCCTTGAACAGCTTGGTCGCGACGTCCTCTTTGGTGACGAACGCCATAACCTGTCTTTTATTCGCGAGAGTATCCTTCTTCGCTGTAGTGATCATCTTCTCGGTCAGGGAAGCGACTTCCTTGGCGCGAGTGACGGTTGTTTCGATTTTCTCATTCTCGAGTAAGAATGTTACGAGAGCTCTGAGCATCGCAAGACGCGCATCAGTGGCTCTGCCCAGTTTTCTGGTACCCGGCATGATTCTTCACTCCTTTCGATTTATCGTAAATGTTTATTCGTCCTCTTTGCGAAGACTGAAGCCCAGTGAATCGAGCTTGAAAACAACCTCTTCCAAAGACTTACGGCCGAGGTTGCGAACCTTCATCATGTCTTCCTCAGACTTGGAGATAAGGTCTTCGACGGTATTGATACCGGCGCGCTTCAGACAGTTGAACGAACGGACGGACAGGTCAAGCTCTTCGATGGTCATCTCAAGGACCTTTTCCTTGCCGGTGTCGTTCTTCTGCACCATGATCTGTGTGTTGTAACCGCTGTCGGTCAGGTTCACAAAGAGGTTCAGGTGCTCGCACAGGACCTTAGCGGCTAAGGAAACCGCCTCCTGCGCGTTGATAACGCCGTTTGTCCATACGCTGAGGGTCAGCTTGTCGTAGTCGGTGATCTGACCTACGCGGGTATTGTCTACCGTGTAGTTTACCTTCAGGACAGGTGTATAGATAGAGTCTACCGGCAGAACGCCGATAATCTCGTTGCCGGAGATAAGCTTGTTCTTCTCGGCGGGAACGTAGCCTCTGCCCTTGTCGAGTGTGATCTCCATGTTCAGCGTCGCGCCGTCGGAAAGAGACGCGATATGCAGCTCAGGATTGAGGATCTCGACCTCGCTGTCACACTTGATGCTTTCGGCGGTCACTTCGCAGGGACCCTCAGCAGAGATTTCAACGATTTTGGGACCGTTGGAATGAAGCTTCGCTACCAGGCTCTTCATATTCAGAACGATCTCGGTAACGTCTTCCTTTACGCCGGGAATCGTAGAGAACTCATGATGAACTCCGTTGATTTTAATTGAAGTTACGGCAACGCCCTCCAGAGAGGAGAGCAGTACACGGCGCAGAGAATTGCCCAGCGTATTGCCGAAGCCGCGCTCTAAGGGCTCAACCACAAATCTGCCGTATTTGCCGTCGGAAGATAATTCTTCTGTATCAATTCTGGGTTTTTCGATCTCTATCATTGGCGAATTCCTCCTTATTATTGTTGATACCGTCTTTCAGCCGGCAAGGTCGCGCACGCCGTCAGCAAAGTCATGCAGCGCCCGGCTCACACCCAAGCGCGCCGTGACCGCGCACAACGACAGCGAAACACTTGCCGAAGAACGGTACTTGCTGCGCAAAGCGGCACAGATCGCCGCCCGCGCTGCCCGCGCGATAAACGCAGCGGGCGCGTAGACCGGTGACCCGGTCGGCGTACAAATTACTTGGAGTACAACTCGACGATGAGGTGTTCTTCGACCGGATAGTCGATATCGTCACGCTGGGGCAGCGCGATAACCTTACCGCTGAGCTTATCGTTCTTCTCCAGCCACTTGGGAGTCAGGGCTGTCGCTTCGCCTTCTACGAGAGCTTTAAATCTGGTGGTATCCTTGGACTTGTCAGAAACCGCGATCACATCGCCGACCTTAACGAGGTAGGAAGGAATGTTGACCTTCTTGCCGTTGACGGTGAAGTGAGCATGGTTGACCAGCTGACGCGCCTCACGGCGGGTAGCAGCAAGACCGAGGCGGAATACTACGTTGTCCAGTCTGCGCTCGACGAGAGAGAGGAGGTTTTCACCTGTCTTGCCTTCCATCTTCTCTGCCTTCTCATAGTACATTCTGAACTGCTTCTCGAGGATGCCGTAGATAAACTTTACCTTCTGCTTCTCGGTCAGCTGAACGCCGTATTCACTCTGCTTTCTTCTCATTTTGCCGCCGGGGTTACGGTTGGAAGTCTTCTTGGAGTAACCCATTACGGCGGGGGAAATGCCCAGCGCTCTGCAGCGCTTGGCAATCGGCTGTGAATTCTTAGCCATAATCTATATCCTCCTTAATCTTTTATACACGTCTTCTCTTGGGAGGACGGCATCCGTTGTGGGGAATCGGGGTAACGTCTTTGATCATGGTGACCTCAAGACCTGCGGTCTGCAGCGCGCGGATAGCGGCCTCACGACCCTGGCCGGGGCCCTTGACATAGACCTCAACGCTCTTCATGCCATGCTCCATCGCAGCCTTGGCAGCTGTCTCGGCAGCGCTCTGAGCGGCAAAGGGAGTGGACTTTCTGGAACCGCGGAAGCCAAGCTCGCCGGCGGACGCCCAGGATACAGCGTTGCCCTGTGTGTCGGATATAGTTACGATTGTGTTGTTAAAAGTAGACTGGATATGAGCCGAGCCTTTTTCGATGTTCTTTCTTTCACGGCGACGGCGGATAGGAGTCTTTTTACCTGTTTTAACTGCCATTGAAAATCGTCCTCCTTACTTCTTCTTGTTAGCCATGGTCTTGCGCGGACCTTTGCGAGTTCTCGCGTTGGTCTTGGAGCGCTGGCCTCTTACGGGCAGACCTTTTCTGTGGCGAACACCGCGGTAGCTGCCGATTTCAATCAGTCTCTTGATGTCAAAGGCAACGTCACGACGGAGGTCGCCTTCAACGCGGCAATTATGGTCAATATATTCTCTGAGTTTCGATACGTCTTCCTCGGTGAGATCACGAACGCGAGTGTCGGGATTTACACCGGTTGCTGCAATAATGTCTGTCGCGGTTTTACGACCGATACCGTAGATATAGGTGAGTCCGATCTCGACTCTCTTGTCACGGGGTAAGTCGACGCCTGCTATACGAGCCATTACAATGCACCTCCATTAGATTTAAATAAAATGTTGTTGTGTGATGATTACGAGCAATCATATCACGCCTCGTTGTCCTGCGCTGTTCCACGTATAACTCCTACTCACCCAACCACCCTGCGGACTCTATGAGTCCTCCGGGCGGTCCCGGTTCGTCAGTCGTTATCCGAGGGCTCCGGACCTCGGCGCTTAACCCTGTCTCTGCTTATGCTTGGGGTTCTCGCAGATTACCATGATCTTGCCTTTTCTCTTGATAATCTTGCACTTCTCACACATTTTCTTTACTGAAGGTCTGACTTTCACAAATATCATTCCTTTCTTTAGTGTTGAATCAGATTGGGCTCCCCTCTGAGAAGGGAGCTGTCTGAGGGATCGCGGCACTGCCGCGCCCTCTGATCGGCGGCGTATTCATCCGCCGTTTGATCCTTCCGCTGTGAGCAGGACGCGCGCGTCACTTCTCACGCCGGCGGACAGCGCTGCGGCGTTATTTTGTACGCCAGGTAATGCGTCCTCTGGTCAGGTCATAGGGCGACATCTCAACGGTCACCTTATCGCCCGGAAGGATACGGATAAAGTTCATTCTCAGCTTGCCTGAGATAACGGCCAGGATCTTGTGGCCGTTGGGAAGCTCTACGGTGAACTGAGCGTTCGGGAGAGCGTCCGTGACGATGCCTTCAATTTCGATAACATCCTGCTTTGACATTACTTAACCTCCTATGATACTGTTGAGAAAAATTCTGAGTTGTCGGTTGGTCGTGAAGCAATCGACCGAGGCTGACGTCGCCTGCAGGTGGATGATGTTCTTGCGCTTGGGATGCTCCAGAGGACGGGATTTTCCGTCCGCGATCAGCACCGTTCTGCTGTCAAGCACACTTACCACCGCAAAGGCTCTGCCTTTGTCGCGCCCCGCCTTTGCGATAACGACGCTGCCCTCTCTGATCTCCATGACACACCTCTCAGGAAAGCTGTGTCATGATCAGCGGACCGTCGGGAGTGATGCACACGGTATGCTCAAAGTGCGCGGCAAGTGAACCGTCAACGGTTACGGCGGTCCAGCCGTCACTGAGGATCCTCGTGTGATAATCACCCTGCGTTATCATCGGCTCGATTGCGATTGTCATGCCCGGAACGAGGCGTGCGCCCCGACCGGGAGTACCGAAATTGGGTACGCCGGGTTCTTCGTGCAGTTTCGCACCTACGCCGTGGCCGGTAAAATTCCGTACCACCCCGTAACTGCGAGCTTCGACATACCTCTGCACAGCGCTGCCGATATCGCCGATGCGATTGCCGGCCTGCGCCGCCTTGATTCCCTCGTAAAGACTCTCCTCCGTCGCCTTCAGAAGGTCTTTTGCCTCCCTGCTGATATCGCCGCAGGCATAGGTATAGGCGTTGTCGCCGTGAAACCCGTGCATGCCTGCCATAATGTCTATGGACACGATATCGCCGCTTTTGAGGATCGTCTTTTTGCTCGGTATGCCATGGACTACCACGCTGTTCACGGAGATACAGGTGCTCGCCGGATAGCCCTCGTAACCGAGGGTGGAGGGCACCCCGCCCTCACCCTCGATAAACTTTCGGACTGCGGTGTCGATCTCAAGGGTCGACACGCCCGGCTCGACCATCTCTCCCGCGAGCTTGAGCGCTCGCGCGGACAGCGTACACGCGTCCTGCATCAATCTGATTTCGCGTGCGGTCTTGACTACGATCATGCTTACGCCTCGAGAGCCTTCATGGTCAGAGCAGTGGTTTCGGCTACAGAGTTCATGCCCTCTACAACCGTCAGCTTGCCCTGCTTCTCATAATAGTCCTTGAGGGGCTCGGTTTCCTTATGATAGATCTCGAGTCTTGCCTTGACCGTATCAGGATGGTCGTCCTTGCGCTGAATAAGGGCGCCTGCGCAATCATCGCAGATACCCTCTGCCTTGGGCTTCAAGCTCTCGGTATGATAGGGTCTGCCGCATTTTTCACACACGCGGCGTCCGGACAGACGGCTGATGATGACCTCGTCGGCTACCTCGATGTCGATAACCTTGTCGATCACGATGCCCATCTCGTCCAGAGCCTCGGCCTGAGGGATGGTACGGGGGAAGCCGTCCAGGATGAAGCCGTCCTTGCAGTCGTCTTCATTCAGGCGTTCCTTGATGATGCCGATCACGACCTCATCGGGAACCAGCTGACCCGCGTCGATGAAGGACTTCGCCTTCAAGCCCATCTCTGTACCGCTTTTCAGCGCGGCACGGATGATGTTACCCGTGCTGATCTGGGGAATATTCAAGCGTTCACTGATGACGGCGGCTTGTGTGCCTTTGCCCGCACCGGGAGCGCCTAACAGGATAAGTTTCATAAATTCTAACCCACTTTCATTAGTCGAGGAAGCCCTTATAGTGACGCATCATCATCTGGCTCTCAAGCTGCTTCGCGGTATCCAGAGCGACGCCGACGATAATGATGACGGAGGTACCGCCCATGGACAGACCTCTCAGGCCCGTAAAGTCGGAGTACAGGATCGGGAGCAGCGCGATGAACGCGAGGAACAGAGCGCCGATAAGGGTAATTCTGGAAAGAATCTTCTTGATAAAATCAGCCGTCGGTCTGCCGGGACGGATACCGGGGATGGTACCGTTGTTCTGCTTGAGGTTGTTCGCCATTTCGATCGGGTTGTACTGGATGGTGGTGTAGAAATACGCGAACGCCAGGATCAGCAGGAAGTACAGGATCGCATACAGAGGACCGGAGGTGGAGAAGGCGTCGAAGAAGCCCTTCCAGAAGCCCTCGGTAGGATTGGTGAACAGCTGAATCGTGCTGGGAATAGAAAGAATGGAGGACGCGAAGATGATCGGCATAACGCCGCCCAGCGCTACCTTGATCGGCAGGTGAGTGGACTGGCCGCCGTACATCTTACGGCCTACAACACGCTTTGCGTACTGGATCGGGATCCTTCTCTCGGCGTCCTGCATAAAGGTGATGACCCAGATGACGCCAAGGAAGAGGATGATCCACAGCGGAACGGTGACGAAGAAGCTGGTGTTGCCCTCGGTACCGAGCTTCCAGTATTCACCCAGAAGGTTGACGGTATAGGGCAGTCTTGCGATAATGCCGGCGAAGAGCAGGATAGAGATACCGTTGCCGATACCGTTCTTGTTGATCTGCTCGCCCAGCCACATGATGAGCGCGGTACCTGCGGTGAAGCACAGGATGATGGCGATCATCGTGAACCACATCGCGCCGCCCTCGGTATACTTGGCGATCGCCTGGTAGGTGGGGTTGGGGTTAGCATCGCTGACCTGATTATCGATAGAGTTCTTCAGGAAGAAGTAGTACGCTGTTCCCTGGATCAGACCAAGGCCGACAGTAACGTAACGTGTGATGGCGGCAATCTTCTTTCTGCCCTCTTCGCCTTCCTTGGAGAGGCGCTCGAGGGGCGGGATCGCGACGCACAGCAGCTGCATGATAATGGAGCTGTTGATGTAGGGGGTGATACCCATCGCGAAGATTGTCGCATTGGAGAACGCGCCGCCGGAGAGGGTGTTCAGGTAGCCGACGAGGGTATCGTCAACACCGGAAGCGTTGCCCATAACGTTTGCGAGAGCGTCCATGTTCAGGAACGGAACCGGGATAACGGAACCGATCCTGAAGATAACAACAATCAAAAGTGTAAAGAGGATCTTTCTGCGAAGATCCGGGATGGACCAGGCGTTTTTGATTGTCTTAAACAATTAAACCACCTCGACCTTTCCGCCGGCAGCCTCGATCTTAGCCTTCGCGCCCTCGGAAAAAGCGGAAGCTTTAACGGTGAGCTTCTTGGTGATAGTGCCGTTGGAGAGGATCTTGACGCTATCAAAGGAGTTCTTGACGATGCCCTTCTCTACGAGAGCAGCGATATCGACTACCGCGCCGTCTTCGAACTTATTGAGTGTGCCAACATTGATGGCAACAACCTTCTTTGCGAAGATGTTGTTGAAGCCGCGCTTCGGGATGCGGCGCTGCAGCGGCATCTGACCGCCTTCAAAGCCTACGCGCATACCCTTGCCGGATCTGGCCTTCTGGCCCTTGTGACCCTTACCGGAAGTCTTGCCCCAGCCTGAGCCGTGGCCGCGACCGATACGCTTGACGGACTTTTTGGAGCCCTCAGCGGGAGATAATTCGTGAAGTTTCATATCTTTCGCACCTCCTTAGTCTTTTTCAACCACTACGAGGTGGATAATCTTGTGGATCTTGCCCTGAGTAGCCGCGTTGTCGGGCTGCTCGGTGACGTCGCCGATCTTCTTGAGACCCAGTGAGTAAGCGGTGGCGATCTGGTCCTTCTTGGAGCCGATCAGGCTCTTGACTAACTTGATTTTCATGGTGCCGCCTCCTTACAGAATCTCTTTGACAGCCTTGCCGCGTACGCGTGCGACTTCTTCGGCTGTGCGCAGTGCGCCCAGACCCTGGAGAGTCGCTCTGACTACGTTGCAGGGGTTGTTGGAGCGGAGAGCCTTTGTACGGATGTCCTTGATGCCGACAGCCTCAACGACCGCACGTACGGGACCGCCCGCGATAACGCCGGTACCGGGAGCGGCAGGCTTCATCAGAACTCTGCCCGCGCCGTAAGCGCCGATGATCTCGTGGGGGATGGTGGTACCCTTGAGGGATACCTTCATGAGGTGCTTTTTCGCGTCCTCGATTCCCTTGCGGATTGCGTCGGGAACTTCGCCAGCCTTACCGATACCGAAGCCTACTGTACCGTTGCCGTCGCCGACAACTACCAGCGCCGCGAACTTCATGACACGGCCGCCCTTTACGGTCTTGCTTACGCGGTTGATGGCAACCACGCGCTCGGTAAGCTCCAGTGTAGATGCGTCAATAATATTAGCCAAAGTTGTTTCCTCCAATCCTTAGAAATTGAGGCCGCCCTCACGGGCGCCTTCGGCCAACGCTTGTACACGGCCGTGATAGATGTTACCGCCTCTGTCGAATACGACGTCGGTGATGTTCTTTTCCTTTGCACGCTCAGCGATGAGCTTGCCTACTGCCTTAGCAGCTTCCTTGTTGCCGCCGCCTTCTATGGTCTTATCAAGCGAAGAAGCGCTGCACAGGGTAACGCCCTTTACGTCGTCGATGATCTGAGCATAGATGTTGTTAGTGGAGCGGAACACACAAAGGCGAGGACACTCGGCTGTGCCGCTTAACTTACCGCGGACTCTCTTGTGTCTTCTGACACGAGCCGCTTTAGAATCGGGTCTGCTTACCATTGTTCATTCACTCCTTTAATTAAGCCTTACCGGCCTTGCCTTCCTTACGGCGGATATACTCACCGGCATACTTGATGCCCTTACCCTTATAAGGCTCCGGCGGACGTTTCTCTCTGACCTCGGCAGCAAACTGACCTACTTTTTGCTTATCAATGCCGTGGATGATGATACTGTTGGGACCGGGAACTTCGATAGTGATATCGTCGTTGTCCTCCATGATGACCTGGTGGGAGTAACCGATGTTCATCACAAGCTGTTTGCCCTGCTTCTGAACACGGTAACCTACGCCGTTGACCTCCAAAGCCTTCTTGTAACCCTCTGTTACGCCGACAACCATGTTGTGGATGATTGTGCGGGTCAGACCGTGGAGCGAGCGGTTCTCCTTCTCATCATCAGGACGCTTTACTTCGATGACTGCCCCATTGATTTCAACAGCCATATTGGGATGGATCTTCTGGGTAAGCGTACCCTTGGGACCCTTGACTGTGATAACGCCGTTTTCAAATTTGACTTCTACACCGGCGGGAATATTGATAGGTTTTCTTCCAATTCGAGACATGATCGCACCTCCTTACCAAATGAACGCGAGGACCTCGCCGCCGACGTGCTGCTTTCTGGCTTCACGGTCGGTCATAACGCCCTTAGAGGTCGAAATGATCGCGATGCCAAGGCCCTTCATGACCTTGGGCATATCCTCAACATTGCTGTAAATACGCAGGCCGGGCTTGCTGACGCGTCTGAGGCCCTGGATGACCGGGGTCTTGCCCTCAAGATACTTGAGAGTCACGGTGATGATGCCCTGCTTGCCGTCTTCCTCAACGGAAAAGTTCTTGATATAGCCCTCGTCGAGCAGGATCTGGCAGATAGCCTTCTTCATGTTGGACGCGGGGATCTGAACTGTGTCGTGTTTAGCTGAATTAGCGTTACGGATTCGTGTCAGTAAATCAGCTATTGTATCAGTAATTTGCATAACTTAAATCCTCCTTGCTTACCAGCTTGCTTTTTTAACACCGGGAATCTCGCCCTTGTAAGCGAGCTCACGGAAACAAATACGGCATACGCCAAACTTACGAAGGTAGGCGTGTGGTCTACCGCAGATTTTGCAACGTGAGTATTCACGAGTAGAGAACTTCTGTTTTCTCTGCTGCTTGTTCTTCATAGCAGTCTTTGCCACAACAATCCCTCCTTACTTTGCGAACGGAGCGCCCATCAGGGTGAGCAGCTCGCGTGCTTCTTCATCATTCTGTGCGGTAGTGACGAAGATGATGTCCATACCGCGGACCTTATCGATCTTGTCGTAGTCGATCTCAGGGAAGATCAGCTGTTCCTTCAGACCGAGCGCATAGTTGCCTCTGCCGTCGAAGGAGTTGGGGTTGATACCTCTGAAGTCGCGTACGCGGGGCAGCGCTACGTTGAAGAGTCTGTCGAGGAACTCATACATGCGCTCGCCGCGCAGGGTGACCTTCGCGCCGATGGGCATGCCCTCACGGAGTTTGAAGTTCGCGACGGATTTTCTCGCCTTGCAGATGTGGGCCTTCTGACCGGTGATCTGCGCAAGGTCGGAGAGGATCGCGTCCATCGCCTTGGCGTTGTCCTTGACCTCGCCGGCGCCTACGTTAACTACGATTTTGTCGAGCTTCGGGATCTGCATCACACTCTTGTAAGAGAATTTCTTCATCAGAGCGGGTGCAACTTCCTTAGCGTAATACTCTTTCAGTCTTGCCATTCTTGAAATCCTCCTTACAGTGCTTCGCCGCACTTCTTGCAGATGCGGCTCTTGGTGCCGTCCTCATAGACCTTGTGGCCTACGCGGGTAGCTTCCTTGCAGCGGGGGCAGACGATCTGGACCTTGGACGCATACATAGCGCCTTCAGCCTGGATGATGCCGCCGGGCTCGCCCATACGTCTGGGCTTGATGTGCTTAGAGACGATGTTGACCTTCTCTACGATGACCTTGCCCTCTTTGGGAGAAACCGCGAGGACCTTGCCCTTCTTGCCCTTGTCCTTGCCGCTCAAAACGATAACGGTGTCACCGGTTTTAACATGAACTTTACTCATTTCTATGACACCTCCATTAAAGTACTTCCGGAGCGAGGGACAGGATCTTCATGTAATCCTTATCACGAAGCTCTCTCGCGACCGGTCCGAAGATACGGGTACCACGCGGGTTCTTATCTTCCTTGATGATAACGGCAGCGTTCTCATCGAAGCGGATATAGGTACCGTCGTCACGACGAACGCCCTTTGCGGAGCGAACGACGACAGCGCGGACTACATCGCCCTTCTTTACAACGCCGCCCGGTGTTGCTTTCTTGACCGAGGCAACGATGACATCGCCGATATTGGCGTATCTTCTCCTGGTTCCGCCGAGCACACGAATGCACATAAGTTCCTTTGCGCCGGTGTTGTCGGCAACCTTGAGATAAGTTTGCTGTTGAATCATATCATTTTCTCCTTATCTGAACTTATTTCGCTTTCTCTACGATCTCGACGAGTCTCCATCTCTTGTCCTTAGAGAGGGGACGGGTCTCCATAACCTTTACGCGGTCGCCTACGCGCGCCTCGTTGTTCTCATCATGAGCCTTGAGGGTGTAGGTGCGCTTGATGACCTTGCTGTACAGCTTGTGCTTGACGCTATCCTCGATAGCGACAACAATGGTCTTATCCATCTTATCGGACTTTACGCGGCCGATCATGGTTTTTCTCATATTTCTATCGCTCATTGTTCTGCCTCCTTATGCTTCCTTGTCAGAGAGCTCACGCATTACGGTAGAAACGCGGGCGATATCTCTCTTAACGGCGGTAATACGCATCGGGTTGTCGAGCTGGTTGATAGCAAGCTGGAAACGAAGGTTGAAAAGCTCTTCCTTGAGGTCCTTAAGCTTGAGCTGAAGCTCTTCTTCTGTTAATTCTCTTAATTCCTTAGCAGTCATGCTTTAAACCTCCTCTTCCTTCTTGATGAACTTGCACTTGATCGGCAGCTTGGCAGCGGCAAGACGCATCGCCTCGCGGGCGGTCTCCTCCGGAACACCGGCGATCTCAAACATGACTCTGTCAGGCTTGACGACCGCTACCCAATACTCGGGCGAGCCTTTACCGGAACCCATTCGGGTCTCAGCGGGCTTCGCTGTAACCGGCTTATCGGGGAAGATCTTGATCCAAACCTTACCGAAACGCTTGCAGTAACGTGTCATGGCGACACGGGCTGCCTCGATCTGGTTGGAGGTGATCCATGCAGGCTCTAATGCCTGAAGACCGTACTCACCATAGGTTACCTTGTTACCGCGGAGCGCGCGGCCGGTCATTCTGCCTCTGTGAACTCTTCTGTATTTCACACGCTTAGGCATCAGCATTATTTTCTGCCTCCTTCCCTGTTATCTCTGCGGGGTCTTCTGTCTCTTCTCTCGCGTCTTTCTCTGCGCTGCTCGGAGCCTGCGTTGTCGCGAAGGACCTCGCCGCGATACAGCCATACCTTTACGCCGATCTTGCCGTAGGTGGTGTTCGCCTCGGCAAAGCCGTAATCGATGTCTGCACGCAGAGTCTGAAGCGGGATCGTGCCCTCGTGGTACTGCTCGCTTCTCGCGATCTCAGCACCGCCCAGACGGCCGGAGCACTGGGTCTTGATACCCTTCGCGCCGAAGCGCATCGCTCTGCCGATAGACTGCTTCATCGCACGGCGGAAGGAGATTCTTCTCTCGAGCTGTGAAGCGATGCTCTCTGCAACGAGCTGAGCGTTCAGGTCGGGGTTCTTGACCTCTACGATATTGATGGCAACGGGCTTGCCGAGCTTCTTCTCACACTGGAGGCGGAGCTTCTCGATTTCAGAGCCGCCCTTACCGATGATCATACCGGGCTTAGCGCAGTGGATGTGAATTCTCACCTTTTTGCCGTCGCGTTCGATTTCGATTTTCGGGATGCCTGCGCCGTACAGCTGCTTCTTAAGATCACGGCGGAGGTTGTAGTCCTCTACCAGTGTGTCGCCGAAGTGCTTCTTATCAGCGAACCAACGGGAATCCCAATCCTTGATGATACCTACACGTAAACCGTGCGGATTAACTTTCTGGCCCATAACTCTACCTCCTTATTCTCTTTCCTTGAGCACCAGGGTGATGTGCGAGGTCGAGTGTGGGGCCCTGGCCTACGTGGCACTCGGCCACATACAGACTGGCCACATCCATATCATGGTTATTCTCGGCATTTGCCACAGCAGACTTGAGCAGCTTCAGAAGCGGCTCGCAAGCGGCCTTAGGAGTTTGCTCAAGAATCGCCTTCGCGAGCTTTACATCCTTACCTCTGATGAGGTTGAGAACGATGGAAACCTTGCGAGGTGAGATACGGACATAATTCAGATATGCCTTACTTTCCATTTCTCTGTCTCCTTTGCCTTACTTACTAGTCTTGGAACCGGCGTGGCCGCGGAAGGTACGGGTCGGAGCAAACTCACCGAGCTTGTGACCTACCATATCCTCGGTAACATATACCGGAACATGCTTTCTGCCGTCATGAACAGCAAATGTGTGACCTACAAACTGAGGGAAAATGGTCGAGGATCTTGACCAGGTCTTCAGGATTCTCTTCTCGCCGGAGGCGTTCATTTCCTCAACCCTTTTGAGCAGCACAGGCTGAACAAAAGGTCCTTTTTTCGTACTTCTACTCATAAGTTAAGTTCCTTCCTTTCTGCCTTACTTGCTGTTTCTGCGTCTGACGATCAGCTTATCGGACGCCTTGTTGAACTTTCTTGTCTTATAACCGAGCGCCGGCTTGCCCCAAGGGGTTACAGGGCCGGGACGGCCAACGGGAGATTTGCCTTCGCCGCCACCATGAGGATGATCATTCGGGTTCATAACAGAACCGCGGACCGTCGGGCGGATACCCATGTTTCTCTTACGGCCTGCTTTACCGATTTTAACATTCTCATGGTCGATGTTGCCTACCTGACCGATGGTCGCCATGCAGGCGTCCGGGACGTTTCTCAGCTCGCCGGAGGGCAGTCTGAGCAGCGCCATGCCGTTTTCCTTCGCCATCAGCTGAGCCATGTTGCCGGCTGCTCTTGCGAGCTGAGCGCCGCGGCCGGGATAAAGCTCAACGTTGTGTACGAAAGTACCGGTGGGGATGTTGACGAGGGGCAGCGCGTTGCCGGGCTTGATATCCGCGGCGGCGCCGGCGACAACCTTATCGCCGACCTTCAGGCCCTGAGGCGCGATGATGTACGCCTTCTCGCCGTCGGTGTACTCTACCAGAGCGATAAACGCCGAACGGTTCGGATCATACTCAAGGGTCTTGACGGTGCCTTCAACATCAAACTTGTTTCTCTTGAAATCAATGATACGGTATTTTCTCCTGTTGCCGCCGCCTCTGTGACGAACTGTGATGCGGCCGTAGCTGTTGCGGCCGGAGTTCTTCTTGAGCGGTTCGAGCAAGCTCTTTTCGGGAGCGACTTTTGAGAGTCCGGAGTAATCCGTAACCGACATATTACGACGAGCGTTGGTTGTCGGCTTATAAACTTTAATAGCCATAGTTTTCACTCTCCTCATGATGGCTTTGCGGGATGATGGCGCATCCCATACATTCATGCCTGTGTAGTTTACTTATCTTTGAAATGTTTGTTCTCGCTGCATCGGCGCAGCGATATCACGCCTCGTTGTCCTGCGCTGTTCCTCGTATGAGCAAAGTCTATGAGGACGCGGATGCGGACCTCGGCGCACAGGCGTTACATCATGCCTTCAAAAAATTCAATGGGTTTGCTGTCTGCGGTGAGCTGAACATACGCTTTCTTCCAGGAGCGGGTGTAGCCCTCAAAGCGGCCCTGACGTCTCATCTGGCCTCTTACGTGGACGGTGTTGACCTTTTCGACCTTAACCTTGAAGAGCTCCTCCACAGCGCGCGCGATGTCGATCTTGGTGGCGTTCTTCGCTACCTCAAAGACATACTTTTTCGCTGTGATGTCCTGCATCGCCTTCTCAGTGATGATGGGGCGGATTACGATATCCTGAGCAATCATGCGTATACCTCCTCGATCTTAGTGAGCGCGTCCTTGGCGATAATGAGCTTGTCAGCGTTTAAGATGTCATAAACGTTCAGCTCGTTGACCTGAGCGGTCTTGACGCCGGCGATATTGCGGGCGGACTTGATGACCTTCTCGTCGACCTCGGGCAGAACGATGAGAGCCTTTTTCTCGGAGCCTACGGCAGCGAGCATCGCAGCGATCTTCGCGGTCTTGATCTCATCGAGCGCGATGGAATCGATCACGATGATCTCCTCGGCAGCAGCCTTGGTGGAGAACGCGGACTTCATCGCAAGTCTCCTGACCTTCTTGTTGACGGAGAAGCGGTAATCGCGGGGCTTCGGAGCAAATACTACGCCGCCGTGGTACCACTGGGGAGCGCGTGTCGAGCCCTGACGGGCGCGGCCTGTACCCTTCTGTCTCCAGGGCTTTCTTCCGCCGCCGGAAACCTCAGAACGGGTGAGAGCTGACTGTGTGCCCTGACGCTGGTTCGCAAGATAGCTTACGACCATCTGGTGCATAACAGCAGCATTCGGCTCGATACCGAAAATCGAATCTGCAAGTTCAACAGAAGAAACCTTCTTGCCCTGCATATCAACTACCTGTACATTAGGCATATTATTTCCTCCTTCCTTAAGCCTTTACGCTGTCTTTGATGACAACGTAGCCGCCGTTGGGACCGGGAACAGCGCCCTTGATAGCGAGCAGATTGTTCTCTTCGTCGATCTTTACGACGGTCAGATTCTGGACGGTGACCTTCTCGGCGCCGAGGTGACCCGCCATCTTCTTGCCCTTCCAGACTCTGGAGGGAGAGGAGCAGGCGCCCATGGAACCGCCGTGACGCGCAACAGGACCGGAACCGTGGGTTTCCTTCAGACGGCCGAAGTTCCAGCGCTTGATAACGCCGGCATAGCCCTTACCCTTGCTCTTACCGGTAACGTCCACCTTGTCACCTGTTTCAAATACGCTTGCCTTGATGATCTGGCCCAGCTCAAAAGCGGAGCAGTCATCAAATCTGAATTCCTTGAGAATTCTCTTGGGAGCTACGTCAGCCTTCTTGAAGTGACCCTGCAGGGGCTTCGTGACGTGCTTCGGCTTGATATCGCCGAAACCGATCTGAACGGCTTCGTAGCCATCGGTCTCAACGGTCTTGAGTTGGGATACAACACAAGGACCCGCTTCGACTACGGTTACGGGAACAACTTTTCCCTTCTCGTTGAAGATCTGTGTCATACCGATCTTCTTGCCGATTAATGCTTTCTGCATTCTTTTATATCCTCCTTTTAGGTTATTGGTCGGCAGTGCCGACATGACCCTGTCTGCGTGGTAGGTTAAAACCGATTATAATTTGATCTCGATTTCAACGCCGGCAGGGAGCTCTAAGCTCATAAGAGCCTCGACTGTCTTGTTGGACGGTCTTAAGATGTCGATAAGACGCTTGTGGGTTCTCATCTCGAACTGCTCGCGGCTGTCCTTATACTTATGAACAGCACGAAGAATCGTAACTACCTGCTTCTCGGTCGGGAGCGGGACGGGACCCGAAACTCTCGCGCCGGTGCGCTTTGCGGTAGCGACGATTCGCTCAGCGGACTGATCGACCAGCTGGTGATCATAACCCTTTAATCTTATCCTGATTTTTTCCTTGAC
This sequence comes from uncultured Eubacteriales bacterium, assembly GCA_900315815.1. Classification (GTDB taxonomy): domain Bacteria; phylum Bacillota; class Clostridia; order Oscillospirales; family Acutalibacteraceae; genus Ruminococcoides. Next base: position 18,724 of record ONAS01000052.1, read on the forward strand.
TGCCATTATCTTCGCCTCCTAAATCATTTTGGGTGGTACGAAAATCTCAGTTAACTTTTCAAACACCCGCCCGGGTGTTCCCAGCCCCTCCGTTAAAAAAGCCGATAGCCGAAAATCGGCAACCGGAAGCAGAGTGAGCGCAGGACGGCATAGCAACCCCAATGCCGCAAAAAGCACAAACTATTCTTTCGCCCGGTTTAAAATCGGACATACTCCACGGAAAAACCAACGCTCAGCGTTGCAACCTCCCGCTTCATCGCATATCGTGATACCGTATCCGGAGTATTGGGTTATTCCCGAATCGGTATCGTTGCAGTCACGCAACATGAATTATACCGTACTTTCCCCCTAAAATCAAGAAAACAGGGGAAAATACGGTAGTAGAAAATTTACAAACTTTTTTGTCGGCTTTTATGCAACTTGCATAATCGCCCCATATCTTGTGGTCAAAGCGGCAAAAGCCACAATGAAACAGAAGCGCCGGTGCAAAGCTGCTTCCCTGCACCGACGCTCTTATTTCTGCCTGAAATCGGCATTATACCGCTTCGCCGATCACGCCGTCGGAGTTGACATACAGGATACGGCTGCCGCCGTCCTCAGACTCGGCATTGATCCACCAGCACTCGGCGCCGTTGTATTCGGACTGCTCTGAGCCGGTGATATTCCAGCCTTCGCCGAGATAAGCCCGCGCGTACTCTACCGCAGTATCCAGCGTGATACCGCCCCAGTAGCCGCTCTGATCGCCGCTGCGATCGGGGATCTCAGACTCGGGGGTGATGCCGTCCGCGTTGATATAAATATGATAGACGGTGGAATCATTGACAAGCGCCTGAACGCCGACATACCATGCTTCCTGATTGCGCAGATAACGCTGCTCGTTGGAAACGACCTGATAGCCTTCGCCTGCATATGCCAGTGCCTGCTCGGCAGCCTCGGTTCCGGTGATACCGCCGTAGACGTCGGACTGAGGCTGATCCTGACCCTGTGTCGCCTGAGGAGCCGCGGTTACGGACTGAGCCGGAGCTTCGGTCACGGTCTGGACAGGCGCGTTCGTCACGGCCTGAGTAGCGGGCTGCGTCGCAGCCACGGTGGCCTTCGTCGGATCGGTCTTCTTATCATCACCGCAGCCGGTGAGGACAAAACAGGTCGCCGCGATCATCGCGACAGCCATCAATATACAAATAATTTTTTTCATAAGATCTGCTCCTTTATCAATTTGTGGGCTTTTTTAGTTGCCGTTCATAGTATAGACTTTTCGTCCGAAAAGTCAATCAGCATTATCGACAACAATTTATGCCCCATCCGCGATAAATCTAATTAAGATTATGACAGATCCGTAAAAACGGACAAAAATCGCCATCCTCCGCCGCTTTCCGCATCCGATCTTTCCCTCAGCCGGCATTGTGACGTCCGGCAGCTTTCGCGGCGATCCCGGAAACAGGAACACAAAACGCCGCCGTTCAGGGGCGGGTCTTGACGCGCCTGTTGCCTGTAAGCGGCGATGCCATGCCTTCCCCGTTCTCGCAATCCTCACGCAAAAAAGCCGCCCAACCGGGCGGCCTTTCCTCATGGACTCACATTATTTGAAATACTTCACAGCCGCCTCGAACATCCGGATATCATAGTTGCCCGGAACGTTCTTGTACAGACCGTCGCCGACACGCTCGGAGTGACCCATCTTGCCGAAGACTCTGCCGTCGGGCGAGGTGATGCCCTCGATCGCATAGCAGGAATTGTTCGGGTTGAAATGCACATCCGTCGTCGCGCTGCCGTCGAGATCGACGTACTGTGTCGCGATCTGACCGTTTTCCGCGAGCTGACGGATCAGCTCGTCGCCGGCGAGGAAGCGTCCCTCGCCGTGCGAGATCGGAACGGCATACACGTCGCCGACATTCGTCAGGCTCAGCCACGGGCTCTTGTTCGACGCCACGCGGGTGCGCACGATGCGGCTCTGGTGGCGCGCGATGGTGTTATAGGTCAGGGTCGGACAGCTCTCATCGGTATCGATGATCTTGCCGTAGGGCACCAGACCCAGCTTGATCAGCGCCTGGAAGCCGTTGCAGATACCGCACATCAGACCGTCGCGGTTCTCCAGCAGGTCGGTAACGCCCTCCTTGATCGCCGCGTTGCGGAAGAACGCGGTGATGAACTTGCCGGAGCCGTCCGGCTCGTCGCCGCCGGAGAAGCCGCCGGGGATGAATACCATCTGTGCGGTTTTCAGCTCTGCGGCGAATCGCTCGACGCTCTCGCGGATGCCGGATGCGGTCAGGTTGTTGATGACGATGATCTGCGGCTCTGCGCCCGCGTCGGCGACCGCCTTCGCGGAATCATACTCACAGTTGGTGCCGGGGAACGCCGGGATCAGCACCTTGGGCTTTGCGACCTTGATCGCGGGGCTCCTGCGCGGCCCGTCATGCACAAAGCTGAAATTCTCTACCGGCGCCTTGGTGTCGGGGATATTGCAGGCGTAAACGCCCTCCAGCCTGTCCTCATAGCTGCCGAGGATCTCGCTGACCGCGATGCTCTCGCCGCCGAGCGTGAAGCTGCCGTCATCGGTCACTTCACCGATGGTGACGGCGCCGTCGATATCCGCGTCAGTCTCCAGGATGAACGCGCCGTAGCTGTAACCGAACAGCGTATCCGGACCCATATCATCGGCAAAGCGGAAGCCGAAGCCGTTGCCGAACGCCATTTTCATGACTGCCTCTGCGATACCGCCGATGGTCGGGGTATAGGCGGCAAAGACCTTGCCCTCGCGCATGAGAGCAGTCACCTTATTATATATGTTTAAGAGAGAAGCGGTGTCGGGGAGCCGATCGGAGTCATAGTCGGGTGTGACCAGAACGGCCTTGTGACCCGCCGCCTTGAATTCGGGCGAGATCACGTGCTGCACCTTGTCTGTCGTCACGGCAAAGGAAACCAGCGTCGGGGGAACGTCCAGCTTTTCAAAGCTGCCGCTCATGCTGTCCTTGCCGCCGATAGAGCCGATGCCGAGATCCATCTGCGCTCTGAACGCGCCGAGCAGCGCCGCCAGAGGCTTGCCCCAGCGTTTGCCGTCGGTGCCGGGCTTCTCAAAATACTCCTGGAACGTCAGATATACATCCTCAAACGAGGCGCCGGTCGCGATCAGCTTGCTGACGGATTCGATGACCGCCAGATACGCGCCGTGGTACGGGCTCTTCTCCGCGATCAGCGGGTTGTAGCCCCACGCCATCAGGGACACGGTGTCGGTGTGCTTCTTCTCGACAGACACCTTCTGCACCATCGCCTGGATCGGGGTCAGCTGATTCTTGCCGCCGAACGGCATCAGCACGGTACCCGCGCCGATGGTGGAGTCAAAGCGTTCGCTCAGTCCGCGCTTCGAGCAGATGTTCAGATCAGAGGCGATCCGCTTCATATTCTCAGCAAAGCCGCCCTCGACCGTCTTTTCATAATTCTCAGGCGCGGCGGGAGTGACGTCGATGTGCTTTTCAGCGCCGTTGGTGTTCAGGAATTCGCGGCTGATATCGACGATCTTCGCGCCGTTCCAGGTCATGGTCAGTCTGGGATCCGCCTTGACGACCGCTACGGGGCAGGCGTTGAGGTTCTCCTCCTTCGCCAGAGCGAGGAACGCATCCACGTTCTCCGGCTCCACGACGACCGCCATACGCTCCTGGGATTCGGAGATCGCCAGCTCAGTGCCGTCAAGTCCCTCGTATTTTTTCGGTACGGCGTTCAGGTCGATATCCAGACCGTCGGCAAGCTCGCCGATCGCGACGGATACGCCGCCCGCGCCGAAGTCGTTGCAGCGCTTGATCATTCTGCAGGCGTCTTTTCTGCGGAACAGACGCTGTAATTTACGTTCCTCAGGCGCGTTGCCCTTCTGGACCTCCGCGCCGCAGGTCTCGACCGAATGCGCGTTGTGCGCCTTGGAGGAGCCTGTCGCGCCGCCGATGCCGTCGCGTCCGGTAGCGCCGCCGAGGAGGATCACGATATCTCCGGGAGCGGGGACCTCTCTGCGGACGTTCTCCGCGGGAGCCGCCGCGATGACCGCGCCGATCTCCATGCGCTTCGCCGCATAGCCGGGGTGATAGACCTCGTCTACGATACCGGTCGCCAGACCGATCTGGTTGCCGTAGGAGCTGTAGCCCGCCGCCGCGGTGGTGACGATCTTGCGCTGAGGCAGCTTGCCCTCGATGGTCTGAGAGACCGGGACCGTCGGGTCGGCAGCGCCCGTCACGCGCATCGCGCCGTAGACATAAGAGCGTCCCGACAGCGGATCGCGGATCGCGCCGCCGATACAGGTCGCCGCGCCGCCGAACGGCTCGATCTCCGTGGGATGGTTGTGCGTTTCATTCTTGAACAGCAGCAGCCACGGCTCGGTCACTCCGTCGACGTCCACATCCATCTTGACGGTGCAGGCGTTGATCTCCTCGCTCTCGTCAAGCTTGTCGAGCTTGCCGTTTTTTCTCAGGATCTTCACGGCGATGGTCGCCAGATCCATCAGGCAGATCGGCTTGGTCCTGCCCAGCTCTTTGCGGACGGCAATATATTCTTCATAGGTTTTCTGCAATAACGCATCCTCAAAGCGGACATTGTCGATGACCGTCAGGAAGGTGGTATGACGGCAGTGATCCGACCAGTAGGTGTCGATCATACGGATCTCCGTGATGGTCGGGTCGCGATGCTCGCTTTGGAAATAATTCTGGCAGAACCTGATATCATCGAGGTCCATCGCCAGCCCCATCTCGTCGACAAAGGCCTTCAGCCCCGCCTCGTCAAGCTCGTTGAAGCCGTCGAGGGTACGGACGGTGGTGGGGATCTCGTAATCGGTCTTCAGGGTCGCGGGCAGCTCCAGCGCAGCCTCTCTCGCCTCGACCGGGTTGATGACATATTTTTTGATCTCCGCGATCTCGCTGTCGGAGAGCTCGCCGTACAGCGCGTAAACCTTCGCGGAGCGGACGAGAGGACGCTCGCCCTGCGAGATGATCTGGATACACTGGGCGGCGGAATCCGCTCTCTGGTCAAACTGACCGGGCAGATACTCGACCGCAAAGGTGTACGCACCCTTTGTATCGATCTCTGCCGCAGCGATATCCAGCTGCGGCTCCGAGAATACCGCGCCGACAGCGTAATCGAACAGCTCTTTATCGATATTCTCCGCGTCATAGCGGTTGATCACGCGCACATCCGTCAGTGAACGGATGGACAGCAGATTGTTGATATCGGACAGCAGCGCCTTGGCTTCATTCTGCAGACCCTCGCGCTTTTCGACAAAAATTCTGTATACCATTTATTCAGCCTCCATCGCTCTTTTTCCGATATCGTGACGCCAGTAGGCGTTGTCAAAATGAATCCGCTCCACCATGCCGTAGGACGCGTCGATCGCATCCTTGAGGGTGTCGGCGATCGCCGTCACGCCCAGCACACGGCCGCCGGAGGTCACCAGCCTGCCGTCCTTGACGGCAGCGCCCGCGACGAACACCTTGTCGCTGATATCCGCGGGGATCGTGATCTCATAGCCCTTTTCGTATTTCACGGGATAGCCCTCGCTCGCCATGATGACGCACGCCGCATGCTTGTCGGCGAATTCCACCGGTGTTTCGGCGAGCTTTCCGTCGGTCACCGCCCGCATGACGGTGAACAGATCGGATTTCAGCAGCGGCAGAACGACCTGCGTTTCCGGATCGCCGAAGCGGCAGTTGTATTCGATGACCCTCACGCCGTTTTTGGTGATCATCAGTCCGAAGTACAGGCAGCCCTTGAACGGTCTGCCCTCCGCCTTCATCGCCTTGATGGTCGGCAGGAAGATATTCTCCATACATTCACGGGCGACCGCCTCGGTATAATAGGGGTTCGGCGCGACCGTACCCATGCCGCCGGTATTCAGACCGGTGTCGTTGTCCCCGGCGCGCTTGTGATCCATCGATGAGATCATCGGCACGACCGTCTCGCCGTCGGTAAAGCTCAGAACGGATACCTCGGGACCCTCGAGGAATTCCTCGATGACGATCTGATTGCCGCTGTCGCCGAACTGCTTGTCCTGCATGATGGACACAACGGCAGCCTTTGCCTTCTCGCGGGTATCGGCGATGATAACGCCCTTGCCCAGCGCCAGACCGTCCGCCTTGATGACGGTCGGGATCGGCGCGGTCTCAAGATACGCCAGCGCCTTGTCCGCGTCGTCAAAGACCTCATACGCCGCGGTGGGGATGCCGTATTTCTTCATCAGGTTCTTGGAAAAGACCTTGCTGCCCTCGATGATAGCGGCATTTTTGCGCGGACCGAAGCAGGGGATGCCCTTCTCCTCCAGCGCGTCGACACAGCCGAGCACCAGCGGATCATCGGGTGCGACCACCGCGTAGTCGATCGCGTGATCCGCAGCAAACTTCACGATGCCGTCGATATCCGTCGCGCCCACCGCCGCACACTCGGCGTCGGCGGCGATACCGCCGTTGCCGGGCAGCGCGTAGATCTTCTCTATCGTTTCATTTTCTTTCAGTTTCTTAATGATGGCGTGCTCGCGTCCGCCGCCGCCAACTACCATTACAATCATATTAATCTCCTATGACAAAAGGGTACAGGGAGGGACGTCTGCGCCCCTCCCTTATTTCATTGATCAATGATGGAACAATCTCATGCCGGTGAACGCCATGACCATGTCGTGCTTGTCACAGCACTCGATAACCAGGTCGTCGCGGATAGAGCCGCCCGGCTCTGCGATATACTTGACGCCGCTTCTGTAAGCGCGCTCGATGTTGTCGAAGAACGGGAAGAACGCGTCCGAACCCAGCGCGACATTCTCACAGGTGTCGAGGTACGCGCGCTGCTCCTCAGCGGTAAAGGGAGCGGGCTGTTCGGTAAAGTAACGCTGCCATACGCCGTCAGCGGTAACGTCCTCTTCGTTCTGGTTGATATAGCCGTCGATGACGTTGTCGCGGTCGGGACGGCGGATATCGTCGCGGAACGGCAGGTTCAGGACCTTGTCCGCCTGACGCAGGAACCAGGTATCAGCCTTGGTACCGGCAAGGCGGGTGCAGTGGATACGGCTCTGCTGACCGGCGCCGACGCCGATCGCCTGACCGTCTACCGCGTAGCAGACGGAGTTGGACTGGGTATATTTCAGGGTGATCAGAGAGATGATCAGATCACGCGCCGCGCTGTCGGGGAGATCCTTGTTGGCGGTCACGATGTTGGAAAGCAGCTCGCGGTTGATCTCAAAGTTGTTGCGGCCCTGCTCAAAGGTGATGCCGAAGACCTGCTTGTGCTCGATCGGATCGGGAACATAGTCCGGATCGATCTGAACGATATTGTAATTGCCGTTTCTCTTGGTCTTGAGGATCTCCAGCGCCTCGGGCTCATAACCGGGGGCGATGATGCCGTCGGAAACCTCGCGCTTGATCATGGTCGCGGTCGTCACGTCACAGACATCGGAAAGCGCGACCCAGTCGCCGAAGGAGCACATACGGTCGGTGCCGCGGGCGCGGGCATAAGCGCAGGCGAGGGGGCTGTCGTCCAGACCCTCGATATCATCGACAAAGCATGCCTTCTTCAGCTTATCGGAAAGCGGGATGCCGACCGCCGCAGAGGTGGGGCTGACGTGCTTGAACGAGGTGACCGCGGGAAGGCCCAGCGCCTCCTTGAGCTCCTTGACCAGCTGCCAGGAGTTGAACGCGTCGAGGAAGTTGATGTAGCCGGGACGGCCGGACAGGATCTCGATGGGTAGCTCGCTGCCGTCGTGCATAAAGATTTTTGCGGGCTTCTGATTGGGGTTACAGCCGTATTTCAGTTCAAATTCTTTCATTGATATTTCCTCCGTAATTGACTTTATCCGGGCGGGTCATCCCCTGCCCGTTTGGAAATCATGATCGATTTCCGGCATGATCGGCATTTCTGCCTTATTGATTCTTGTTGACCAGACGATTCTCGGTCTCGCCTGTTTTGAGGTCGATGTAGCGGACGTACAGCGAGATCTTGTTATCCGAGTCCAGCGCGTTCCACAGCTTGTCGGTGAACACGTCGATGTCGTCGTCGATCGCGACTCTCTCCGGCTCGCCCTGGAAGGTCGGGATCGGATTGCCGTCGCAGACATAGGTGTGGATGAAATGACCCAGACCCGCCTTTGACGGATAATCGAAGCCGTAGCGGGCACAGCCGGCGCCTTCGGCGTCAATGGATTTGAGGATGCTCATGCTGTAGGTGAAGTCGCCCTCATCAAAGGTCAGCATGCCGCTGATACGGGGCGTAAGGTTGGGCGCGTCCGGCTCAAACTCGCGTGTTGCCAGCGCCTTGTGGAAGCCGATGCCGCTCTCCATACCGTCATAGATGGTGTCGGTCTGGTCGCCGTTGGTGACGATGAGATTGTTCTCATACTCACGGATCGCGGCGTAGATGATGAGGCTCGGATCCTCGACCTTGGAAGCGTCGAAGGGCTCGGTATAGACCGCGCCGCCGCGCTCGGTGAAAATGCGGTTGCGGGAATTTGCACTGCGGCCCATGATGAAGTAGGCGGCCGCTGCCTTTGTGCCGTCGGCGGTCTTGCCGATGACGATGCCTCTGCCGACGTAGGAGTTGCCCTCGATCAGCTCGGCGATGTCGTTGATTTTGTAAATGTCCATGATACCTTTTCCCCCTGTGTTGTATAATGCGCTTCCTTGCAGGGCGGGTCAGGACCCGCCTGTTCGAGAAGCGAGAGTGATGCTTTTTTATGCCTGCGATCAGCGGGAGCAAGTCCCCGCTTATTGATTGATGATCTCAGCGCTGATTTTTTCGACGGATCGCGGAAGGATCACCCATTCCGCCTGCTCCATCACGCGGCGCTGGAGTATCTCCGGCGTATCGCCGTCCTGCACCTCCACCGCCTTCTGGGCGATGATCTCTCCCCCGTCGGGGATCTCATTGACAAAATGCACGGTCGCGCCGGTGACCTTCACACCCTTTTCCAGCGCCGCCTCATGCACCTTGAGACCATAGTAGCCCTTGCCGCAGAACGACGGGATCAGCGCGGGATGCACGTTGATGATGCGCTTCGGATAACGCGCGGTGAAGTCCGCGGACAAAATCGACATAAAGCCCGCGAGGACGATCAGATCGATCGCGTTTTCCTCCAGCGCGTTCACGACCGCCGCCTCAAACGCCGCCTGCGATTTTAATTCTTTCTTAGAAATATACAGCCCTTTGATCCCGGCTTTTTCGGCGCGGGTCAGCGCATACGCGTCCTTGTTGTTGGAAATGACCAGCACGACCTCGCCGCTCTTGATCACGCCGCTGTTCTGCGCATCCAGGATCGCCTGCAGATTCGTGCCGCCGCCGGAGACCAGCACGGCGATCCGCGCTTTTTCTCTCAGCATAACCGGATCTTCTCCTCTGCCTCGACGATCTCACCGATGACATACGCGTCCTCGCCGTTCCCGCGGAGGATCGAAAGCGCCTTATCGGCTTGCTCCGCCGGAACCACGATGCTCATACCGACGCCCATGTTGAACGTGTTGAACATATCGTGCTCGCTGATGCCACCCTTTTCCTGAATGAGCTTAAAGATCGGCAGGATACGGACAGCGTCCTTCCGGATCTTCGCGCACAGTCCGTCGGGGATCGAACGCGGGATATTCTCATAGAAGCCGCCGCCGGTGATATGGGAAATACCCTTGATGGTGACTTCCTCCAACAGCGCGAGGACCGGCTTGACATAGATTTTCGTCGGAGTCAGCAGGGTCTCGCCCACAGACCTTCCGCCGAGCGCCTCGACCGGCGCCTTGATGTCGGCGTTTTCTACGTCGAACACCTTGCGCACCAGAGAGAAGCCGTTAGAATGCACGCCGCTTGACGGCAGTGCGATGACGACGTCGCCCGCCGCCATCTTTGTATTGTCGATGATCTTTGCCTTGTCGACCACGCCGGTGCTGTAGCCTGCGAGATCATATTCATCCTCGGGATAGAAGCCGGGCATCTCGGCGGTCTCTCCGCCGATCAGCGCCGCGCCCGCCTGGACACAGCCCTCGGCGACGCCCTTGACGATATCCGCGATCCGCTCGGGAACATTCTTGCCGCAGGCGATGTAATCCAGGAACACCAGCGGCTTTGCGCCGACGCAGACGATGTCGTTGACACACATCGCGACACAGTCGATACCGACCGTATCATGCTTGTCCATCAGAAACGCCAGCTTGAGCTTGGTGCCGACGCCGTCGGTGCCGCTGACCAGAACAGGCTTGGTGATGCCCTGAAGGTCCCTTTCCTTGACGGTGAAGAGGACGTTCTCCATTCCCTGTCCGTAGAGGTTGCAAGGGACGAGGCCCTGCCTGCGGAACGCTTTGATCACGGCTTTGTTGCCGACTTCACGGACTGTGCCGTTGAGTTCAAAATGCTTCATTGTGTTTTGTTTAAAATGTGTTACTCAGTTCCGGACTGCCCGGAACCCCATTGCACCAAAAGCGTATTGCGCTTTTAAAAGGCCGGCAAAGATATGAATAATTAATTTATTTTACAAGAGATACGGCTTTGTTCCACCCTTCCAGCTTGTAGAGGGAATCCAGTAATGGAGTACCGGCGCAAGGAAGATAGATGCTTATGCCGCAGGTAGTCTCGACCGTGAACCCTGAGGAAGTCGGTGAAGTAGGCCCCAGGAAATTAGGAGTTGCGTTCTTGTAAAGGATACAGCCATCAAGGGCGTTCCTCAGGATGGTGAGGTCCGCCTGGGAAGCACCGCACTTGACCAGGGCGTCTTCCAAGTCGAAGAAATAGTGTCTGCCACTCCTGTAATAACCCTGTACCTTGGTGTAGTCCACGTTGTTGAGGGCGGTCCTGTAAGTTTCGAATAGAGACTTGCAGACAGAGGCCAGAGCCTCCGTTCCCGCGGTCCTGGCAAGGCTTACGATAGCCGACCTCTCGATCCCGGTCCTGGAATCGTATCTCTTGAAAGCTGCATCGGCAAGTCCTTCAAGGTCAGGAGTTTCTCTTCCGATCAGATAGGATGTGACGGTAGTGTAGTCGAACATTCCGTCGGCCATGACCTCGCAAGGCGATCCCATCACGTAGTCGGTCACGTCCTTCAGGCCGTAGTAAATCTCTGCACCTGAAGAGAAGCACATGTCGAAGAGGATGTAATCCAGGTGGAACGGGATCCCGCTTACGAACTCGGCGATGGACATCTCGTGATCGATGACATAGCTCCCGGATCCTGAACCTACCCTCTCGGCATCGTTGCCGATGCTCCTTGTCATTCCGTAGAACGGATCGGTCTCGGACAGGTCTCCGGAAGGTATAGGGGCTTGCTGCCA
>ONAS01000061.1 GCA_900315815.1 uncultured Eubacteriales bacterium
GTAATCATACGCCATGCGGAAATAGACCTCGTTGATGATCTCCAGCAGGTAGATCTCGAACTGCATCGCCGAGAAGAGCGGTCCGTCCACCACGACCTGAAGCTCGCCCTCGGGGGTGCGTCCGACCGACACATAGTCGCGGATCGGGCGCCAGATGCGCAGGAATTCGACATAGTCGTTCTTGATGAAGCGGATGGAGCGCATATAATTCAGCTCCGGCTTGGTGAAGCGGAGAGTGCAGAGGTGATCGACCTGGGCATTGATCTCCTCCACCATTTCCTCGGTGAAAACGATGTCCTTGTTGCGGCACTTGAAATAATACTGACCGCACAGGTCGGTGTGCTTGTGGAAAATGACCTGATCCATATTGAATTTGTACAGGTCGGTGTCGAGTAACGATACGATGATCGGTTCCAGCTTCATGACGGCGCCTCCTAGCCTACGGTGATCTGACAGCTGCGCATGGTGTCGAGCGCCGCTTGATGCAGTTCGGGCGTCACGCCCGCACAGCACGCCGCATCGACCGCGATCTCAGCCTCGGGGAAGTTTGCTTTCAGCAGCAGCGCGTTGCTGACGACGCAGATGTCGGTGCAAAGACCGATGATCTCAACGGTGAACGCTTCCTTCCCGGCGGCGTCGGCGATCAGCTTCGGCAATTCCACCGAGCCGAAGGTCGGCTTTTCCACCGCGGTATAGCCTTTCTGATCGAGCGCCGCGGCGACCGACTTGTCCAGCTCCCAGCCGTCCGTGCCTTTGATGCAGTGCGGTACAGGCAGTTTCGCGCCTTCTGCTGTATTCAGATAGTTTTCGTGATGTGTGTCAAGCGTGACGAAGATCTCTCCGTCAAAGCCGCCGATCTTTTTGACGACTGCGGGGACGACGGCGACAGCTTCCTTGCTTCCGAGCGCGCCGTCTACAAAGTCCTTCTGCATATCGATGACGATCAAAAAATGTTTCATATGATGATTCCTTTCTTTGAGGGACAAGCATGATTCGTATCGGATCTGCCGTGAGATCAGTGCGTTTTTAATGTCTGTCCTTTCTTATCATAGCATTTTGCGCGCCGATATACAATAGTTGAGCGGCGATTTTTCCGCTGTTCGTCCGCAGGCGGTCTTTCGACCGCGGAATAAGGCGCTTTGTGTCGATATAAACTGCTTTGCGCTCAGCCGCAAGCGCCGTTCCGCTGATAAATGTCCTTCAAAAGCAAGATCATACAGTTTTTATTTGACATCTGTCGGACAAGATGTGATAATAAAAGAAATGATACCGGCTCATCACGCAAGGCGGGTGGATCAGACGGTATAGTATTTTTCAGAATCTATGAACAGAGAGGACAGCTCCGCAAGGAAGCGAGGTATCGTATGAATCATCAAAGTATCAAAAATCTGACGCTGACAGCCATGTTTCTTGCCGTCGGACTGCTGCTGCCGTTTCTGACGGGTCAGATCCCGCAGATCGGCAATATGCTGCTCCCGATGCATATCCCCGTGTTCCTGTGCGCGCTGATCTGCGGATGGCAGTACGGACTGCCGATGGCGGTCATCCTGCCGCTGATGCGTTCGCTGATCTTCGGCGCGCCGCCGCTGTTCCCGACCGCTGTTTCGATGGCGTTTGAGCTGGGGACCTACGCCTTTGTCGCGGGATTCTTATACGCGCATTCCAAGTGGCAGTGCATCCGCGCGCTCTATCGCTGTATCCTGATCGCGATGATCGCGGGCCGCTTCGTATGGGGCGTCGTCCAGGCGATCCTGCTCGGGCTGTCGGGCAGTGCCTTTCCGTTCAGCGCATTTCTCGCGGGTGCGCTTTTGAACGCGATCCCCGGGATCATCATTCAGCTGATCCTGATCCCGTCCGTCATGCTGGCTCTTGACAGAACGAAGCTGGTACCGTTCAAGCGTCCTCAGAAGCACGAGCCTGCCGTTGAATGAGATGAACAGGATACTTGAAACGATCACGGACGCGGTCTGCTCTTTGCCGCCGAAGGAGAGGATCATCATCGCCGTTGACGGACGAAGCGCTTCGGGAAAGACGACGCTTGCAGGACTTCTTGAGAAAGCGCTGGACGCTTCTGTCTTTCATATGGACGACTTTTTCCTGCGTCCCAGACAGCGAACGGCGGAGCGTCTGGATACCCCCGGCGGGAATGTGGATCACGAGCGCTTCTTTGACGAGATCCTGCGTCCCCTGATCAGCGGGGATGAGCGGATCTGCTATCGCCCGTATGACTGCGGATCGCAGACCCTGCGTCAGGAGATCTGTGCAGTACCGAAAAAGTATGTGATCATCGAGGGCGCGTATGCCTGTCATCCGTCCCTGAGAGATCACTATGACCTGCGGATCTTCCTAACGGTGCCGCCCGAGGAGCAGATGCGTCGGATCATCCGCCGCAGCGGTGTTGAGAAAGCCGCGGTGTTCCGCGACAGATGGATACCGCTGGAGGAGCGCTATTTTGCTGAGTGCCGCGTCAGAGAGTATTGCGGTCTCAGCTTTGATAACAGCAGTACGAAGATCATCGGATAACAGAGAGGAGTAAGCCATGTCAGACAACATCAAAGCCGGTAAGGGCGGAGAGCGCTATGTGCCTTACAGTGAAAGGGCAGGCAACGAGTCGATCGTTTACTTTACCCGCGACCTGTCCCCTGAGGGGCTGAAAAAGGTCTACGAAAAGGTCAACGGAGAAATGAAGGGAAGGATCGGCGTCAAGCTCCATACCGGAGAGCCTCACGGACCGAACATCATCCCGCGTGAATGGGTGAAGGAGCTCCTTTCTTCCGAGCCGGAGCTGAAGGACGCGGTCATCGTGGAGACCAACACCTACTATGAGGGCGACCGCTACACCACCGAACAGCATCGCAGGACGCTGGAGGTCAACGGGTGGACATTCTGCCCGGTCGATATCATGGACGCCGACGGTACGGTGATGCTCCCGATCGAGGGCGGCAAGTGGATGAAGGAGATGTGCCACGGATCGCATATGACCGACTATGACTCCATGCTGGTGCTGACCCACTTCAAGGGCCATGTGATGGGCGGCTTCGGCGGCTCCAACAAGAACATCGGCATCGGGTGTGCCGACGGCAGGATAGGGAAGAAGTGGATCCATACCCGCGAGGGAGAGGATATGTGGTCGATCGCCGAGGAAGAGCTGATGGAGCGCATCACCGAGTCCACCAAGGCGACGATCGATTTCTTCGGCAAGCACATCACCTATGTCAATGTGATGCGCAATATGTCCGTATCCTGCGACTGTGAGGGCGCAGCGGCAGAGCCTGTCGTCACCCCGAATGTCGGCATCCTTGCGTCCACCGATATTCTGGCGCTGGATCAGGCGTGCGTCGATCTGGTCTATGCCATGAGGGAGGACGAGAATCACGCGCTGGTCGAACGCATCGAGACCCGCCACGGACACCGTCAGCTCAGCTGTATGAAGGAAATGGGGATGGGCAACGACAAATATGTGCTGATCGACCTCGATCATGACGAGGTCCGCATGACGCAGAAGCAGGCGGTGGAGGATCTGGAGCCGTTCAGCCTGTAACCCGCGTTCGATATCGATCCAAAATGAAAAGCCTGAGTAGATCGTGATGAAATACTCAGGCTTATACTATTTATTGCGGTATGTTCAGCTGACGGTCGGGGCTTCCGGATTGTCGGATGGGGCTTCCGTTTTGACGGTCGGGGCTTCCGGATTGTCGGATGGTGTTTCCAACTTGACGGTCGGGGTTTCGGGCGGCTTCTGTTCGGCAGACGCGGCGGCCTCCAGCGCCTTTTGCTCTGCCTGCATGATGCCGGATATCGAGGCGTTATCCAGCTCAAGGGTATCGTCAGCGGCTTTGGATTCGTCCGCAAACGCGTCGAACTCCTTCTGCTTTGCGCGCAGCAGCTCGATGATCCGCTCGTCCACGGTATCGTCGCACAGCAGACGGTACACCAGTACCGAGCGCGCCTGTCCCATGCGGTATGCGCGGGAGATCGCCTGATTTTCGATGGACGGCTTCAGCTGCGGCTCGCACATGATGACCACCGAGGCGCTCTGGATGTTCAGCCCGGTGCCGCCGGACTGGATCTGCGCCACCAGCGCGGATCCTGCGGGCGCCTTGTCAAATTCGTCGATGATCTCCTGCCGCCTTGCGGGGCTGACGGAGCCGGTGATCGGTTCCATACAGCTTGTACCAAGCATCGCGGCGATCTTTGCGACGGTATCGAGGAAGAAGGAGAAGATCAGCACCTTGCGCTCCTGCTCCTTTGCATCCTCGACGATCTCCATCAGCCTGCGCGCCTTGGAGGAATTCGCCAGATCATCCGCGTTCCAGGAGACTCTGCGCGCCGCCATGAAATTCTGCTCGGCGATCGCTTCCTGATAGAGCTTCTTTTCGCCGGGGAGGAGATCGCACCACTCATAGCTTTCCACCAGCTCGGGCAGCTCGGTCAGGACGTCCTCGCGCTTGCGGCGGTAGTATACCGGCGCGACAGCCTCGCGGAACTGCGGCGCGGAGGACAGCGACAGCATCGGCTGAATCGTTTGCGCGACGTTCGGGTTGAGGATGGTGATCAGCGTCGCCATTTCCTCCACCTTGTTCTCCAGAGCGGTGCCGGTCATGAATAACAGCCTGTCAGCGTGACCGCACAGGCGCTTGACGTTGACCGTGCGCTGGGCGGAGGGGTTTTTGATATAATGCGCCTCGTCCACCGTCAGCATCGTCAGACGAAAATCATCGACAAGATCGAACGCCGCGGTGGTCTCGAAGGTGGTGACCGCTACGCCGCCCTGTGACAGCCATTGCTGCAGTGCGGCTTCTTTGGCGGAGCCGTGGACACGGATCACGCTGAGGTCGCTGTGCTTTGCGATCTCGCGGCACCAGTTGGTCAGCACCGACGCGGGGCAGACGACCGCAAAATGCGTCGCGCCCAGATTGCGCAGATGGACCATGACCGCGATCGCCTGCACGGTTTTGCCGAGACCCATTTCATCGCCCAGCAGGATGCGGCGCTGGGCTACGGCGTATTTGACGCCCCATTCCTGATAGCGGCGCAGTGTGCAGTTGAGTCCGCTGAGATCGAGAACGACGTCGGCGACGGATTCCGCCAGCTCCTCCGGCAGTCCCTGTACGCCGTCGCCGGAGCCGACTCTGTCAGGCTCGATGGTTTCCAGCAGATTGATGTAGGTGATGCTGTCACGGGAGAAATCCTCCCACGCGTGATTCGGGGAAATATAGTTGAATTGACGCATCACGGCGTTGAGCGAGTCGTTCACCGGCGCAAGATTCTCGTCGGAGAGGATCTGTGCCAGCACGGCGCACGCGGCGTCGGCGTCATTCTTCTTTGAGGAGGAGGTAAAGATCCACCGCAGTCCGCCCGACGCGGGCTTTGCGGCGGCGAGCGCCCGGGTCAGCTCGCTGTCATAATACTGACGGAACTGCGCGGCGGTATTGATCGCGGGGAGAAGCAGCTTGTATCTGCACAGCGCCGTCACCAGGGCTGTTGAAGCGGGCGTTTTTTCGTCTGCGCTCAGACGGATCTTCGCGCCGCTCTGCGCTGTCTGAGCGATAGCCGCCGCGGCTTTTTTGATCTCCTGCGCGCCCTCGGGGCTGATCCCGTTGATCGCGGAGATCTGGAACGGATTCGCGCGGATGATATCGGCGATGGTATGGAAGCCCGCATCGTGCAGTGACTTGACGCGGATCCCTTTTTTTGTGCGGCTCAGCTCGTCCACGGGAATGGTTTGCAGAAGCTGTGAAGAGCCGTCGGCGGCGATTTTGGATGCTGCCGTCTGAATTTCGGTTCGCGTGCGTTGTGCCATGCTGTCCAGCTGACGGAATTTCGCGTACAGCTCCTGATATTTCCTCTGTAAGGCTTTGACCTCTGAGGAACTGTAGTTGCGTGCCATATCGTCACACCCCTTATCTGAGATTTCACGTTTATAAAATGAGTATACCACAGCAAAGAGGCGTTTGACAAGAGCCCTTGCAAAGCGATGCTCGGGTGTTCTTTCGGACGGCGGGCATATCGCGGGGTTGCACAGGCGGGCTGAAAATGCTAGAATAGATCCATAAGGGGAACAGCACGGAAAGCGTGATCCATGGAACCGGTGATGCTGTTCCTGCGCCTGCCGATAGCCCCAAATGCCGATTTTTTCTGAAAAATACGCAGAATGCTACGAAGCGTAGCATTATTTTCGCGTTTTGTCAGCTTTGTTTGGTGGCGCTGTCGCGTCCGCGGTGATATGATGAAGCCACAACAACAAAGGAGGTCAACACCATGTTGAATGAAAAAATCAGAAATCTCAGAAAGCAGAACAATATGACACAGGAACAGCTTGCCGAAAAGCTGAACGTTTCCCGCCAGGCGATCACCAAATGGGAATCGGGCGCGGGTCAGCCGGATATCGGCAACATCAAGGCGCTGGCGGATGTATTCGGCGTGACCTATGACGAGCTGCTCTCCGACGGTGAGATCTGCGGACGCGATAATGTCAGCCGCACCGAGTTCGATATCTTCGGCGAAAGTGATTTTGAGATCAGCTTCGGCTGTGTGAAGGAGCTGGATATCACAACGTCCGATGAGGAAAAGCTTCTCGTCGAGGTCAGGACCGACCTGACAGAGAAGGCGTATCGGCTGGCAAAGGTCCGCCTCTCTGCCGGCAAGGGCAGGGACATCGCCGCGGTTCGGATCCAGCCGGATCTCAAATATGTTTGCGAGTCGACCGGCAAGCCGCTGACTAAGCAGGAGGCAAAGCAGCATCTGTATGTCAGAGTCATACTCCCGACAGCCTTTGCCGACAAGATCGAGCTCAACGGCGACGCGGATATCCTCTCGGTCCACGATATCACCGAGCCGAAGCATATCGAATATGACGGCAAGGCACGCACCGCGCGTATCGTGAACATCCGCGGTCATTTCGAGCTGACCTCGGGCGAGGATATGGAGATCCGGTACGACGGCTCGGCGGAGCAGCTGGATATCAATCAGCTCGGCGCGATCTCCAATCTGTATCTCGCCAAGGGCGCGAAGGTCAATGTGTACAACAAAGGCAGAGCCTGCGATCTGGTGTTCGACGGGTATGAGAATAACGCCGACGCGGAGAATCAGGTCGAGCTCAACGGCAGAAAGACCGAGCTGACCGTCAGAGCAGAGTGATCCTAACGGAATAGCACATGAAAAAATCCCTCCCGAACAGCTCATCGGGAGGGATAATTCTTTATTGGAAAATAAACGGATCAGCCGTAGAAGCGGACACAGCGGTCAGCGCCTTCTTCGGGAGAGAACTCCGCCGCCCATCCGAGGGCTTCCAGCTTTTTGGAGTCGAGTGAGGAGTTGGACATCAGGTTGTAGCCTGCCGCCTCAGCGTCGTCGGGATTCTCATAGGTGAGCTTGGTGCCCGCGGCTTCGGCGATGCATTTCGCGATCCGGCTGATGGTGATGATGGAGTCGGGGTTGGAAATGTTATAGGCGTTCTGGCTCTCGCCGGAGAGCAGGATCGCAAGCAGCGCGGTCGCGCAGTCCAGTGAATAGCAGTAGGAGCGCAGCTGACTGCCGGCGGATTTCATCACGATATCCTCGCCTTTGACGGCGTTGCGGGTAAACTGGGCGGTCGCGCGGTTATCGAAGGGCGTCACGCCGGGACCGTAGATGTGACCGGGACGCGCGATAACGGTGTCCATGCCGTATTCCATGCTGTAAGCGACGCACAGTGTTTCGGAGGCGCGCTTGGAGCTGGGGTAGGAGGCGCGCTGATTGAGGATATCCAGATAGCCGTAGTCGTTTTCAAAATACGGCTCCATGCCTTCCTTCTGACCGTAAACCTCGCTGGAGCTGATATACAGCACGCGCTTGGTGCCTTTTTTGACCGCCATCGAGAGGAGGTTGTTCAGACCGATGAAGTTTGCCGCCATGGTCTCTACCGGCTCGGCAACGTATGCCGCGGGGTTGGCGTTGGACGCCGCGTGGATGATGTAATCCGCTTCAACGTCGATGCCCTCCGCCTTGGTCGCGTCATAGTAGACAAACCCATAGTCGGGACCTTCCTTCATATGGGGGAAACGGTCGGCGGGCTCTTCGTGGGTACGGGCGGCGTGGATGATGCGGATATCCGCGTTGTCGTGGGTGTTGAGATAGTAGATGATATCGACGACGCAGGAGCAGATCAGACCGCTGCCGCCGGTGATCAGGATGGTCTTTCCGTAGAGCTTTTTGATGTCCTTGACGTGGGGGATGACCCTTTCCACGTCCTTCCAGTATGCTTCGTTATAAATCATATTACTTTAACCAGGTCGTTCTTTCGGTGTGGAGAAGTACCTCAAACAGGTCGAGGTCTTCGGTGGTGGTGATCTTCATGTTCTTCTCGGCGCCCTTGGAGAAGTAGACCGTCTCGCCCAGCGCCTGCATCAGCGTACAGGAGGCAGCGGTGTTCTCGATGCCCTTCTCAGCCGCCTGCTCATGCGCCCAAAGGAGCTTGTCCAGCGAATAGGTGTGCGGGGTCTGGGTACGGTAGAGCTGTTCTCTGGGGATCGAGGTGGTAGAGGACTGACCGCCGTCTCTGCTGTAGAATACAGCCTCGACGCAGGGGATCGCCGCTACGGCGCTGCCGTGATGCTTGTAGACCGCCAGAGAGTTGGAGATGATCTCGCTGGATACCAGACAGCGGTTGCCGTCGTGGATCATCACGGTGGGGTTATCGCTCTCGTGGGCTTCCTTGATGGCCATCAGACCGTTGTGGATGGATTCCTGCCCGGTGTCGCCGCCGGGAACGATCGCCTTGAGCTTGGTGATATTGAACTGGGAAGCGTACGCCTTGACAACATCCATCCAGTTGGGGAGCGTGACGATGACGATCTCGTCGATGCTGGGATGACGCTCGAACGCTTCAAGTGTATAAACGATGAGGGGCTTGTTGTTAACATGGATAAACTGTTTGGGAATATCCTGACCCATACGCGAGCCGATGCCCGCTGCTGTCAATAATGCAACTACCATTGGAAAAACCTCTTTTCTGAATTGTGTTGGTAATGTAGGGGAGGAGCTCCTCCCGTAAAAGCTTACGCTTGGATCAGCTTGCGGATCGCTTCCGCGGCACGCTCGGAGGCGTGACCGTCGTCGACGCTGCCCTTGTCTTTCAGGAACGCGTCGCAGTCCCTGACGAATTTTTCCTCGTCAAAGTTCAGAATGTTCTGAATGAGCTGTTCGTTGTCGGTCGCAGTGGGGAAGGGGAGAGCGCTCAGCGGGAAGAACAGGGTACGCTCATGCTCCGCGTAGTTCTCGACGTCCGTCGCAAAGGTGAAGCCCGGCTTGCGGCGCAGCATATACTCGCAGATCCAGCTGGAGTAGTCGGTGATGCCGACGTCGATGATCGCCATCAGATCCTGGATATCGGGATAGCCGCTGACGTTGACGACATAGTTCGGGAACATGTTGAACTTCAGATAACGCTTGGTGCGCATATGATAGCGGGTAAGGATGACCCACTTGCCGCCGAAGCGGCTCTTGAGCGCTGCAAGCAGATTGTCGTAATCGATCATATAGGGACGCAGGTCCTGATCGTCACGGAAGGTAGGCGCGTACATACAGAGCTTTGCGTCCTTGGGGATGTCGTACTGCCTGCGGATGGATCTGTCCAGCTCTGCCATTTTCTGTTTGTCGTCACACAGTAGGATGTCGTTGCGCGGATGACCGAACTTCCAGATCGGGGTGGTCTTCCAGAAATCCTCGCGGTAGATCTCGTCCTCCATATCGCTGTTGCTGATGATATAGCTGGTCATACGGCCTTCCTTAGCCGCCTTCCGCAGCCAGCTCTTATCGTTGTTGGCAGAGCGGCCGAACTTTTTGATGCCCAGCGAGCCGTGCCATGTTTCGATCAGGTACTGATTCTTCTTTTTGTGATAGCGTACGAACGCGGTGCTGATGCCGTTGTCGACGATGACCTTTGCGCTTGAAAGCTCCTTGAAGAATTCATAGGAGTTGCGCTTGACGCATCTGACGCCCTCGGGGAAAAACATCGGGCCTAAACGGGTGTTCTTCATGACCGTCCAAACCAGATCCGCATCATAACCCGCTTTGAGGATTCCGTCACAGACACCTCTGGGGTTACAGTCATAGTTTCCCGTGAAGTTCATGAAAATGATCTTGTTATTCTGTACCTTGTTAAAAGGCTTGATCAGCGAGATAAAAAGGCGCTTGATGCCGGAGTCGATTTTCTTGATGATCGTCATCAGAAAGCCGACGCCGAAAATCGCCGATAATATTCTGCTCAATTCGGATTCATCCTTTCAGAAAAGAATTTCATTCTTAGGAACATTGTACCATTATTCGCCTTGTTTGTCAACAAATCCGCTGTTTGTTCTTGCTGTTTGTTGGAATTTGATGATTTCTATTGACTTTTACGCTTTAACGTGTTATAGTAAACTTATCATTCGGAAAGGAGTCTGTCGATGATTTTCTCAGCACACGCAGAGTACGATCGATTTAACGTGGTGTACGCCCGATTTTATGCGGGTTATTTTTGGTGTGCAGAAAAGGATTCTGATGCCCGGATGTAACAGGTGCTGTATTATTATGGATCAGCGGCGGTTCTGTTATCGGGCAGAGCCGCTTTTTTTCATTAGGAAAACTTGATGTACTGTCGGAAGGGAAGAGCGTATGGAAAAGCTTATCGAAGCAAGATCGAAGATCAATGAAATAGACAAGGAAATGGCGCGGCTGTTTGAAGAGCGCATGCATGCCGCTAAGCTGATCGCCGAGTATAAAAAGGAGCACGGCCTGCCGATCTATGACGCGGCGCGTGAGCAGACGCTGATGGAGCGCAACAAGGGCTATATCAGGGACTATGAGATCAGCGCGTATTATCCGCGGTTCCTGTCCGATATGCTGGCGATCTCCAAGCAGTATCAGGAGCGCCTGATCAGCGGCGCGAAGATCGCCTACTGCGGGATCGAGGGCGCGTTCGCCAACATCGCCGTGACCAAGATCTTTCCCTACGGCAGCGCGATCGCCTATCCCGATTTCCGCGCCGCCTATGAGGCGGTGGAAAACGGCGACTGTGACTGCTGTGTCCTGCCGATAGAGAACAGCTATGCCGGTGAGGTCGGTCAGGTGATGGATCTGATGTTTTACGGCTCGCTGTATGTCAACGGCATCTACAAGCTGCGCATCGCGCATCATCTGCTGGGTGTGCCGGGGACAAGCGTAAAGAATATCAAAACGGTCGTCAGCCATCCTCAGGCGCTCGCTCAGTGCGCCGGCTATATCCGCAGGAAAGGGCTTGAAAAGCAGGAGTACAGCAACACGGCAGCGGCGGCGAAGGCGGTAAAGGATATGAACGATCCGAGCGTTGCGGCGATCGCCTCGGCGGAGACCGCCCGCCTCTACGGGCTGGAGATCCTCGATCATGATATCAACGAAAGCGCGGTCAATACCACCCGCTTTGCGGTGTTCTCCCGTGCGGAGAACCGCCGCTTATCGACCACCGACGGCAACTTCATCCTGATGTTCACCGTCAGGAACGAGGTCGGCGCTCTGGCGCAGGCGCTGAATGTTTTGGGAAGCTACGGCTTCAACATGCGCGCGCTGAAATCACGCCCGATGAAGGATCTGGCGTGGCAGTATTACTTTTATATTGAGGCGGAGGGCGATGAGACCGGCCGCAACGGTTCGGATATGCTGCGTCATATCGCCCTGCACTGTGATAGATTAAAGGTCGTAGGACACTACAGCGAAGAAATCTTACTGGAAGACGGTGAATCACATGGCTGAAAGCAAAGCTTTAAGAATGGATCTCGGAGAGAACAGCTATGATATCGTGATCGAGCGCGGCGCACTGCACAGGATCGGCGAGCTGTTCGACCTGAACCGCAAGGTGATGGTCATCACCGACGACGGAGTACCGGAGGAATACGCGGATACGGTCGCGGATATGGCGGCTGAAAGCACGGTGTTCACGGTGCCGCAGGGCGAGGGAAGCAAGGATCTCGGCTGGTTCCGCGCCATTCTGACCAAGATGCTCGCGCTGGACTTCTCCCGCCGTGACTGTGTGGTCGCGGTCGGCGGCGGCGTTGTCGGCGATCTCGCGGGCTTTGTCGCAGCGTCCTATATGCGCGGCATCGATTTCTACAACATCCCCACCACCGTGCTGTCACAGGTGGATTCCTCGATCGGCGGAAAGACCGGCGTCAACCTCAACGGCATCAAGAATATCGTAGGCGCGTTCCATCAGCCGAAAAAGGTCGTGATCGATCTCGACCTGCTGAAATCCCTGACGTCCCGCCAGGTGAGCAACGGTCTGGCGGAGTCGGTCAAGGTCGGTCTGACGTCTGACAGCGAGTTGTTCGGATTATTCGAAAAGGGCAATGCGTACGAGAACATCGACGAGATCGTTCTGCGGTCGCTGATGGTCAAAAAGAACGTCGTCGAACAGGACGAAAAGGAGCAGGGTCTTAGAAGGATCCTGAACTTCGGTCATACCATCGGTCACGGCATCGAGAGCTTTGAGCGCCTCAACGGGCTGTATCACGGCGAATGCGTCGCGCTGGGCATGATCCCGATGGTCAGCGACGCGCTGCGTCCGCGTCTGATCAGGGTTCTGGAGTCTCTCAACCTCCAGACCGCGATCGAGCTTGACGTCAATGAAGTCCTTGACGCGATGATGCACGATAAAAAGGGCGTCGGCAACACCGTGACGATCACGACCGTTGACGAGCCGGGACATTTTGAAATGAAAACAGTCGCGTTCAGCGAGCTCGCTCCGCTGATCGAGATAGTAGGAAAGTAAGATGAAAAATACCTTCGGAAACAATCTCTCTCTGACGCTGTTCGGAGAGAGTCACGGCGCATCCATCGGCGCGGTACTGGACGGACTTGCGCCGGGGATCGCGATCGATGACGCATATATCCGCTCGCAGCTCAGTCTGCGACGACCCGCGGGGAAAATCTCCACCGCGCGTCGGGAAGCAGACGAATACCGTATCGTCAGCGGCGTGTTTGAGGGAAGGACCACCGGAACTCCTCTGACGATCCTGATCCCCAACACCTCCCAGCACAGTAAGGACTATTCCGCGACCCGCGCTCTGGCGCGTCCGGGACACGCGGACTATACCGCAAACGTGAAGTATCACGGCTTTGAGGATTATCGCGGCGGCGGTCATTTTTCCGGAAGAGTCACCGCGGCGCTGGTGGCGGCGGGCGCGATCGTTCTCTCCGCTCTCAGGAGCAAGGGGATCGTCATCGGCACGCATATCGCCTCCTGCGCGGGGATCACAGACGCTGAATTTGACAATATTGCCGCAGAAATATCGGCGCTGAATCAGAAGGAGTTTGCCGTTCTCGATGATGAAAAGGGCACTTTGATGCGCGAGGCGATCGAAGCGGCGGCTGCCGACGGAGATTCGGTCGGCGGCGTTCTGCAGACAGCGGTCCTCGGCATGCCTGCCGGTGTGGGAGAGCCTTGGTTCGATACCGTGGAGGGCGTTTTGTCCCATGCGCTGTTCAGCGTACCCGCGATCAAGGGCGTCCAGTTCGGCGACGCGTTCGGCATGGTGAACGGCAGAGGCAGCGACTATAATGACAGTTTTTATATTTCCAATGAAGAAATAAAAACAAAAACCAACCATAACGGCGGTGTGAACGGCGGCATCACAAACGGTATGCCGATCCTGTTCTCCTGTGCCGTCAAGCCGACGCCGTCGATCTTTAAGGCGCAGAATACGGTCGATATGTTCGGCAGGACCGACGCTGTCCTCGAGCTGAAGGGCAGGCATGACCCTGCGATCATCCACCGCGCCAGAGTGGTCGTCGACAGCGTGACCGCTCTCGCGATCGCCAATCTGCTGGTGACACGCTTCGGCACCGATTGGCTGAGCGTACAGGACTGAGGCGCGGGCATTTTCTGCGACCGACAATCAACAACCAACGGAGTATCTATGGACTACGGACTGATAGGAGAGAGGCTGCCGCACAGCTTCTCCAAGGAAATACATGAGAAAATAGCGGATTATCATTATTCTTTGAAAGAACTAAAGCCGGACGAGGTCAAGGATTTTATTCTTTCAAAGAATTTTAAGGCGATCAACGTCACCATCCCCTACAAGCAGACGGTGATCCCGTTCCTCGACGAGATCTCCGCGGAGGCGGAGGCGATCGGCGCGGTGAATACCATCGTCAACCGAGGCGGCGTCCTCTGCGGCTATAACACCGATTTCGGCGGCATGCGCGCGCTGATCGAGCGCACCGAGGTCGAACTGAAATACAAAAAGGCGCTGATCCTCGGGACCGGCGGCACCTCAAAAACCGCCGCAGCGGTCTGTGAGCGGCTCGGCGCAAAGGCGATCCTGCGCGTCAGCCGCAGCGGCAGGGAAGGCTCGATCACCTATGAGCAGGCTTACGCCGACCACAGCGACGCGGATGTGATCATCAACACCACCCCCTGCGGGATGTACCCCGATATCTTTGCCTGTCCGATCGATCCCGATCGCTTCCCGAACCTTTCTGGCGTGATCGACGCGGTGTATAATCCGCTTTGTACCACGCTGATCCTGCGTGCGAAGGAGCGAGGGATCAATGCCGCGGGCGGGCTGTATATGCTGGTGGCGCAGGCGGTTCTTGCTGCGCAGCATTTTATGGACAAGGAGCTTGAGACGGTCGCGCTGACCAATCGGATCTACAATGAAATATATTTCTCGAAAAGAAATATCGCTCTCTCCGGTATGCCCGGTTCCGGCAAATCGACCGTCGGACGGATCATCGCGGAACAGCTTGACAGAGAGCTGATCGACACCGACGCGCTGATCACGGAGCGCGCGGGAGAGATCACGAAGATCTTTTCGGAACACGGCGAAGCATACTTCCGCGATCTGGAGACAGCGGTCATCCGTGAGATCTCTTCCCGAAGCGGCAAGGTGATCTCCCTCGGAGGCGGTGCGATCCTCCGTCGGGAAAATGTGGACGCCCTGCGTCATAACGGCGAGATCTTCTTTATCGATCGCTCGCCGGACTTTCTGATCCCCACCGACGACCGTCCGCTGGCGGATGAAAAGGAAAAGATCATGCGGCTGTATGACGCGCGGATCGACCGCTACATGTCGACCGCCGACTATATCATCGACGGCGACTGTGACCCCGACGACGTCGCCGACAGCGTTATCAACGGGGAATGACTTTTTGGAGAAGGTATATGAAAATCTTAGTGATCAACGGACCGAACCTGAATATGCTCGGGATCCGCGAGCCCGACATCTACGGCAGAACGACGTATCGGGATCTTTGCAGTCTGATCCTTGAGTACGCGCTGAAAAAGAGGGTAGAGGTCGAGCTTTACCAGAGCAACCATGAGGGCGCTCTGGTCGACAAAATACAGGAAGCCTACGGGAATACCGACGGCATCGTCATCAATCCCGGCGCCTATACGCACACCAGCGTCGCGATCCTCGACGCGCTCAAGGCGGTGGCGATCCCCGCCGTGGAGGTGCATATCTCCGACGTGGACGCGCGTGAGGAATTCCGACAGATCAGCTACGTTCGTCAGGCGTGTTTCCTGACGATTTCGGGACACGGACTGAACGGCTACCTCGAAGCGATCAACGCGCTGAGGGATCGTTATGAGAGTTGAGATAAAGCCGTCGAAGGCACACGGCACCGTCACCGCTCCGCCGAGCAAGAGCATGGCGCACCGCCTTTTGATCTGCGCGGGACTCGCAGAGGGCGAGAGCGTCGTCCGCAATCTCTCGTATTCCGAGGATATCAAGGCGACGATCGCCTGCCTGCGCTCGCTGGGCGCGGATATCCGTCCGGACGGCAATACCGCGTATATCACGGGAACGGACGTCACAAAGCCCACCGGAAGAACAGCGGTCTTGCCCTGCAACGAGAGCGGAAGCACCCTGCGCTTTTTTACGCCGATCTGTCTGCTGAACGGTGAAGAGCATATCCTGACCGGCTCGGCGCGCCTGATGTCGCGGCCGCTGGATTTTTACAGGACCCTTGCGCGCATCCAAAAGCTGGATTTTGAGGAGCATCCCAACCGCGTCATCGTAAAGGGTCCGATGACGCCCGCTGTTTTTGTATGTCCCGGGAATATCAGCTCTCAGTTTTTTTCGGGGATGATGTTCGCGCTTCCCTTACTGAAAAGAAACAGCTTTCTCGCAATCAGAAAGCCCTTGGAGAGCCGCCCTTATCTTGATATGACCATAAAGGCGCTCGAACTTTTCGGGGTCGGTGTTTTTCTGTGCGATAACAAAAAAATGCACAATGCCGAAACCGGAACGGCGTATGCTTTTGAAGAGGATCAGATCGTTTTCAGGATCCCGGGAGGCGACAGATATATTCCCGCCGACGTCACCGTAGAGGGGGATTACTCGAACGCGGCGTTTTTTGAGGCGCTCAACTATGCGGGATCAAAAGTCAGCGTCAGCGGTCTGGATAAGCAATCGATGCAGGGCGACAGGGTCTATAAGGAGCTGTTTGAGAAGCTCGATACTTCGGACGGGCTTTTCTTTCTCGATCCCATCGATATCTCCGACTGTCCCGATCTGGGACCCGTGCTGTTTGCAACAGCGGCGCTCTGCGGCGGCGGACGCTTTACCGGCACGCGCCGGCTGAGGATCAAGGAGAGCGACCGCTCCGCCGCGATGAAGCACGAGCTGAAAAAGGTCGGTATCGAGGTGACGGTCGAGGAAAACGCCGTTACCGTGCATCCCGGAAATCTCCATGCGCCGTCGGTGCCGATCGACGGGCACAACGATCATCGGATCGTGATGGCGATGTCCGTCTTGCTGACAAAGGTCGGCGGTATGATCGAGGGGGCAGAAGCGGTGAACAAGAGCTTCCCCGACTTTTTTGAAAAATTACAGAAATTGGGAATAGAGGTAACAATATGCAATGGATCAGCGACTCCAGAATCCTGATCGTGGGTCTGGGCTTGATCGGCGGCAGCTACGCCAAAGCGCTCAAGCGGCTCGGGTATCACGTGATGGCGATCGACACCCGTCAGGAGGCGATCGACTACGCGCTGGAGAATCATATCATCAAAGAAGGCTACACCGATGTCAGGGAGGAGGTCGTGTCCTCTGCGGACGCGGTCATTTTCGGTCTGTATCCGAAGGTGTTCCTTGACTGGATCGACAAGTATCAGAGCTATTTCAAGCCGGGCACGATGCTGACCGATGTGACCGGCGTCAAGAGCTGTATCGTCTATGAGATCCAGGAGAAGCTGAGACCCGACGTTGAGTTCATCGGCTCTCACCCGATGGCGGGACGCGAGGTCTACGGCGTGGAGAATGCCGACGACGGGATCTTCCGCGGCGCGAATTTTATCATCACGCCTACCGAAAGGAATTCCAAACAGGCCATCCGCTGGGTCGGCTCACTGGGCAGGATCCTCGGCTTTTCCCGCATTTCGGTGCTGACGCCCGAGGAGCATGACGAGATGATCGGCTATCTGTCTCAGCTGACGCACTGTATCGCTGTCGCGCTGATGACCTGCTCCGATAACGAGCATCTGGTGGATTACACCGGCGACAGCTTCCGCGACCTGACGCGTATCGCCAACATCAACGATCTGATGTGGAGCGAGCTGTTTATGCTCAACCGCGACGCGCTGTTGAAATATATGGACACCTTTCTCGACGAGTTCGCCTCTCTGCGCGATATGATCCGCGACGGCGAGGTCGGCGAGCTGAGAGAAAAAATGCGCCTGAGCACCAAGCGCAGGGCGTACTTCAATAAACCGGCAGACTGATCGGTCAATCGATGTCTCTGACATCCTGAAAAAGGAAGGTATATTATGAATATGAATCTGGAATTTGAGCGCAGACTGACGATCCCGATGGAGGTCAAAAAGATGTATCCCATCGACGACGACCTTCTGGATATCGTTGAACAGCGTGACAGAGAGATCAAGGAAATCTTCGCGGGCAAGGACGACAGGATCATCCTGATCATCGGACCCTGCTCCGCTGACAAAGAGGACAGCGTGCTGGATTATATCAGCCGTCTGCGCAGGGTACAGGACAAGGTTTCGGACAAGATCTTCATTATCCCGCGCATCTACACCAACAAGCCGCGTACCACCGGCTCCGGCTACAAGGGGATGCTGCACCAGCCCGACCCGAACAAAAAGCCCGATATGTTCAAGGGCATCGTCGCCATCCGCTCCATGCATATCCGCGCACTGCGGGAAACCGGCTTTTCCTGCGCGGACGAGATGCTCTATCCGGAAAACCACCGTTATCTGGATGATATCCTCGCCTATGTTGCGATCGGCGCGCGTTCGGTGGAAAACCAGCAGCACCGTCTGGTCGCTTCCGGCGTGGACGTCCCTGTCGGTATGAAGAACCCCACCGGCGGCGATCTGAGCGTCATGATGAATTCGATCACCGCGGCGCAGAAGGGTCATACCTTCCTGTATCGCGGGTGGGAGGTCCATTCTCACGGAAATCCCTACGCTCACGCGATCCTGCGCGGCTATATGAACAAGCACGGCGAAAGCCTGCCGAACTACCATTATGAGGACCTGATCCATCTGGTGCGCCTGTATGCCTCCGGGATGTTCAGAAATCCCGCCTGCATCATCGATACGAACCACAGCAATTCGGGCAAGAACCCCTTCGAGCAGCCGCGTATCATCAAGGAGGTCATGGACGCGCGCCGCTTCAGCGGCGATATTCGCAATATGGTCAAGGGCTTTATGGTCGAGAGCTATATCGAAGACGGCTCTCAGAGCGTGGACGGCGGCTGCTCCGGCAAGTCGATCACCGATCCGTGCCTCGGCTGGGAAAAGACCGAGAGGATGATCCTCGAATTGGCGGATATGGTGTAAATTCCGTGTCGGCCTATGGCAGACGGAAGGCTCTGCTTTGATGAAAACGCCCGTACAACGGCAAAGGCGTACAGCGTATCCGGCTCTGTCGGCCGGCAATGGAAAAAATAAATAGCGTTTTTGAAAAGAGTTGCATAGTTTTATGCAACTTTTTTTGTTTTATCGGCATGGTTGGAGGTGGTCCTATGATTACAATCCGTTCGGGGAAATTGCAGATCCCCGAAGAAGACCGATTTGTCGGATTCGCAGGCGACAATCTGAGTAACAGTAAGAGCTTTGTCCTTCCCTCACACGGAAGCGACAACGGCAGTTATACGCTTTGTCTGAGGTTTGACGACGATTCTGTCAGGGTGATCCCCTTGACAAAATCCCTCAGCGGAGCCGACCTTGTTCTGACATGGGATATCCATGCCTCCCATCTGCTGAAGGCGGGTATCGTCATGGCGCAGGTAAAATCCGTCGACAGCGACGACGTGATCCTGCATTCGAGCTGTGACTACTTTATCGTGGCCGACAGCGCGGAGCTGTCCGATGACAGCGGATCGGAATATGTTCCGCGCGAGGAGCTGGAGGAGCGATTGACGGCTTTTCTGGAAAGATTCAGAGAAAGCGCTCCGTATATCGGCGACGATGATTACTGGTATACCTATGACGCTTTGACGGACAGCTATGTCCGCGGCGTCAGGGCGACCGCGTCGATCACCGTTGACAGCTCCATGATCCCCGGCAGCGTCAATCCCGTGCAGAGCAGCGCGATCAGAAGCTTTGTGGAAAGCGGGCTGGATACCAAGGTCAGCAAGACGACTACCGTCGCCGGCCTGTCGCTATCCGGAAATATCACGCGCACCGATCTGATCACCAATCTCAGCGGCAGTATCAATCCGCCTTTGGTTACCCCCAATGTCACGCTCGGTTACGGCGGCCAGTACGGTAAAACGACCGACGGCAAGCCCGTGATGTGCATGCTGGCGACGACCTGGAAGGAACTGGCGACCGCGGAGGACCTGAACACCAAAATGGCGCTGGCGCCTACGGTCAGTTATGAAAATTTGGACAGTGTCACGGCAGGTCAGCTGTTCCTCTGTCAGAGCAGTGTCGCCGTCAAGACGCAGGCGTCATATATCGAGCTTGCCAGGGCGGCTAACGTGTACTCCAAAACCGATATCGACAGTATGATCGGCAATCTGGAAAATATCCTGAGCAGCGTCTGATACGGCGTTAGCACATTCGCAAAAATGACATAGTATGAAGTGAGGGCATGATGAAGCATATCAAAATCTCTAACTGGCTCAAGGCCGCGCTTCTGCGTGCCGTGAGGACCTTCGCACAGACTGCCGCCGCGACGATCGGCGTTGCGGCGCTGATGAGCGACGTCAGCTGGGTCGAGGTCCTTTCGGCGTCGGCGCTTTCGGCGATTTTGTCCGTTCTGATGAGCGTCGGCGGTCTGCCTGAAGCAAAGGACAGTGAATCATTTGGCAACTTCAGCCGATAAGATCATCGCCATAGCCCGTGCGCAGATCGGCACAAAGGCTACCGATATCAAGAAGTGCAAATATAACACATGGTACTACGGCGCTGTCGTTTCCGGCAGCGGTTATGACTGGTGCGTCACCTTTGTCCAGTGGGTATTCAATGAGGCGGGCGCCCGCTCGCTGCTGTATACCAAGACCGCGAACTGCGGCGTGCAGGCAAAGGCGTTCCAGGACAGAAAACGGCTGGTGACCTCCGGCTTCAAAAGGGGAGACGTCGTTTTCTTCCATTGGACAAACGAGCCGTCCGTGATGGTGCCCGGCACGTATGTCAGCGACCACGTCGGCATCATCGAAAAGGTCAACTCCGACGGCACGATCACCACTATCGAGGGCAATACGGGCTCCTCATACAACGGAGAGGTCATGCGGCGCGTGCGTTCGCTGAGCGTTGTTTCCTGCGCAGGACGACCGGATTATTCCGGCTCCGGCGGCGATGTGGCGGATAATACCCCGCATATGCTGTACAGAGTACGCGCCGGCGGCGTGTGGTACGGTGAGGTCAACGACCTGAGCGATTACGCGGGCGTGATCGGAAAGCCGATCACCGACGTCGCGATAAAAGCAACTGCCGGTAGGGTGCGTTACCGCGTGCATGTCAAGGGCGGCAAATGGCTGCCGTATGTCAGCGGGTACAGCCTGTCGGACCACGAAAACGGCTACGCAGGCGACAAGCGTCCGATCGACGCCGTCGAGATCTACTACTACACCCCGGATAATATTGTGAAGGAACAAGGGTATTACAAGGCAAAATACCGGGTTTCTCCCACCTCGGGAGGTTATTATCCGTGGCAGTATGACAATGAGACAACGGCGGGACAGGACGGCTACGCGGGCGTTTTCGGTAAGACGATCGACAGATTGCAGATCACTTTATCAAAGTAGTACAGATGTAATAACAAATAACGGGATGCGTCGGAATACCGGCGCATTCTGTCATTTTACACAATCAGACTATTCATTTTCAGAATAAAAAGCGCAAAATATTCATTTTTTCTATTGACAAACCGCCTCAGTTGATGATATGATAACCATGATAATAAAAATCAAAAATGGAGATGAAACGTAATGAAAAAAGTGATTTCTTTCATGCTTGCAGTTATGATGGTATTTGCTCTGACGGTTTCCGTTACTGCTCTTTCCAGCCCTCAGCCCGAGAAGTATTACAAGATGTCTGCTGAGGCTGTCGGCCCCGGTAAGGCTGATGTAACACCTGTAAAGGTTCTTGTCGGTCCCGACGGCGTCGGTACAGAGGATGTTACCTTTACCGCGACCGAAGACGGCGGCGAGTTCATCAGATGGGAATTCCAGTGCGAGTATGATGTTGTTTCCGGTACTGTCCAGAATGACGTTTCCTATGATAAGGTAGTCGTTCTCAGACCGAAGAGCGATATCCACGGTATTGCTTACTTCAAGGCGAAGGATGAGCCGAGCGAGAAGCCTACCGAGGCTCCCAAGAAGCCCGATGACGGCAAGACCTCTCCTAAGACCGGTTATCCTCTGCTCTTCGTGTTCGGCGCAATGGGTCTGGCGTTAGTTGCCGGTATCGCCGTAACCAAGAAGATGAAGGGTTAATCTGAATTGAATCAACGCAGCGAAAGCGGTGGCCTTGTGTCACCGCTTTTTTCGTGCGGAGTTTTTCTTAAACGGATCCGTGCTGATTATTCCCGAATGGACTTGTGCTGATATTTTGCGGATCCGAAAAGGGAAGATGCGGAGAAAAGCATTTGTTGTCCGCTTTATTGTGATACAGTGGTAAATTGGTACATTATCCATATGATGCTAAAGGTTTCTTTGTGCAATATACATATTGACTTTAGCGCGCTAATTCAGTAAAATAATACCGTTGTTGTGTCGCTGATGCGGCACACGAACGTCCAACACTATTATTTGGAGGAAAAGAAATGAAGAAATTTATCGCACTAATGCTGGCGCTTCTGATGGTAGGAGCCGTTCTGGCTGGCTGCGGCGAGAAGAAGGAAGAGTCCAAGTCCGACTCCAAGACCACCGCTGAAACCAAGGCAGAAGAAACAAAAGCAGAAGAGACCAAGGCAGAAGAGACAGCAGCTCCCGTTGACGCTGCTGACGATCTTGCTTATGTTACCGAAAAGGGCACTCTTATCGTAGGCGTTACCGATTTTGCTCCGATGGATACCAAGGATGCTTCCGGCGAGTGGGTCGGCTTTGATGCTGACATGGCGAAGGCTTTTGCCGAGTATCTCGGCGTACAGGCTGAGTTTGTCGAGATCGACTGGGACAACAAGATCCTCGAGCTCAACAACAAGAACATCGACTGCATCTGGAACGGCATGACCCTGACCGAGGACGTCAAGGCTGCTATGTCTACCTCTGTTCCTTACTGCAACAACGCGCAGGTCGTGATCGTCAACGCTGCCGACGCTGATAAGTACAAGACAGCTGAGGATTGCAAGGAGCTGAACTTTGCTGTTGAATCCGGTTCCGCCGGTCAGGAGCAGGCTGACGCTTATGGCTTCCTGTATACCGAGGTCAAGGACCAGGCTACCGCTCTGATGGAGGTTGCTGCGGGTACTGCCGACGCCGCTATCATCGACTCTCTGATGGCTGCCGCTATGGTAGGCGAGGGTACCGGCTATGAGCAGCTGACCTATACCGCTTCTCTGAATTCCGAGGAATACGGCGTTGGTTTCCGCACCGGTTCCGATATCACCGAGAAGTTCAACGAGTTCTTCAAGCAGGCTGCCGCTGACGGTACCGTCGAAGAGATCGCAGAGCTTTACGGCATTCAGGCTGCGCTGATCAAATAATTTGATACGTTTGTGATAACGAAAGGCTCCCAAGCTGCTTGGGAGCATTTTCGTGTATCTGAGGTTTTACGATGAAGAAAAAGGTATGGATTGCCGTTATCGCCGCTGTGGCGGTCATCGCGCTGGGAGTGTTCGTCTGGCTGGTATACTTTACCGGCTACGATTACAGCATGGCTGACGCCGAGACTGCAGAGATCAGCGGCTATACGATCTCTGTCGGCGCGGACGGTTCCGGAAGCGCGTCGGTCAAGGAATACAACAATAAGAAAAAGGATATCAGCGGCATTCAGCTGAACGCGGAAAAGGGCGACGAGAGCTTCTTTATGTGGCTGATCTCCGGCGACTATGAGATCATTGCCGGAAATATCAACAATGAAGTCATCCGCATCGTCCCGAAATCCGATCTGAAGATACTCGCGCTGTATAATGACGGCGTCAATGC
>ONAS01000136.1 GCA_900315815.1 uncultured Eubacteriales bacterium
AAAAATCCCGGCAAGACCTTCAAGCGGCTGATCGCCCTGATCATGAAGCGCTACAAGGTGCAGTTCATTTTGGTATTCATCTGCATCATCATCAGTGTTCTTGCCAGCGTACAGGGCACGCTGTTTATCAAAAATCTGATCGACGATTATATCGTTCCCATGCTTTCACAGCCCACACCGGATTTTACTCCCCTGCTGCTGGCGATCTCGCGCGTCGCGGTGTTCTATCTGATCGGAGCGGCTGCGAACTACGCGCAGTCACGCATCATGGTATACGTCACGCAGGGAACCATGCGCGACCTGAGATGCGACCTCTTTCAGCATATGGAGAGTCTGCCTATCAAGTACTTTGACACCCATCCGCACGGCGATATCATGAGCGTCTACACCAATGACGTCGATACCCTGCGTCAGATGATCAGCCAGAGTCTTCCGCAGGTTTTCAACAGTGTTATCACCATCATTTCGGTGCTGGCAAGTATGTTTGCCATCAGCGTACCGCTCACCCTTGTCACCCTCGTGATGGTGTTCGCGGTGATGATGATATCCAAGACGCTCATGGGCAAGAGCAGCAGGTATTTCCTCGCGCAGCAGACCGATCTGGGCAAGGCGAACGGCTATATCGAGGAGATGATGAAGGGGCAGAAGGTCGTCAAGGTCTTTAATCACGAGAAAAAGACGATGGAGGACTTCAACGAGCTCAATGAGACGCTCTTCCGCAGCTCCTACAACGCGAATATGTTCGCCAATATCCTCATGCCGATCAACGCCCAGATGGGCAATCTCAGCTATGTGCTGTGTGCCGTGGTCGGCGGCGCGCTCGCGACGGCGGCGAGCGGATTGTTCGGACTGACGCTCGGCAGTCTTGTCAGCTTCCTCTCCTTCAACAAGAGCTTCAGTATGCCGATCAACCAGGTCAGCCAGCAGATCAACAGTATCATTATGGCGCTCGCGGGCGCCGATAGGATCTTCAGCCTTCTGGATGAGCCGTCCGAGAAGGACGAAGGCTATGTCACCCTCGTCAATGTGCGGGAGGAGGCAGACGGAACGCTCACCGAGACGAAAGAGAGGACAGGAAGGTGGGCGTGGAAGCACACCCATCAGGCGACGGGCGAAATCGAATATAAGCCTCTCAGGGGCGAGCTTGTGATGGATGACGTTGACTTCGGCTACACCGACGATAAAATGGTTCTCCACAACGTGACCATATACGCGAATCCGGGACAGAAGATCGCGTTTGTCGGCTCCACGGGAGCGGGCAAGACGACGATCACCAACCTGATCAACCGGTTCTATGACATTCAGGACGGCAAGATCCGCTACGACGGCATCAATATCAACAAGATCAAAAAGTCCGATCTGCGCCGTTCTCTGGGCATCGTGCTGCAGGAGACGAACCTGTTCAGCGATACGATCATGGAGAACATCCGCTACGGCAGGCTGGACGCGACCGATGAGGAGGTCATCGCGGCGGCGAAGCTCGCGAACGCCGACAGCTTTATCCGCCAGCTGCCCGACGGCTATAATACGGTCATCAAGGCGGACGGCGGCAACCTCAGCCAGGGACAGCGGCAGATGCTCGCCATCGCGAGAGCGGCGGTCGCGGATCCGCCCGCGCTGATTCTCGACGAGGCGACGAGCTCGATCGATACCCGCACCGAAAAGATGGTGCAGGACAGCATGGACAAGCTGATGAAGGACAGAACGACCTTTGTCATCGCTCACCGTCTGTCCACGGTCAAGAACTCCGACTGCATCATCGTGCTCGAGCAGGGCAGGATCATCGAGCGCGGCACCCACGACCAGCTTCTGGAGCAAAAGGGCAAGTATTACCAGCTCTACACAGGCAACGCTTCCTGAAAAAACAAAACGCGCGGACAGCTTTTGCTGTCCGCGTTCTTGCTTTTATCCACAAGATATAGTATAATAACGGCAGGAGGGACCGCTATGAAACACAAACGCTTGCTATCGGCTCTTTTGGCTGCCGTCATGGTGCTGTGCGCCTTTTGCTCGTGCAATGTGGAGGAGATCTTCGGAGACCTGCCGTACGCGGTCGAAGAAGCGTTCA
>ONAS01000027.1 GCA_900315815.1 uncultured Eubacteriales bacterium
ACCTGTGCCTTCTCATCCAATGCCCAGATGCTGTTATGCCGATCAAAAAGCGCAAGAAGCTGCTCCGCGCGCCCTGCAACTGAGAGCGTGTCGAAGTCAGCTTCTTTTGTCTCGGATTGAATTGTGGTGATGATCTGATTGGCCAACGCGACCTGTGCATTCAGATCGCCGCCGTTATCGAGCTTCAGCACGCGGCATTTGTTGTGGGTGATGAAGGGCGCCTTGGGGTGACCGATGTGCTCGCCGCGGGTGAACGGACCCAGCAGGGTGGCGAATTTGCGAATCGGCACGGTCGGGATGGACATGAAGTCCACCAGCCCGTCGTCAAGCTCGGCGTAAGGGGTCGCCTTGATGCCGCCGCCGTAATACTTGCCCTTTGCGGCAACAGCCAGCATCTGGGTCTTATAGCCCTCCTTGTGGGGGATGCGCTCGCCGTCGGCGTACGGGACAAAGCTGTGACGGCGCTTGGTCAGCAGACACTGGACGATCGCGAGCTTGTAGGCGAACGAGCCGGACATCAGCGGGAGGCGCTTGTTTTTCTGGGCGCGGTCGGCGACCTCGCAGTCATACCCGGCGGACACGACGTTCAGCGCGTAGACGCCGCCGCATTTGAGCAGATCGACGCGGATGGTATCGCCCCGCGTCATGGCGGACAAGTCGAGGAAATCCTCGTCCCTCGCGGGCAGTGAGCGGACATAATCGTTGCCGGTGCCCACGGGGATCACGCCCAGCGCGGCGTTGTCAAAGCCGAGGATCCCGTGCATCGCCTCATTGGCGGTGCCGTCGCCGCCGCAGGCATAGATGCGCACGGGGTCGCCTGTTTCGGCGTAACGGCGGGCGATATTCTTCGCGTCGCCCTTGCACGACGTATATTCGACCGCGATATCCAGCTCACGCGGGAGCGCCCTGATCTGTGCCTCCAGCCCGGGGGTGGAATCCTTGACGCCCGCAAACGTATTCAGAATAAATACATGCTTCATACTCTGCCTCATCCTTCACTGAGAAAGCCGCGCAGCTCACGGTTGAGCCGTGCGACGGGAAGTCCCACTACATTGAAAAAATCCCCGCGGATGCCCTTGACGAACAGACTGCCCTTCCCCTGGATGCCGTAGGCGCCCGCCTTGTCAAAGGGCTCGCCCGTCGCGAGGTACGCCTCGATCTCGCTGTCGCTGAGGGGATAGAACTCCACCTGTGTGCATTCGGAGAAGGCGCGTTCCCTGCCTCCCCGTACGATACAGCAGCCGGTGATGACGGTGTGTACCCTGCCCGACAGCAGCCGCAGCATGCGTGCCGCGTCCTGCGGGTCGCGGGGCTTTCCGAGGACGGCTCCGTCCAGGATCACCACTGTATCGGCGCCGATCACCGTACGGTCGGGATGCAGCGCGGCGACTGCCCGCGCCTTGAGCGACGAGAGATAGACCGGGGCCTCTTCGGGAGAGATCCCCTCGGGGAGCGTTTCGTCCGCGTCGGACACGATGACCTCAAAGTCGTCGGTGATGTCACGGATCAGCTCCTGACGGCGGGGGGATTTTGACGCTAATATCAGACTTTGCATATCGTTCACCTCTCAGTAAGTATCCGCGACCGCGCCGAGATAAGCCTTGAACTGCTCCTTCGCGGATTTGGGAGTCAGCAGCTTCGCCTTGTCGCCGAACGAGAACAGCCAGCCGAAGAACTGGGGCGAGAGCATGACCTCGGTGCTGACGGTAAAGGTGCCGTCGCTGTTGGGGCTGATGAACACCTTGTCGGAGAAGCGGTCCACCACCACGCCGATCAGCGAATCGTCAAAGCGCAGCTTGACGCTGACCAGCTCGCCGCCGTACATGCCGAACACCTGCTTGGTGTAGGCGGCAAGGTCGAATTTATCCACCGCCTTGGTGCTGTCGGCACGGGTCTGTTCGACCGTGATCTCCTCCATCTTGTCCACGCGGAAGTGCTTGAGCTTCTCTGCCGCCGCGTCGTAGGCGATCAGGTAGTAATTCTCGTCGTCCCATGTCAGCGCCTTGGGGGTCAGCAGATAGCGAATGCCGTCGTGACGGCGGACGCGCACGACCTTCTTCACGCCGGTGCGGGAGATCTCCCACTTGGTATAGTAAAAGCCGATCTTCCTGCGCGTGTTGATGGCGCGGCTGATGCTGTCGATATTGCGGTAGATGTCCTCGTTCTGGTTCTTGACGCGGTTGGCGACGATCACCTGACGGTGCAGCTCCTTCGCCTGATTCTCGGAGGTGAGATTCTCGATCTTGCGGATCAGCTCGCGGCTCTTCTTCTGGGTGATGAATTTGGAGCTCTGCACGGCGTCCACCAGCAGCTTCAGCTCCTGGATCTCAAAGTCGCGCG
The DNA here is from genome assembly GCA_900315815.1 of uncultured Eubacteriales bacterium. Taxonomy (GTDB): domain Bacteria; phylum Bacillota; class Clostridia; order Oscillospirales; family Acutalibacteraceae; genus Ruminococcoides. The sequence continues at coordinate 2,341 of ONAS01000027.1, forward strand.
ACACCAGACTGAACAGCGTGATCTTGCCGACCTTGGTCTTGACGATGTCCAGCCCGAAAGCACGCAGGGTCTCTATATCATTATAAATGCTTTTCCTCTCGGCGGCAATATCGAATTCCGCGAGATACTCGATGATATCCGCGACGGTCACGCCGTAGTCCTCATCGGTCTTTTTCATAAAGAACTGCATGATGTACAGCAGCTTTTGCTTCTGATTAGGATTTTTTGCCATAATATACCCTCCGTTAAGGCGACAGCGGCTGAGCGGCCGCCGACAGCCGAATGCATGCTACATGATATACTCCGCCAGTCCCACGACAAGCGGCATGGTGACAAAGGAGAACACCGCCGACGCGGAGACGATCCCCGCGCTCAGCTGAGTATCCCTGCCGAATTTCTGCGCCATCATCGTGGTGAACGCCGCGACAGGCGCGCTGACGGCGATCGTCACGGTCACAGCGACCGTGCGGTCGACACACGCGAGCTTCATCACGCCCAGCGCCGCGAGAGGTATCAGCACCAGCCGTGCCGCCATCGCAAGATACGCACCCTTGTCCTTCAGCACGCGCCGCAGATCGGAGCGGATCAGGTGACAGCCGATCACCAGCATCGGGACAGGGGTATTCAGCGCGGCAAGATAGCGCACCGGCGAGAGCACGACCTCGGGGAGCTGTATCTGACAGACGAACAGCACCACGCCGATGACCGTTCCGATGACGCCGGGATTCACCACCGCCTTCAGGACCGCCTTTGGCTCTGTGCGGCGGCTCATGGCGATCAGTCCGTAGGTCCACATGAACAGGTTGAACACCGCGATGTACGCCGCTCCGTAGAACACGCCGTCCTCGCCCAGCACCGCCTGCTGCAGCGGCAGCGCCATGAATCCGCAGTTGGAGAACACCAGCGAGAATTTCAGCACCACGGCGCGGGAATATTCTGTTTTGCGGCAGACGAGCTCCGCCAGCAGTACCGAACAGAGCATGACGCAGAACGCGCACAGCACGGTCGTCAGCAATCCGCCGAGCAGCTCGGGACGGAACGGACGGCTGAACGCGCTGATGATCACGCAGGGCGTCACGGCATACAGCACCACGTCCGTCATCGCCGCGGCTCCCTTGTCCGTGATACAGCCGCATTTTGTCAGAAGCGCGCCGACGCCGATCAGGATGAACAGCACCAGCACCTGCTGTCCGACGTCAAGAAAGGATGAGAGCATAATCACCTCGGCCGCCTCAGGGTACAATAAACCGTACGGCATCCGCCGGTCGTCCCGCGGGCGGCAAAAATCATAGAGTCCGAATTTTCGTACTCATTATAACAGAGGTTCACGTCGGGCGCAATTGACAGTCAGTAAAAATATACAGCTTTTTTCCGAAGAAACTGTTTACTTTGTCTAAGTCCCGAATATTACCCTGTGACTCTGCACAAAATATCCATGTGATTTTGTCAAACAAGTACAACAAAAAACAGCCATTCCGCGCTTTTGTGCAAAAAAACTCCGTCAACACTAACGAACAAACGCCCCGCTGTCAATCTGCATTTGTTGATTCAAACGAAAAATCGGAATTGATTTGACAAGCGCATTTTTGATAGATATAATACGAGTTGTAAGCAAGAGATGCAACTTGCGAACTGAGTAAAAAACAGCCGTGAAAGGCAACATGAAAGAAGGATTTTTAATTATGGCAACTGCAAAGAAGACAACTAAGGCTGCTGAGACTAAGACAGCCGCTAAGAAGACCGCTGCTAAGAAGGCTGAGACCAAGGCTGAGACCAAGGTCGAGACCAAGGCTGCTGAGACCAAGGCTGCCGAGACCAAGGCTGCTCCCGCTAAGAAGGCTCCCGCTAAGAAGGCTGAGCCCAAGATGGATCTGTACATCCAGTTCGGCGGCGCTACCGTTTCCGTTAAGGACATCGAGAAGAACGTCAAGAAGGTCGTCAAGGGCAAGAAGGCTTACACCGTTTACGTCAAGCCCGAAGAGTCCAAGGCTTACATCGTAGCCGACGGCGAGACCACCGGCATGGACGTTTTCTTCGTAGCTGACTAAGAGCAATACAGAAAACAAAGTGTGAGCGAGGCTGAAACGCCTCGCTTTTTTCTTTTATCGGATGCGTCTGATGTATTTACAAACGCGCGCCGCTTTGCTATAATAAAGCTACCGAATAAAAGGAGGTCTCTGTTGATGAAAACTGTATCCAAGTTATTGGCTCTTGTCCTCGCGATCACGATGATCGCGACCTTCACGGCGGCGTGCGGCGACAAAAAGGACGACGCGAAAACCACCGCGGGCAGCGGCGGCTCCGGCTCCGACAGCACATCCGTTGACGGCGCGGCCGAGACCTGGGGCGATCTGAGCATTTTTGTGCCCTCTTCCATGGAGATGAAGGGCGGCGACGGCACCTTTGATCCCGACGATCCCAAGACCGCGTGGCTCTATGACAAGGAAAACCAGCGGAACTACATCAAGGTTTCCATCATCGCCGACGAAAACAACGCAAAGGAAAGCATCGCGACCACCACGTCCGTGAACGAAAAGTACAATCCCGCGAGCGTCGCCCTGACCGCAGGCTCCGAGTGGAAGGGCGTATACTACAATGCGAACGGCACCGACGTCGCCTCCCTGTATTCCGTTGCGGGCGATAAGGTCTATCTCGTCATGATGGGCGGCTTTAAGTTTGACAGCGACGTTGTCAAGGCTGTTCTCGAATCCCTGAAATAACGCGCATCGGCGGCAGGCTATCTGCCGCCTTTTTTACCGATCAGCGGCATCCGTACCGTAAGGTATCATATACAACCAATCAAAGGAGGATTTTATGAAGCATTTATCAAAGATTCTGGCGCTCGTGCTGGCGATCGCAATGATCGCGACCTTCATGGCGGCGTGCGGCGACAAAAAGGACGGCGGCTCCGGCGGCGGTTCCGACTCGGGTTCATCCGACATCTTCAAGGGCACATGGAAGCAGACCGACGAGGTCAACGGCGACTGGACATGGACCTTTGACGGCGCGGGCAAATGCACACTGGTCGGCGATACCACCGGCTTCTCCGGCGAAGGCACCTACAAGCTCGACGAGGCTGCCAAGACAGCGACCGTCAAGATCGACGCGTGGGACGACGAGAAGGTCTACGAGTACACCCTCGACGGCGACAAGCTCGACCTGAGCTCCGCCTACTCCCACTATCATCTGGTCAAGCAGTAAGAATCTGCACGCGGGTTTTTTGACGGGAGGCTCGGCAGCGTCCGCACAGTCCCACAAAACGGCTGACCGCAGACAGCGGAACACGGCGGCAGGACGCGCGTGTCCGACCCGCCCGATCATATTGACCCGTCAGGTGAACATGTTCACGCAGCACAAAGACTCTCAGGCTTCGGCTTGGGGGTCTTTGTTGTTGTTGGTTGTTAGTTGGTGGTTGGTGGTTGGTGGTTGGCGGTTGATAGTTCTGTCGGTCGGGCTTTCGCCGCCTCTGCATCACACGGCGTTGGCACAGAAGGCGTGCGGGTCAGGCACGTATGTCGCGCCCCGCCCCTACAAGAAAAAATTGCGTTCCGTATGATTTCCGCAGAAGCAAATAAATAAGCCCCCAGACCGAAGCCGGGAGCCTTACTAACTATGTATTCTGTTTCAACCGCGGTTTTTCAAAAAGCGGTACGCCGTGAGCGTCCGTTATCGGACGCCTGCCGCAAGCCTGCGCCTACGGCTTTTTTGCGCCGCAGTCACGGCAGAATTTTGAATCGTTCACTCTGCCGCAGGCGCATGTCCACTGCGTCGGAGCCTGCGTCTGCGTATCCGTCACGGGCTGCGGCGGCTGAACGGCATTGACTGCCGCGATCACACCGACGCCTGCGCCCGATGTATTCTGCGCCGCGGACTGCATCGCCGACGCCTGAGCGCCGACCAGATGCGCCGCCGCCATGGTCGGATCGGTGAGCGCCTTGTCGCGCTCCAGCTCCTGCAGCATGCGCATGCCCTTGGGATCCACGTTCAACTCGCTGATCGAGACGGCGGTGATCTCAATGCCGCGGCTCTTCTCCCAGCGCTCGGTCATCACCTCGCGCACCGTATCGGTGAATTCCTCGCCCGCCCGCACCGAGATATCCGCAGGGGACATCGCGCCGGAGCTGCAGCGTCTCGCGAGCCCTATGCCGACCGATTGAGCGATCTCCGCCTCCAGCTGACCGCGGACGTCCTTGACGTAAACGGTACCCGCCGCGTTGCCGCAGACGCACTGATAGAACCTGAGCGGGTCGATGATGCGGAACGTGAAGGTGCCTTTGACGGTCACGTACATATCCATCTCGGTCTTGTGGGCGCGGTCCTTCAGCCGCATCGGCACAGTGACATTCAGCAGCAGATCGCGGTGCTCCTTGAGATCGATGAACATGATGATCTGGTACACCGGCGCCACGCCGCCGTAGCCGAAGCGCTCCCACGACTGCTTTACGATGCCCTTGATGCCGCCCTTATGGAAAATGCTCTTGGAGCGTTCGCTGTGATAGACGTTCTCACCGGGCTTGTCATACACGCCGGTGACATCGCCGCGGTCAACGGAGATCGCGCACTGACCCTCGTTGACGATGATCAGGGAGCCGTCGGAGATGCACTCGCTGTCGCCCTTGGTGTTGGAGGAGCGCTCGCTTTTTTTTCTGACCCCGCGCATCGCGAGGACGTCGTTGGGCATGCTCTCACAGACGTATATCTCCAGCCACTGGTCAGCCAGAGTACCGCCCACAGAGCCTGCCGCCGCCTTGATGATCCCCATGTCGTCAGCTCCTTACAGCATCGGCTTTCCGCGCAGGACGTAACGCCCGATATGCGGCCGCAGCAGCTCGCCCGCGTGATACACCGCCGTGCCGCGCAGATAGACGGTCTCGACGCCGCCCTGATACCGCACGCCCTCATAGGGATTCGCGCCGCACGCGCTGTGACAGGACGCCGCGGTGATGGTTCTGAAGCCGTTGGGCTCATAGACGACGATATCCGCGTCGGAGCCTGCCTTGATCGCGCCCTTTTTAGGGTACATGCCGTAGAGCCTGGCGGGATTCTCGCTGAGGTACGCCGCCATCTGGGGCAGGGTGATTCGCTTCTTTTTCACGCCGTAGGTATACATCAGAACGGCGCGGGTCTCGACGCCCGGCATGCCGTTCGGGATCCTGGTGAAGTCCTCCGCTCCCGCCCGCTTCTGGTCGGCGGTGAAGGAACAGTGGTCGGTGGAGATCGTATCCAGCGCACCGCGCCTGAGCGCGTCCCACAGCGCCTTCTGATCGGAGCGCTTTCTCAGCGGAGGCGAACAGACGTACTTTGCCGCCTCGTCAAAAGGCTTGGTGTACACGCTGTCGTCCAGCAGCAGATACTGGGGGCAGGTCTCGGCAAACACCCTGACGCCGTTTTTGCGGGCGCGGAGGATCTCCTCATAGCCCTCGGCGGTGCTCAGATGCACCACGATGACCGGCGCGTCCGCCGCCTTCGCGATGGTCAGGAAGCGTCGGATCGCCTCTGCCTCGGTATAGGACGGTCTGGTCTGCGGATGGAAGGCAGGCGCCGTGTTGCCCCGCGCGAGCGCGTCGCCGCGCAGCTTGCCGATGATGCCCGCGTTCTCACAGTGACAGCCGACGATGCCGCCGTACTGCTTCAGCTCGCACATCAGCTCAAGGATGGCGCGGTCGGACAGCTGCATCGCGTCGTAGATCATGTAGACCTTGAAGGAGCTGACGCCCTGCTCGAACATCGCCTCCAGCTCGCACCGCACGTCGTCGTTCCAGTCGGAGATCGCCATGTGGAAGGCGTAGTCGCACGAGGATTTGCCGAACGCCTTGACGTGCCAGTTGTTCAGCGCGTCGGAGAGCCTCTCCCCCTTGTTCTGGGTCGCGAAATCCACGACCGTGGTCACGCCGCCCGCGATCGCGGATACGGTGCCGCTTTCGAAATCATCGGCGGTCACGGTATCGCTGACCTCCAGATCAAAATGCGTATGCGCGTCGATAAAGCCCGGAAACAGCAGTTTTTTGCCGACGTCCACGACCTGTGCGTCCGCACGCAGGCCCCTGCCGACGGCGACGATCTTTTCGCCGGAGATCAGCACATCCGCTTTTTTCAGTCCCTTGGGCGATACGACGATACCGCCCTTCAATAAAATATTGCTCATATTACACCTTGGTTTCTGCTCGGATCGTTTCACATCAGAATAAATAACGGTACTTGTCCCTGACCGTGAGGATCAGCAGCTCCATATCCCTGCTCAGGGGATTCTCACCGTCGAGGTCCGCCTCGAATTCACTGTCGAGCCGCACCCTGACGCAGGTATCGGACAGGAATACAAAGCCCTTGTTGGCGCTGTTGAAGAAGTCCGCCTCGTCCCTGAAGAGGGTCAGCTTGTCCAGATAGGGCGCGGAGGCATACGGACAGAAGGTCGCGCAGTTGCCGCACTCGTTGCACAGGCGGTCGATATGGAGGATCTCACGCCGTCCGTCGGGCAGGATGATCACCGTGTTCGCGCGGTTCGGACAGACGCTGACGCAGTTCTCGCAGACCGTAGAGCAGCTCAGACATGCCGCCGAGAAGCCGTCGGGATTGTCGTCGTCCGCCTTCTTTGCCGCGATCGCCTCGGCGGGCGTCGCGAACGCCTCGCAGGGGATGTTCATCTCACGGACGCTGCCGATGATCTCGTCAGCCGCCCGCTGTGCGTCGGCGATGCATTCCACCACGGTACACGGTCCGAGATGGCTGTCGCCGATGTTGTAGATCTTCACGCCGTCGGCTTCTGCCGCAAAGGGGATCCTGCCGCGCTCATCGGGGGCGACGCCGTTCTTCTCGAACAGGGATACGTCCACCCTCTCGCCGATCGCCGCGACGACCAGCTGTGCGGGGATCTCCACGGTCTCGCCTGTCGGCTCGGGTCTGCGCCGTCCGCTCGCGTCGGGCGCGCCCAGCTTCATTTTCTCACAGGTCAGCACGCCGTCCGCCTGCGATACGGGAGCCGCCAGCGGGGCGAATACCACGCCGTCTGCCAGCGCTTCCTTCAGCTCCTCCTCGTCGGCGGGCATGTATTTTTCGGTGCGTCTGTACACGATGGTGACGATCTCCACACCGGGGATGCGCCTTGCCGCGCGTGCCGCGTCCATCGCGGTATTGCCGCCGCCGACGATCGCGACCGATCTGACGGCGGGTTTCTTCTCATAGCGTCCGCTCCTGAAATCCCTGAGGAAGTCGATCACGTCGACGACGTTCCCGCTCACGCCGATGTCCTGCGCCTTGTACGCGCCGACCGCGAAGATCACGGTGCCGTAGCCGCACGCCTTGAGCTCGGCTAGCCCCGGAGCGGGCGTAGAGGTATGGATCCGCGCGCCCATGCGCTCGATCAGCGCGACGTCCTTATCGATCGCCTCGTCACTGATGCGGAACGCGGGGATCACATTGCGGACGATGCCGCCCGCCTTGCTTTCTTTTTCGAATACGTCGGCCTGTATCCCGGCGCGGGCAAGGAAATATGCCGCGCTCAGACCTGCCGCGCCGCCGCCGATGATCGCGACCTTGCGGGGATCGGAGCCGCCGTCGGCGACCAGCGACTTCATCAGCGCGTCGTAGCCGTTCTGCGCCGCGGTCAGCTTACAGCCGCGGATGTCCACGGGCGTATCATAGAAATGACGCGTGCATTTCGTCATGCAGCGGTGAGAGCAGATCGTGCCCGTGATGAACGGCAGGGGATTCTTCTGGGTGATGACGCCCAGCGCCTCCTTGTACAGTCCCTTGTTCACCAGACGGATATACTCGGGGATGTCCTGACGGATCGGACAGCCGCCCTGACAAGGCGCCGCGTAGCAGTCAAAGAGCGGTACCGCCTCGTCCGATTTGCGGGACGGGAGGGGCTTGATCGGCTTTTCAAAATGCGCGTTATGGCGGTACCCAGCGCCGAGCGCCGCGATCGCCGCGGTGTCGGTGCCCTCAAAGCCGCCGTATGTCATGCCGCTCAGGATGACCGCCAGCTGACGGAAGCGGTTGTAGCCGCCGGGCTTCAGGATCGTAGTGGCAACGGTGATCGGCCAGATCCCCGTACCGAAGAGCTCGCCGATGTTGACGGCGTCGGCACCTCCGGAATAGGAGATCCTCAGCCTGCCGCCGAACTCCGCGGAGAATCTTCTCGCCATCTCAGCGGTCAGGTGGAACAGCGCCCGTCCGCTCATGTACATTTCCCCGCTCGGCAGCTCGCCGCGGGTCACGTCCACGGGGAAGGTGTTGGAGAGCTTGAGCCCGAATTCCAGACCCTTTTCCTGCGCCAGCGCGGTCAGCCGGCGGAACATCGCGACCGCGTCGGCATACTGCAGATCCTCGTTGAAATGATGCTCGTCAAAGACGATATAGTCAAAGCCCGCGTCGTCCAGTATCTCCCGCGCGTCGGCATAGCCGAGGATGGTCGGGTTGCACTTGACGAAGGTGTTCAGGTGCTTTTCTGTCAGCAGATAGGTGGCGATCCGCTCGATCTCATCGGGAGGACAGCCGTGCAGGGTGGACAGCGTCACACTGCGGCAGATACGCGCCGGGATCGCGTCGATCTCCTCGGCGTACCCGGGGAAGGATTCCTTCAAAGCCGCCTTGCATTCCGCGAAGATCGGGCGGTCGGAGGCGTCCTTGAGCCCCTCGATGAAGGAATCGATCTTTTCGGAGCGGATGCCCGCAAGGTCATAGCCGACGCTCATGTTGAACACGAAGCCGTCGGGATCGCCCAGACCGTAGGCGGCGGCGATGATCTTCAGCACGCACCACGCCTTGACGTATTCCTCATACGCCTGCGCGACGGTCAGCTCGGTGGACCACTCGCAGTTGTAGCCCTCGTCGTCCGCCTTGATGCACGGACGCGCGATACAGCGCGCCAGTTCCTCGCCGTCCATGATCTGCACGGTCTTCAGCTCAAAGAATCTGGCTCCCGCAAAGTACGCGGCGATGATGTTCTGCGCCATCTGGGTATGCGGTCCCGCCGCGGGTCCGACGGGCGTTTCCAGCCGCTCGCCGAAGATTGGCAGGGTCTTGTCCTTTTGGGCGTTGAATGCCGACGTCACGCCGAACACGCCCTTTGTCGTTTCATATTCCTTTGTCATTCTGCCGAGCAGCTCGCGGATGCTCAGCGGGTACATTGTTTCACTCATAATTACACCTCTTCTTGCAGGGGCGGATCCTGACCCGCCCGCAGGCGGGTGACGTCACCCCGAACATTCGGGTGCGGATGTCCGCCCCCGTCCGTAATCGTGATCTGTTATCCGTTGACCGATTTCCACAGCTTCCTGCTTGCCTGCAGGATGTCCGCGGAGATCTTTTCCTCATCCAGATCGACGAACTGTCTGTCCTTGTAGAGCAGTCTGCCGTTTGCCATCGTGGTGCGGCACTGTCTGCCGTTCATGCCGAAGAGCATATGCCCGTCGATGTTCGCGTCCGAGAACGGCGTGAAGGGCAGGTAATCCATGACGATGACGTCCGCCGCCGCGCCCTCCTTGAGCACGCCGAGGGTGACGGGGAAGTATTTTTCCGCCATCGCGGGGTTGTTTTTGAACAGCATCGTCGTGACCTCGTTCCAGCCGACGTTCGGCATCTGCGCGTTGTGCCGCTGGATCGCCAGCGCCGCCTTGAGGCTTTCCAGCATATCGTGGGTGTAGGCGTCGGTGCCCAGTCCGATCAGGATGCCCTTGGCGAATATTTTCAGCACCGGAGAACAGCCCACCGCGTTGCCCATGTTGCTTTCGGGATTGTTGACGACCATGGTGTTCGTCGCGGCGATCTTGTCGATCTCGGGATCGGACAGGTGGATGCAGTGGCCGAGGATGGTCTTTTCGCCCAGGATGCCCCACTTTTCCAGACGCTCCGCCGGGAGCATATGATAGTTGTCGCGGCTGTCGTCTACGTCGTTGAGCCCCTCGCAGATGTGGATATGATAGCCCGTCCTGCCGCCGTTCGCCTTGACGCACTTCTCAAAGGTCCTGTCGGAGATGGTGAACAGCGCGTGCATGCCGAACATCGCGGCGAGCATGGGATCCTTTTCCTTTTCGCAGCAGGTGATGAAATCCGCGTTCTCCCTGATGGCTTCGTCGCACTTCGCCTCGCCGTCGCGGTCGGAGACCTCGTAGCACAGGCACGAGCGGATGCCGGTGTCCTTCGCGACCTGCGCGATCTCAAAGAGCGACTGCGGGATCTCGGCGTAGCTGGCATGGTGGTCAAAGACGGTGGTCACGCCGTTGCGGATGCACTCCAGATAGGTGGCGTAGGCGCTGTATCGGGTGCCCTCGAGAGTCAGCCTGCGGTCGAGCTTCCACCACATGCCGTCGAGGATCTCATAGAAATCGGTCGGGTTGTAGCCGCTGACGGACAGTCCCCGCGCCAGTCCCGAATAAATATGCGTGTGTGTGTTGATGAAGGCGGGCATGATCACCTGACCCTGCGCGTCGACGAACTCAGCCTGAGGGTATTTTGCCCTGAGATCGGCCGCCGCGCCGACGGCGAGGATCTTCGGACCGTCGGTGACAACGCCTCCGTTTTCGATGTAGGGATTCTGCGGGTCCCGCGTGATGACCCTGCCGTTTGCGATCAAATACATAACAACACCTCCGGATGATGACGGCTGTCCGGGAAAACGGCTCCATGCGCTCCGCGTCCCGTGCCGACGTGAATATATACATCATTATTTTACCATTATCATAGGGCATTTGCAATAGTTTTCATGCCGAATTCTGCGCTCTTTTTGCGGATATTCCACAATGGATCCGCCGTGATCGCCCGCCCGGTTGTTTTACCGTTTTAAAGTTTTACAATAATATCAGGCGAATTTCCAAAACCTTATGCAATCTGATTGTTGCAAAACCCCTCGGAATACGGTATAATACTCCTGATAATCTTGCTTATTATGTGTAAGTAAGCAGTATTGGGGGATTACAAATGGAAAAACAGACGATAGACCTTTCCCTGCTGGACGGCGTTCTCGCTGAGTACGCCTCAGTCAAGGGCAGTCTTATCACCATTTTGCAGCACACACAGGAGATCTACGGTTACCTTCCCAAGGAGGCGATCGAGCTGATCTCCGAAAAAACCGGTATCGCGGCCTCTGAGATCTTAGGCGTCGCGACCTTCTACACCCAGTTCCGTTTCCGGCCGGTAGGCAAGTACCTGATCATGCTTTGCCAGGGCACCGCCTGCCACGTCAACTCGTCCGAGCTGATCCTGCAGACCGTCAAGGACGAGCTGCACATCGAGGACGGCGAGACCACCGAGGACGGACTGTTTTCACTCAAGTGCGTGGCATGTCTGGGCTGCTGCTCGCTGTCACCGGTCATGATGATCAACGAGGACACCTACGGCAGTCTGACGCCGGAGAAGACCAAGAAGATCCTGAAGGAATTAAGGGAGGCGGCTGTATGAGAATCGTGATAGGTCAAGGCTCCTGCGGTATCGCCGCCGGCGCCGAAAAGGTACGCAAGGCCCTGCTGGGCACCGACATCGACCCCGCCGTCATCTCCATCGCCGGCTGTATCGGCATGTGCTGGCTCGAGCCGATCGTCGATATCTATGACGACAGCGACAATCTGACCCGTCTGGTCAAGGTCAGCGAGAGCGACGCTCCCGCGATCGCGGAGTACATCGCGACCGGCGACGTCACCAAGGTGGAGAAGCTGATCGTATCCGACGAGGACAAGGAATTTCTGGATAAGCAGACCCGTATCGCGCTGCGCAACTGCGGCATCATCAACCCCGAGCAGATCGGCGCGTACATCGAAAAGGACGGCTACTCCGCCCTGAAAAAGTGCCTGTGCGAAATGACGCCCGAGGAGGTCATCGAGGTCATCAAGACCTCAGGTCTTGCGGGACGCGGCGGCGCGGGCTTCCCGACATGGTTCAAGTGGAACGCCGCGCGTCAGAGCGCAGGCGATGAAAAATACCTGATCTGCAACGCGGACGAGGGCGACCCCGGCGCGTTCATGGACAGAGCGGTCATCGAATCCGACCCGCACAACCTCATTGAGGGCATGCTGATCGGCGCGTATGCGATCGGCGCAAAGCACGCCGTCGTCTACGTCCGTGCGGAGTATCCGCTCGCGATCAAGCGTCTGACCAACGCGATCAGACAGGCGAAGGAAGAGGGCATCATCGGCGAGAACATCTTCGGCTCCGGCTTCTCCTGCGACTTCATGATCAAGGCGGGCGCAGGCGCGTTCGTCTGCGGCGAGGAGACCGCGCTGATCGAATCTCTTGAGGGTCACCGCGGCATGCCGCGTCTGAAGCCTCCGTTCCCGGCACAGTCCGGCTTCTGGAGAAAGCCCTCCAACATCAACAACGTCGAGACCTTCGCGAACGTCGCGTGGATCATCAACAACGGCGGCGAGGCGTTTGCCGCGATGGGTACCGAGGGCTCCAAGGGCACCAAGGTATTCGCGGTCACCGGCAAGGTCAAGCGCTCCGGTCTCGTGGAGATCCCGATGGGCAAGACCCTCCGCGACGTCATCTTCGATATCGGCGGCGGCATGAAGACCGACAAGGCGTTCAAGGCGGTCCAGATGGGCGGTCCGTCCGGCGGATGTATCCCCGCAGAGCTGATCGACACCGTCATCGACTACAAGGCGCTCGGCGCGACCGGCGCGATCATGGGCTCCGGCGGTATGGTCGTCATGGATGAGTCCACCTGCATGGTCGGCATGGCGAAGTTCTTCCTGGACTTCACCGCCAAGGAAAGCTGCGGCAAGTGCATCCACTGCCGTATCGGCACCAAGCGCATGCTGGAGATGCTCGACCGCATCACCAAGGGTCAGGGCAGGGAAGGCGACATCGAGCTGCTTGAGGAGCTGTGCTGGTCCATCAAGGACGGCGCGCTCTGCGGTCTGGGTCAGACTGCTCCCAACCCCGTTCTCACCACCATCAAATATTTCCGCGACGAATATGAGGCGCACATCAAAGAGAAGAAGTGCCCTGCCGGCGAATGCTCCGATCTGATCGAGTACAGCATCGACGCCGATCAATGCCGCGGCTGTACGCTGTGCGCCCGCAACTGCCCCGTCGGCGCGATCAGCGGCACCGTGAAGCAGCCTCATGTCATCGACACCGATAAATGTATCAAGTGCGGCAAGTGCTACAGCGTATGTAAGTTCGGCGCCGTCAAAAAAGCGTAAAGGAGGGGCATGAACATGATCAACTTAACTATCAACGGAAAAGCGATACAGGCCCCCGAGGGCTCTACCATCTTAGAGGCAGCCCGCGCGAACGGCATCGATATCCCCACCCTGTGCTATGACAAGGCGGTAGAGATCTACGGCGCGTGCGGACTGTGCGTCGTCGAAGCCGAGGGCATCCCGAAGCTGCTGCGCTCCTGCTCCGCAAAATGCACCGAGGGCATGGTCGTCAACACCGAGTCCGAGCGCGTCATCCGCTCCCGCAAGGTCGCGATGGAGCTGCTGATGTCCGCCCACGACGGCGACTGTGTCGCGCCGTGCCAGCTCAACTGCCCGGCACGCACCGACTGTCAGGGCTATGTCGGTCTGATCGCCAACGGCGAATATGACGCCGCCCTGAAGCTCATCAAAAACAAGATCTCTCTCCCCGCCTCGATCGGCAGAGTCTGCCCTCACCCCTGTGAGAAGGCGTGCCGCCGCAAGAACGTCGAGGAGCCGATCAATATCGCCCAGCTGAAGGCGTTCGCCGCTGACATGGATCTGAACGCAGACAGCTATGTTCCCGAGTGCAAGCCCGCAACCGGCAAAAAGGTCGCGATCATCGGCGGCGGTCCCGCCGGTCTGACAGCGGCATTCTACCTGACGATCCTCGGTCACGAGGTCACCGTCTACGATATGATGGAGAAGATGGGCGGTATGCTCCGCTACGGTATCCCGCAGTACAGACTGCCCAAGGAGGTACTGGACAAGGAGATCGCCGTCATCGGGAAAACCGGCGTCAAAATGGTCAACAACGTCAAGCTGGGCGTTGACTTCACCATCGAAAGCCTCAAAGCCGAAAACGACGCGGTCATCGTCGCGGTCGGCGCGTGGAAATCAAGCTCGATGCGTACCCCCGGCGAGGAGCTGGAGGGCGTCTACGGCGGTATCGATTTCCTGCGCGGCGTCATCAAGGGCAATCCTCCCGCAATCGGCGAGAAGGTCGCCATCTGCGGCGGCGGCAACACCGCGATGGACGCGTGCCGTACCGCTGTGCGCTTAGGCGCCAAGGAGGTCTACGTCGTCTACAGACGTACCCGCAATGAGATGCCCGCCGACGCGCTTGAGATCGACGAGGCAGAGGAAGAGGGCGTTATTTACAAGTTCCTGACCAACCCGCTCTCCTTCAACGGCGAAAACGGCAGGGTCAAGTCCATCACCCTCCAGATCATGGAGCTGGGCGAGCCGGACGCTTCCGGCAGACGCAGACCCGTTCCGGTAGAGGGCAAGACCGAGGAGATCGCGGTCGACAGCGTGATCCTCGCGATCGGTCAGAAGCTCGTGCAGGACGACGTCAAGGAGCTTCAGCTCAATGAGCGCGGCAATATCGCCGCCGACCCGGACTTCTTTACCACCTCTGTCGACGGCGTTTTCGCGATTGGTGACGCCACCAACCGCGGCGCTTCCATCGCGATCGAAGCGATCGGCGAGGCCGACCGCTGTGTCAAGGCAGTCGACGCGTACCTGAACGGTCAGGCGCTCGACACCCGCGTACCGTATATCTCGAAGCGCGACGAGACCAACATCGATTACTCCGACCGCGAGAAGCACAGCCGCATCAATCCCAAGGTTCTGGCTCCCGAGGTCAGAAGCAAGAGCTTTGACGAGGTATCGCTCGGCTTCACCGAGGAAGAGGCAAAGGAAGAGGCCTCCCGCTGTCTGGAATGCGGCTGCCGCGAATACTACAAGTGCAAGCTGCTGAACGTTGCTCAGCGCTATGATATCCACCCCGAGCGCTTCAAAGGCGAAATGCCCCAGAAGTATACCCGCGACGAGAACGCGTTCATCGAGCGCAACACCGCCAAGTGCATCCTGTGCGGTCTGTGCGTACGCTCCTGCCGCGAGGTCATGGACATCCACGCCATCGGTCTGATGGGACGCGGCTTCAAGACGGACATCTCCCCCGCGTTCAGCCTCCCGCTCAACGAGACCGACTGCAACAACTGCGGACTGTGCGTACAGCTCTGCCCGACAGGCGCGCTGACCGAGAAGTCCACCCTCAAAAAGCAGGTCCCGCTCAACGAGGACTACACCGAGGAATTCATCGATATCAACGGGACGCAGGCGTCTGTGCTCGTATCCCGCTACAACGGTATCGTTCTCCGCGTGATCCCGAACGACGAGGTCTCCCGCAACAGCGGACTCAGCCGCGAGGAGCTCATCGCGAAGGTCCTGTAATATCTGCCCGCAGGCACAGCAAAGCTGCCCCGATCTTTCGTCGGGGCGGCTGTTTTTTTGCGGATGCGGTAATCATCTTTTGCAGGTGATGGTCCTGCCGGTCGTATTGTAGCCGGAATAATACTTTTTGCCGTCCTTGGAGATACAGCGGATCGTGTAGGTGTATTTCACGCCGTTTTTGGCGGTCTTATCCACGACCTTGACCGCGGAGGTGTCCGTCAGCTTGACCCACTTTCCGGAGCCGGTCTTGCGGAAGATGCGGAAGTACACGCCGCCCTTGGGCTTAGTATAGGTGATCTGCACGCCGTTTGAGGTGTTCACGAGCTTCGGCAGCGCGGGAGGAGCGATAAAGGTATAGCCCCAGCCCGCGGTATTGTAGCCGCTGATGTACTGCTTTTTGGCATTCATCGCGCGGACGGTATAGATGTATCCGGTGCCGCCGGTCAGCTTCGTCGCGGTAAAGACGGTCGCCTTGGTATCGCCCAGCGTTTTCCACTTGCTGCCGTTCTTGACGAATACGCGGTAATACACCGCGCCCTTTGACGCCTTCCACGTCAGCCGCGTGCCGCTGTTGATGTTCTCGAGCTTGGTCATCACCGGCGCGGCGACATAGGTGACAGACTTGCCCTTCGTGTCATAGCCGCTCTGGAACGTTTTGCCGTCGTCGGAAACACAGCGGACGGTATAGGTGTAGGCGGTACCGGGGACAGCGGTCTTGTCCGTGTAGCTGAGCGCCGCTGTATCGGCGAGCTTCTTCCAGCCGGTCCCGGCCTCCCTGCGGAAGATGCGGTACTTCTCCGCGCCCTTGGACTCGCTGTACGCGATCGTCACGCCGCCGTATGCAGACGACACGCTGTTGAGCGCGGGCGTATCCAGCAGAAAATTGACCTTATCCAGATTGTCGACGGTCATAACGGAGCGATCCCCGCTGAGCGTGACGGTCGCGCCGTCGCGGACCTCTCCCAGACAGGTGAAGCGGACGTTCTCCGCGAAGCGATAGCCCGCACGCGCCTTGATGACAACGGAATATACATAGGTGCTGCCGGGCTTCAGTGCCCTCGGTTTCTTCTTGTGGGAGACGGAACCGTCGGCGGTGTTCGTCCAGATCTCGTCCTCGATATACGCGCCCTCGATCGCGGGGTTGACCTCCGCGTTGAACGGGATATAACGCGGCTCGCAGAACGGATTGCCGCTGATATACCGATAATTCCAGATGTTGCCGATATCCATCGTATCGATCTCCGTGACCTCCGCATCGATATTGTACATCAGCTCCGTCCCGGGGACGATATGCTCATACGCGCCGGTCCGGACAACCTCCGTTACCTCGGTGAGCTTTCCGAAATCCTGCACCTCTGCAGGCTGCAGCGCATACTGCTGTCTGCCGCGGCTGTCGGTCAGACCGTCGATCGGCTCAAAGGTATAGATCATACGGAAAAGCGCTTTGCCCGCTTCCTCGTCATACTCTGTTTGACAGGCATACTGCTTCTCGCCGTCCGTGTACACATCGGCGGAATACACATGGCTGTAATTCTCCTCATTGTACAGGCAGACAGGAGTCTCGCCGTCCTCCTCGTATAACGGCGTATATTTCTCTTTGAACTCTTCCTCCGACAGCTCCGCCGGCTCAAAGGATTCGTCATCAAAGTAATGGCTGCGCGTTTCGTCATACACATAGCGACTGACCCCGTATGCCTCGGTATCGTCGTCGTATGTGTATTTTCTGTAACAGTAGACGCCGTCGGGATCGTCCGCGGATATCGCCCGTTCTCCCAGCTCCTGTTTTCCGTCAAACGGCTGCAGACCGGTATACAGCTCCAGCAGCGTCGGAGGCGTGCCGTCGGGATCCTGACCGCCGACGAAGCTCATCTGCCGCGGCTCGCCGATGATCGCGTACGGCCTGCCGTCGGCGTCCTTTGCGCCGCAGGCGGGTACGGTCACCGCAAAGGCACGACAGCTGATCGCCCAGCATTCGTCCAGACCGTCAAGGATGCCGTCCTCAACAAGATACTCTTCGCCCTGTGCGGTCCTGACCCTGCGGCAGGTCTCCTCCGTCAGCGAGCGTGTATTCAGCTCTGTCCTCGCGCCGTAGGGATTGCGGACATAGGCAAAGCCCTCGGGAAGCGTCCCTTCGCTCTCTGTCAGCGGCGCAAAGGAACGGTCATGCAGATAAGCGTCGATCTCTTCGATGTAAATGTATTTTCTGACGACGAGCGGAAACGCACCGCTCGCTTCGTCGTATTCCTCATTTGCGGCATAGACGCCGTCGGGATCGTCCGCTTTCGCGACCCGATATCCCAGATACTGCGTGTACGGGTCAGGGGTATAGCCTTCGACAGAGACCGTTCCCTCGTAGGTGCTTTCCCCGGTCTCACAGGTCAGCGTCTCGCCGTTCAAGGCTTGGAAGGGGCTTTCCTCCTCGGTGGTCAGCGCACTGATAACGTCCGACGCGCCGTACAGTCTCAGTCTGACGTCTCTGCCGAAGCACAGGGACGCCTTGCTCCCGCCGTCCGTCCTGTAGTCGTTTCCGAACAGACGGATCGCCCTTTCCTGCTGATGATCCGCGTTGACGGTCAGGACGCCGTCGCCCTCGATCGCAAAATGCGGCGCTCCGCCGGACAGAAAGCCCAGTCCCGCCAGCTCACAGTCGCCCTTGACGATGACGGTGTACAGAACGCCTGTCTCAGAGCGGACGGCGAGCGTCAGATCGGGACGGCGGAAATCCTCGAGCGTCACGGTGCGCGCCGCACGGTCACAGACGACGCCCTGCACGCTGTCTCCCGCGCTCAGCCGATGCAGCTCCTCCGGCTGATGCGTCTGAGGGTCATATTTGATATTGCCGATATCATCGGGAGCATACAGCACGACATAGCTGTCGTCATCGGTATCCTCGGCGGACGCCGATACGGGAGCGATCATCACCGCACCGATCAGCAGTGTCAGCGCCAGCAGGAATGATAACAGCTTCATGGGTCTTTTCATAGAGATTCTCCTTTGAATGAACGTATATCATAGTATACCACACCGCAAAGGGGCAGTGCAATTCATGAAAATGACAAGATTCTTTTGCCGTGCTTAGCGGAAATGACGAGAATAATTCGAATACGCAATTATCCCGGCGCGCCGTTTGAAGGACGCCTGTCAAAATCCTTCACACACGGCAGTTTATTGCGTCAAAACGCTAAATTATTTGCAACTTTTTGTGCGACTGTTGCAAAAAGCACGGATCACTCCCCATGACTTCCCACATTTTTCTGATTTTTTTGAAATTTTCCATAATCCTCTTGCAAATTTAAGTTAACTGATATATAATGCTAACTGTGCGATAACAGCAACATTAATAACTGGAGGTATTATTATGTCTTATGTTGATGAAGTATTGGCAAAGGTAAAAGCAAAAAACGCTTCCGAGCCCGAGTTCCTGCAGGCTGTTGAAGAGGTTCTGAACTCTCTGCGCCCTGTGATCGAGGCTAACGAAGAGATGTATAAAAAGCAGGCGCTGCTCGAGCGTATCTGTGAGCCGGAGCGCCAGATCAAGTTCCGCGTTCCGTGGGTAGATGACAACGGTCAGGTCCAGGTCAACACCGGCTACCGTGTTCAGTTCAACTCCGCGATCGGTCCGTACAAGGGCGGTATCCGTCTGCATCCGTCCGTCAACATCGGTATCATCAAGTTCCTCGGCTTTGAGCAGATCTTCAAGAACTCTCTGACCGGTCTGCCCATCGGCGGCGGTAAGGGCGGCTCTGACTTCGATCCCAAGGGCAAGTCCGATAACGAGATCATGAAGTTCTGCCAGAGCTTTATGACAGAGCTGTGCCGCCACATCGGCGCTGACACCGACGTTCCCGCCGGCGACATCGGCACCGGCGCTCGCGAGATCGGCTACATGTTCGGTCAGTACAAGCGCATCAGAAACCTCTATGAAGGCGTTCTGACCGGTAAGGGTCTGACCTTCGGCGGTTCTCTGGCGCGTACCGAGGCTACCGGCTACGGTCTGCTGTACTTCACCACCGAGATGCTCAAGTCCAACGGCATCGACATCGCCGGCAAGACCGTCTGCATCTCCGGCGCGGGCAACGTTGCCACCTATGCCGCTCAGAAGGCTCAGCAGCTCGGCGCTAAGGTCGTCACCGTTTCCGATTCCACCGGCTGGATCTATGACGAAGAGGGCATCGATATCGAGCTTCTCAAGGACGTCAAGGAAGTCCGCCGCGCCCGTCTGGATGCGTATGCGGCAGAGCGTCCCTCCGCTGTCTATCATGACAAGAAGGCGGAAGGCTCCAACGTCTGGGACATCAAGTGCGACATCGCTCTCCCCTGCGCGACTCAGAACGAGCTGGGCATCGAGGATGCGAAGAAGCTGGTCGCCAACGGCGTGATCGCTGTTGCCGAGGGCGCTAACATGCCCACCACCCTGGAGGCTACCGAGTACTTCCAGAGCAACGGCGTTCTCTTTGCGCCCGGTAAGGCTGCCAACGCAGGCGGCGTAGCCACCTCCGCTCTCGAGATGAGCCAGAACAGCGAGCGTCTGTCCTGGTCCTTCGAGGAGGTCGATAGCAAGCTGCAGGGCATCATGGTCAACATCTTCCGCAACCTTGACGCTGCCGCCAAGAAGTACGGCTTTGAGGGCAACTATGTTGTCGGCGCGAACATCGCCGGCTTCGAGAAGGTCGCCACCGCCATGCTCGCTCAGGGTGTTGTCTGATAACCGAAGCATTTATTTCCTCATCATACCGAAAGCCTTGCAGAGTCCTCTCTGCAGGGCTTTTTCGTTATTGAGCCCTTCACAGCCGGTCACGGAAGGAAACGCTCACGCCGTCCGCCGCATCGACGATTTTTCAACAGATTACAACATTTTTTCCGCGGATTACATTTTGATTACAGAATCGATTTGGGGCATTCATTTGATTGACAATACCACATATTGTATGATAACATAGGGTTGCCGAAATATTCCTTTGTAGAATATTCCAAAAACAGAAACCAAAATACGCAGAAAATCAGGTGATAAAATGGCAAGACAACCTCGTTTTATCGAAGACGATGAGCCAAAAAAGGCCCGAAAAAAAGCGAAATATGAAGAAGCAGTCAAGGAGGAGCCAAAGCCCGTCAAACCTGACCCCGTCGACGAGGAGGAAGACATCCCGGATATCAGCCGGTATCTGGACGAGGACGACGCCGAGATCGACAGCCCTGAGCCTGAGGAAGCCCCCGCAGAGAGAGGCGGAAGGTTCGAGCCGGACGATGACGACGAGCAGCCCCGACGCAGCGGCGGCAAAAGGCTTGCGCTGCTGATCGCCGCGATGCTGCTGGGATTTGCGATCGTCGGAACAGGCGTATACGCGCTGGTGCACTTTGTATTCATGCCGGACAATAACGCCGGCGGTTCCGTACAGGCGACCGAGACCGTTCCTCCCACCATGCCCGACGAGCCGACCCTGACTCCCGCGCCGACCCAGCCTCCGACACAGGCTCCCACACAGGCGCCCGACTATAACGCGATGGCGGATCTCTATATGAAGGACATGTCCGACCGCGACAAGATGTGCCAGATGTTCATCGTAACTCCCGAGGTGCTGACCTCTGCGCTGGACGATTCCGGATCCGACGGCGCCGTCACTTTAGCGGGAGCGATGACCGAAAAGAGCCTCGAGGAATACCCCGTGGGCGGCATCATCTACTTTGCCGGCAATCTGGTCGATGTCGATCAGACAAAAACCATGATCGAGAATTCTCAGGGATACGCCTCTACCCCGCTGTTCATCGCGGTCGATGAAGAGGGCGGCGATGTTGCCCGCGTCGCGGACAAGCTCGGTACGAAGAAGTTCAAGCCCATGCTGGATTACAAGGACAAGGGCGAGACGGTCGCGCACGATAACGCCGAGATCATCGCGTCCAACATCCGCGCGATCGGCTTCAATATGGATAACGCGCCTGTCGCGGACGTCCTGAGCAATCCCGATAACACCGTCATCGGCAGCCGCGCTTATTCCGACGATTTTGCTCAGGCGGCGACGCTCGTGAAGGCGGCGGTCGAGGGCTTCCGGGACGGCGGCGTCGTCACCGTGCTCAAGCACTTCCCCGGTCACGGCAGTACCGCCGAGGACACTCACGACAGACCCGCTTATGTGAAATCGACCGTTGAGGAGCTGAAGAAGAACGAGCTGCAGCCCTTCAAGGCAGGCATCGATGCAGGCGCAGATATGGTGATGGTCGGTCATCTGATCGTCAGCGACCTCGACCCCGAAATGCCCGCCTCTCTGTCCTCCAAGGTCGTTCCCGAGCTGCTCCGCAAGGAGCTCGGCTACAACGGCATCGTCATCACCGACAGCATGCAGATGGGCGCTGTCACCGGCTATGACTACGAAACGATCGTCAAGGGGCTGTTCGACGCTGACGTGGACGTCATCCTCCAGCCCGATGATCTGGACAGCTACCTCAGCGCGATGCAGAGTCTGCTCGACGACGGCACCATCACACAGGAGCAGATCGACGCAAAGGTCAGAAAGATCATCGCGCTGAAGATCAAGCAGGGCATCCTGAAGGTAAGCGCAGAGCCGTCCAACCCCGTTCCCGACGCCACACAGGCGCCCGCGAGCACCGCGCCCGCAGGCACTGACGCGACAGAGGTCATCCCGATCGCCGACGCCTCGCTTCCCGAGCCGACGGAAGCACCTGTCGAGGAGCCGTCCGTCGCGGCATAAACACACTTCATACACCAAACGCCTCCGAAGCTCGGAGGCGTTTTTTACTGCATACAGCCGATTAATACTATTTTTCAATAGAAACTCGACTTTCTTATTGGTCTGATTTCCGCAATACTTTGTTGTCGTCCTTACTAGGCGCCAGCCTAGCGGCGTCCTTCGCGAAAACCATCCTCAATAATAATTGTCTTCTTTCTATTGAAAACTAGTATAAAAAGAGATAGATAGAAAGACAGACAAAAACGCCGCTCCGAAAGCCCGAAGCGGCGTGATCTTTTCAAATGATGTTCAATTATGAATTGAAGATGGACATGATGTCATAGAAGCTGTCGTCATCATCGGTGGAGTCGACCTCTACCTTGGGAGCGGCCGCATCGCTGTCGACCAGCTGGGTCTTCTCGGGAGAGGAGTTCGGGAACGCGCCGGAGTTGTCGGTCGTGGAGCCGCAGCCGGTAGCGATAACGGTAACGCTGATCTCGTCCTTCATATCCTCGTCGATCACAGCACCCCAGATGATGTTCGCGTTTTCGGCAGCCTTCTGCGCAACCATGGTGGAAGCGGCGTCGATATCGTCGAGGGTGATGTCGGGAGAAGCGGTGATGTTGATGATAACGCCGGTAGCGCCGTCGATGGAGGTCTCCAGCAGTGCGGAGGAGATCGCCATGTCAGCGGCAACGGAAGCCTTGTCCTTGCCGGTCGCCTTGCCGAT
>ONAS01000032.1 GCA_900315815.1 uncultured Eubacteriales bacterium
CTCTCGGTTGGAAATCTCCTCGGGAGTTCCTTAACCACTTCTTGCAAACAGGAGAGGTAGTTTTTTCTTAATGTGTAACACATCATTGACAAACCTACAAAAAATCATGTAAAATATTTTTCAAAAACACTTGCATTTTTTGAAACTATCTGGTATTATAAACGAGTTAACGTATGTATCACTAAACTATAAGGAGGTGTACAAGCATGGCAAAATGTGATTTTTGCGGCAAGGATGTTAAATTCGGCATCAAGGTCTCTCACTCACACAGACGTTCAAACAGAACCTTCAAGCCCAACGTACAGAGAGTAAAGGCTATTGTTGACGGCACTCCTAAAAGAGTACACGCTTGCACCCGTTGCTTACGTTCAGGTAAGGTAACAAGAGCGGTATAATTTAACACAATAAAACCCCTGAGTTCACGCTCAGGGGTTTCTTGTTTTATTGCGCCCCGGCAATCGCGACGGCATCTCTCCCCCAACAAATCAAGACACAAAAACGCCGCTGCGATCAGGCAGCGGCGTAATTATTTGCACAGGATTATTCGGCTTTCTTGGACTTGCGCTGGTTCCATGCGACCCACAGCGGACCCGCGATACACAGCGAGCTGTAGCAACCGGATACGATACCGATCATCATCGGCAGCGCGAAGGACTGAACGGAGCTGAGGTTGAAGATAACTGCAACGACATAGACAGTGCCGATAGCGACTAAAGTCGTGATAGAGGTCGCGATCGTACGCGGCATGACCGCCGAAGCACTCTTGTTGAATACTTCCGCAAGATCAGCTTCTCTGCCGGCAAGTCTGCGCTCTTCACGAACACGGTCGTAAATAACGATGGTGTCGTTCAGCGAGTAACCGAGGATCATCAGAACAACGGCGATAAAGTTCGAGTCGATCGGCATGCGGAAGATGACATACAGGAAGTAGATCATCGCAACGTCGTGGAACAGCGCGACAAGCGCCATCATACCGGCGGACAGACCGCCGATGCGCTTGAAACGGATGGTGACGTAGATAACCATCAGAGCGGAAGCGATCGCGACCGCGGTCAGACACTTCAGCAGGAAGTTGATACCCATCGAAGCTTCCACGGAGGTCGTCTCCTGATACTCGAACTTGTTGTCCGGGAAGGCCTTGACCAGCGTCTCGGTGATGCTCTTCTGCAGATCGGTCTCGATGCTCTCGTTACCGGAGAACTCGACCGAAACAGTGTAGGCATCCTCGTCATCGGTGTTATTCATGATATCCTTGGTGACGGTGAAGGTTACGGTATGATCGGGAGTCGCCTTCTGGATGGTATCCTGCAGGGCGTCCTCATCGATCTCGCCGACATAGTTGTAGGAAATGATGGTACCGCCCTTGAACTGGATGTTCAGGGTAGCGCCGAAAATGATGTTGCAGATAAGGCCGATCGCGATGATCGAAAGCGAGATACCGAAGAAAATCTTGCTCTTACCGATGAAGTTCAAAGTCTTTTTCATTTACCGGCACCTCCAAACAACCATTTTTTACGCAGGCACTTGATGCCGACGACGCTCTTGAGCATGACGCGCGAGAGCCATACGCCCATGATAAAGTTGGAGATGGTACCCATCAGCAGGGTGTAACCGAAGGCGTAGATGGTACCTGTTGTGGACTGGCCGAAGATGATGGACAGGATGTTGGACGGTCCGAATACCAGCAGCAGGATGATAGATACGATAACAACGGTCATATTACCGTCGATGATCGCAGACAGAGAATTCTTGGTACCCTTTTCGATCGCAGAGTCAAGCGTCTTGCCGCTTCTGAACTCTTCCTTGATACGCTCGGCGGTGATGATGTTCGCGTCAACACCCATACCGACAGAAAGGATCAGACCGGCGATACCGGGCAGGGTCATCGTAAAGGAATTGAATACGCCGAAGTAGCGGGTGACCGCCGCAACGGACAGCGCCATCTGACCGACCAGCGCGATAACGGCGATGAAGCCGGGAACGCGATAGCGGATGATCATGAACAGCGCGATCAGGATGAATGCGATGATCGCCGCGTAGCCCATCGCTGTCAGAGAGTTCTGACCGAGGGTCGGGCTGATACCGCTGTAGGAAGCGACCTTCAGGGTGAAGGGCAGCGCACCGCCGTTGATCTGGTTGGCGAGCTTTGTCGCGCTCTCCGCGTCAAAGTTACCGGTGATCTGTGCGGAACCGTCTGTGATATGCGACTTGACGGTAGGAGCGGACAGCAGCGTATCATCCATGTAGATGGAGATCGGCTTGCCGAGGTACTCCTGGGTGATGTCGGCAAACTTCTGCTTGCCTTCGCTGTTGAGTTCGAGCAGGACCATGTACTCGTTCTTGCCGCTCTCGGTGTTGTAGCCGGCTTTTGCCGAAGCAACTGCGGAACCGTCCATGACCTCTTCGCCGTTCGGATTGCGGAACGAAAGGTGCGCGGTCGCGGCAAGCTCGTCTACGGCGCTTACCGGATCGAAGTCTGTTTCATCCTCTTTCCACGGGAAGCGTACGATGATACGCTTGCTGCCGTAGTCGGCGAACAGCTCGTAGTCGGTAATGCCCTGGCTTACCATACGGGTCTCGATAATGGACTTTGCGGAATCGATCTGCTCGTCCGTAATCTGTGCGTTGTCACTGTCATCCGCGTCCTCGGAGTCTGCGGTCGCAGAACCGTCGGAATCAGCGCTCTTTACCTCATCGGGCTTAAAAGTCGCTTCAACACCGCCGCGGATGTCTATTCCCCATCGGATATCCGACAGACCCTTGATCGCGGTCTGCTGGACGTCTCCCTCATAATACTTGACGCCGATAAATGCCGAACAAGCGAAAAGCAGTATGAGGACGGCAACGATGAAGAATACAGGCTTTGGAATTCTTTTCATGCCTTGAACCTCCATAAATTTTCTCAAAGAACGGCATATCTTGTGCGTCCCGGGGACAATGGCACAACATAGTCATTCTATCACAACATGCTAATTATACAGACTTCTGTTCAAAAAGTCAATAAAAGCCTGCGAATATTACAAAAAATTAATCAATGCGGAAAAATGCGGCATTATAGTTCTTCTGAAGAATTATAGAGCCGAAAAGCGCAAAAAAACAGCCCCTCCGAGGCGGAGAAGCTGCTGTTGTCGCTTATCTGTAATAATAGGCGTTGTAATTATAATGGTATTTGTTGTACTTGTATCCGCGCTTGCGCATGGAACAGCCTACCTTGAGGAAGCCCAGCACCTTGGAGTCGGCAAGGTGAACGCTTTGCAGGGCTTTTTCGATATCGCCGTGAGTCGTGATCCGTTCACGCACGATCATCACATAGCCGCCGACAAAGTCCTTGAGCAGCAGGGTATCGGCAACAACGCCGAGCGGAGGCGTATCCATGATGACGTAATCGTACTCCTCCTTCGCCTTTGCAAGCAGATCGGCAAACACCTGCGACGCAATCAGCTCGGACGGGTTGGGAGGGATCGCGCCGGAGGTCAGGACGTCGAGCGTTCCAACGACATCACGGTGAACCGCATTTTCAAACTCGCCCATACCGGCGACCACATCGGACACACCGGTCTCGTTGCTGAGCTTGAGCAGGTTGTGGACATTCGGACGGCGCAGGTCGGTATCGATCAGCAGAACACGCTTGTTCATCTTTGCAAAGGAAATCGCCAGATTGACGGTAGCCGTACTCTTGCCCTCGCCCTTCGACCATGACGTAACGGCGACACAGTTATTATTCAGCGCTGTCAGAGAGAACAGCAGATTGGTACGAGCGATCTTGTAGCCCTCAACGATCGCGAACTTGGAATCGCTGCTGATAACGTTCTTTGCCTTTTCCACACCGGAATCGACGGTTTTTTTCTTCAGATTCAGCTTCATTTCTTCTTGATACCGCCTTCCGTCTCAAAGTCGATGATCTCAGCGAATACAGGGATCTCATACTGCTTGTACAGATCGTCTCCGGGCTTGATGGTGGTATCGATGATCTCAAGCAGGAAGGAAATCACCAGAGAGAGCACGAGACCGGCCAGAAGACCGATGAGCACATAGCGGGGTTTGTTGGGCGACGAAGGACGCGACGGAACGTCGGCATACTCGACAGCCTCTGCTTTACCTGCGTCAAAGTATTTGTTGTAAACATCGTGCGCCTTATCCGCAACGCTGTTCGCGACATTTGCCGCTGTATGAGGATCGGACGAAGCAGCAGTGACCCGCAGAAAATAGGAATCCTCGACCGGTTCGATCTTAACGTTAGCACCGGCGATAACGCCCTTCATCTCGGGAGCAACCTTGAAGAGAGTCGCACAGGTGTTGGCAAGGGTGACAGACGAGGAAATATCATTCATATTGACCCTGCCGTCATTTCCGCCCTGACCGGATCCGATACCGGAGTCAAAGGACGTACTGTTCTGGACAAGAACCAGGGAACTGGTCGAATAGATGGGCGTCACCATATACGTCACGTACAGAAATGCCAGTCCTCCGCCGACGATCGTGATAAGAATAATCAGCTTGATGTGCGCCAGAAAAATCTTCAGCAAATCGCTGATAGTGATCTGTTTAGACATAAATACCTCCTATGTCCATAATTCAACAGATTATATTATATCGCATGAAGTGATTTTATTATTCTTCAGAAGAATTACTTTAAAGAATATTTTGCAGATGATACCGGAATCCGTTCCGGCACCCACGGCTTCTTGCGAAACAAATCCCCCGACAGACAGAAAAAGCTCCCTGAAGCACAGGGAGCTTATGTGATCGATTTATCCGAGAATGCTCATCAGTACGCCTGCCGCGACAGCCGAACCGATAACGCCCGCGACATTCGGACCCATCGCATGCATCAGCAGGAAGTTGCCGGGATTTTCCTCCTGACCGACCTTGTTCGCAACACGCGCCGCCATCGGAACAGCGGATACGCCCGCCGAGCCGATCAGCGGATTGACCTTGCCGCCGGAGAGCTTATACATCAGCTTGCCGAACAGCACGCCGAACGCGGTGCCCATGCAGAATGCAAACAGACCCAGCGCGATGATGCCGAGGGTCTTCGGCGTCAGGAACACGGTACCGGTCGCCGTTGCGCCGACCGTCACGCCGAGGAAGATCGTGATGATGTTCATCAGCTCGTTCTGCGCGGTCTTGGAGATACGCTCGACGACGCCGCTTTCCTTGAAGATGTTGCCCAGCATCAGCATGCCGACCAGCGGGGCCGCAGAGGGCAGCGCGATCGCGACGATGATGACAACGATGACCGGGAACATGATCTTTTCGAGCTTTGACACCGGTCTGAGCTGCGCCATCACGACGGAGCGCTCCTTCTTGGTGGTCAGCGCCTTCATGATGGGCGGCTGGATGATCGGGACCAGCGCCATATAGGAATACGCCGCTACCGCGATCGGACCCAGCAGCTCGGGAGCCAGCTTGGAGGTGACGTAGATCGCCGTCGGACCGTCAGCGCCGCCGATGATGCCGATAGCGCCTGCCTGCGCCTGTGTGAAGCCCAGCAGGATCGCGCCGATAAAGGTAATGAAAATACCGATCTGTGCCGCGGCGCCGAGGATAAAGCTCTTCGGGCTGGCGATCAGCGGACCGAAGTCGGTCATACAGCCGATGCCGAGGAAGATCAGGGGCGGGTAGATTCCCAGCTTGACGCCCTGATAGAGATAGTACAGCAGACCGCCGTAGGTCGGATCCTCATAAAAGATCTTTCCGCCGATCTCACGGACGACATGTCCCTTTGCGGCTGGATCGTCCATCGAGGCGATCTCCACCAGATTGATATGCGGAGCGCCCATGATGTCGGGATAAAGGTTGACCAGCAGCATGCCGAATGCGATCGGCAGCAGAAGAAGCGGCTCATACTGCTTCTTGATGGCGAGATACATCAGAAAACATGCGACCGCCATCATCACATAATTCTGCCATGAGAGGGACAGGATGCCGGATTGCTTGACCAATCCCTCGATAGCGCTTAAAAATCCATTCCAGATATCCATATTCGCCCTCCTTAAAACGGTCTCACGTTATCGCTGAGTCCCGCGCTACGCCATGCGTTAGAACGCGGCTTCGACTTGCGGATACTCTTGATCCGTACCTGTGAGGAAGAATAAACGGAATACACCGCGGCGGAGATCACGGCGATCAGTTCGCCGTCGTCCACCTCTGCCCCCTCCTCGGCTTCCACCGCCGCGACAGGCTCCATGACCTTATCGGGGACGGAGGCCACCTTAACGGGTTTAGTGTCCTTCTTTTTCTTATGTCCCTCGTTCTGGATATTGTAAATGATGGTTCCGTAGAGCTTGATGATACCGATCAACAGCAGCAGCACCACAAAAACGACCGCAAAGCCCGTCAGCAGAACCGTCAGTGACAGCGTCAGTTTGTCGCCGCTCATAATATACCTCCTTGCCGAAACGACAGACATCCACACGGATATGTCCATCTTAGTCCATGGTATATTATATCGCAAACCGTCAAATAATTCAACACAAAATTTTGCGTTTTCAAAAAAGCAGGAAGAAAGCACGCCGCGGACAAAGAAGAGCCCTCCCGCAGCGGAAAGGCTCTGTCGATTTTAAAGGATGATACATATCAGACCGTTACAGCCGTCGTTGATGATCTTTTCCATGGTCTCCCCTATCTTTGAGCGCGCCTTCTCAGGCATGCGGTACAGCTTGTTGTGCAGGCCCTCGTTGACGAGATCGCTCACCGACTTGCCGAAGATATCCGACTCCCAGATCTTCGCGGGGCTCTCCTCAAACTCCTTGAGCAGGTAGTTGACCAGCTCCTCGCTCTGCTGCTCCGAGCCGACGATCGGTGTGACCTCGGCGGTGGTATAGATCCGCATCATGTGAACCGACGGCGCCGACGCTTTCAGGCGGATGCCGTATTTTCCTGCGCTGCGCACGATCTCCGGCTCCTCCAGCTTCAGCTCCTCCATCGTCGGCATCACGATGCCGTAGCCCTTTTCGAGGACGTCGTCATACGCCGCCTCAATACGGTCAAAGCGGCTTTTTGTCGCCGCAAGCGCACAGACGGAATCCATCAATTCACGCTCGGAGCGGATCTCGATCCCGCTCTTCTCCGAAAGGATCCGGTAAAACAGACCATCCTCCACAGCGAGGGCGATATCCGCCCTGCCGGTACCGAGATCCATGGATTTCAGGCTGACCGCGCTGATATGCTCCGCGTCGGCAAGATCGTTGGCGGCGTCCTGCGCCTCACGGATCTTGCGGATATGCGAGGCGCGCTCACGGATCGCATCGAACACCGACCGTCTCAGCCAGTTGTCCTTTTCCAGTCCTCTCAGCCATCCGGGCATCCCCACCCGGATCTCGCGTATGGGGAATTCAAACAGGACCGAGGCAAGGATCCCTTTGACGGTATTCTCGTCAAGCGACGCACAGTCCACCGGGATCACCGGCGCCGCGTATTTCTGCGCGAGCGACGCCGCCAGCGCAGATGAAGACGCCGATTCCGGCGACACGGTGTTCAGCAGGATCACATAGGGTTTTCCGGTCGCCTGGAGCTCGGACGCGACCCGCTCCTCGGCGCGGACGTAATCCTCGCGGGCGATATCGCCGATCGAGCCGTCGGTGGTGACCATCACGCCGATCGTGGAATGCTCGTTGATGACCTTGGAGGTTCCCAGCTCCGCCGCCTGACGGAACGGCATTTCCTCCTCACTCCACGGCGTCCTGACCATGCGCTCTCCGTCATCCTCGATGTAGCCAGCCGCCGAATCGACGATATACCCCACGCAGTCGATCATCCTCACGCTCAAGCGGGCGTTTCCGTCAAGGGTGATCGGCACGGCGTTTTCCGGAACGAATTTCGGCTCGGTGGTCATGATGGTACGTCCCGCCGCGCTCTGCGGCAGTTCGTCGTTCATGCGCTCTCTGAGATGGTCATCGTCGATATGCGGTATCACGAGGGTGTCCATGAATCTCTTGATAAAGGTGGATTTGCCCGTACGGACCGGCCCCACCACGCCGATATAGATATTGCCGCCGGTACGGCATTCAATATCCTTATAGATGCTTCTTTCTTCCATATTTCCTCCGTTATGATTAGTTGGTGGTCAGCGGTCGGCAGTCGATGCTGTCGACTGCTCAGGCAGTCGGTATCAACAGCATGACGTCCCCCGTGAGGACGTCCTCCTCCAGCTCATTCTCCGCAAGGATATCCGACGGGCGGGAGCAAAAGCGCTTGGAAATGTCCCATATCCGTTCGCCCTTATCGGCGTAGTAAAGGATCAGCGCGCTGTCGGCGGTCTTGATGGGAGCGTCGTCGTCGGCCGTCACCGCCGTCACCGCGGAACGGCTGATATTGCGGCATACGGTCATCCGATAAACGATCTCCGCGCGCAGCTCGATGGTATGCTCGTTGATGATGCGGTAGCTCAGGCTGTCGATGCAGGCGGTCACGCCCTCTACGGCGTCACAGTCGTCGACAGAGGGATTATAGTTGAAATCCACATCGCGCGACAGATATTTCGTATCGCCCTCCGCGTTCTCATACAGCACGTCGATCGCCGCCTTGGAGGACAACAGCGGCGCGCCGCCGGAGACCGCCGCGCTGACCTGGATCCGTTCGCAGTGAACATCGATCACCCGCGCAAAGGAATCGTCGTCGAGACCGATGCACTCCTTGGCGATATCCGTAAAGCTGAGCCGCTGCCGCCGGGTACAGAAGGTCATCGGACTGAGGGTCGGCTGCGCCTCTGTTTCCGTGGAATACGCATCCTCGATCAGGGTGATCACGTGCTCACGCCAGCAAAGCGCATTGAAGCAGAGCTTCATATCGAGGCTGAGCACCGACGAACCGTCCGGAGAATCATCGGTACGGCTCATATCATAGGTCAGGACATCCGGCCTGCCGTCGATCACATCACCGTCCTCTACCCCTTCGCAGTCCGCGATATGGGAGATTGGGAAAACGCAGGTCATGCACTCGATGTCGTCGCCGCTGAGATAGACCAGCTCCAGCCTGCCCTCGGCAGTCACCATGATCTTGTTGTGGATGGCTTTCAGCTCCGTGATGCGCATGCGCAGTTGATGGCTGATCACGGAGGACACGGAAGGCTTGCCGTTCATCGGGACGTCCTCCGTCAGGCTGAACATATCACAGCACAGTCCGCTGAGGGCGGAAACCGGCGAGGAAGCTGTCTTGATCTGCAGATCATCGCCGTCATAGGTACGGTATTCGAGCGGCTTCGGTACCGCGATCCGCGCATACAGCGAAAACGCGCCGTGCAGACTGAGCTTGCGCGGACTCAGCGCGCGGCAGTTGATATATTCCGGCTTCACGTCCGTATACACCGCACAGCGGTCGGGGCTGTCCTTCAGCGGAAAGCTCTGAGAAAACGGCACGGTATGCTCGAACGAGCGGACACACCCCTTGCCGCCGTCCAGATAAATGACGCGGACACATGCCCCGCCGTCCACATTCAAACGGTCGCCGGATACGTTCGCCATGTACACCTTGGGGATCAGACAGCACTTGAGGATCCGCTCGATATCGGGACAGTAATCCGGCAGGGTCACGTCGACGTCCACAGGCTCCTCGCTGACGGTGTCCAGCAGCCAGCCTGCCGTCATGACGCTGTTTTTGGTGAGATTGTATTCCATCCTTTTCGCTCCTTTCGCGGCCGCTTTCCGATTCGTCCCGATGACCGGAACAACCGCGACGCGGCAGCGCACATTTTGCTACTCTCAATGTATGAGCCGTCCGATCTTTTTATGACAAAAAAGAAAAGGCTCCCAACGGAAGCCTTCACAGGTTCAGTGTACGTCACTGTTTGTTATCCTTATTAGGTTTATTGGAGCGCATGATGATGATCACACCGACAACGGTGATCACGATGCAGGCGATGGCGATATAGCCGGAGACCTGACCGAAGGTACGCTCCCTGACCAGCAGTGAAACAGCCATCAAAGAGATGCAGATCAGCAGAAGCACCATCAGTACTATCAGAGAAATCAGATTCTTTTTATCCATCTCAACCTCCTGTATTCTTCTGCTTGCCGGAACATATGCCGGCCTCCTCCATCGCGTCGGAGATCCGCGCGAAATCATTCAGGGTCAGCTTTTCCGCTCTTGCCGTGGGCGATACGCCCGCTGATTCCAGTATACCACTCAATTCACTCTTGTCAAGGGACAGCGACGAAGCCATGGAATTGAGGACGGTCTTGCGCCGCTGAGCAAACGCCGCCTTGATGACGCGGAAAAACAGCTTTTCGTCATGCGGCTTGCATTCCGGCTCTCTCAGTGTCAGCCGGATGACGGCGGAATCCACCTTGGGAGCAGGCATGAACGAACCGGACGACACATGGAACAGCAGCTGAGGCTCCGCGTAATAGCGCACGGCGGCGGTGATCGCAGAGCTTTCGCGGGAGCCTTCCGCGGCGCACAGGCGCAGGGCTGCCTCCTTCTGTACCATGACGGTGATCGTCTCCACCGGCAGGCGCTCCTCCAGGAGCTTCATCAGGATCGGCGAGGTGATGT
Source organism: uncultured Eubacteriales bacterium (assembly GCA_900315815.1). Lineage (GTDB taxonomy): Bacteria > Bacillota > Clostridia > Oscillospirales > Acutalibacteraceae > Ruminococcoides. Next base: position 10,495 of record ONAS01000032.1, read on the forward strand.
AATACGGCAGGTTGGCGCATACGACCACCCGCATATCGGGGAATTCCTCTGCGATCAGCCGGTTCAGATCCAGCTCCATCACATCGGCGTTGATGACCTTGAGGTTGTCATATTCCGAGAGCGTTTCGCCGAGGACAGGGATCAGCCGCTTGTCCAGCTCGACGGCGACGACCTTTTTCGCCCTTTTGAGCAGTTCGTTGGTCAGTACTCCGATACCGGGTCCGATCTCCAGAACGCCGGTATTCTCATCCGTGACGGCGGCGTCCGCCATACGGGGACACACCGACGGATTGATCAGGAAATTCTGTCCCAGCGCCTTGGAAACGGTGAATCCGTGACGCGAAAGCAGTTCCCTGACCGTGCTTATATTTGTAAGTCTTTCCATGGAAGGGTGCGGAGTCCTTTCGGATATTTATTCTTGAGTCTGCCATCGCTCGCCTTGCCCAGTCCGAGGGTGATGCCGTCGACGGTCACCACCGACCATCCCTTGATCCAGCGGTCTATCTCCACTTCCTCGCCGCTGATATACCGTCCCGCAAGCTCGTCCGTGCAGCGCAGGATCAGCCTGCGCTTGAACTGGTCGGGAGTCAGCGCGGTCGCGAGATTATGGTGCGGCTCTATCCTGCCCTTTTTGAAATCGCCGAGCTTCATGCCGGCGCGCAGGATATTCATGCCGCTCATATCCGGGAGAAGCTCCGGATCGGGCAGATTGAGGATGCGGTCGTCAATGACGTGGTAGTGGCGGAAGCCGGGATTGCGCAGGATGTCGGCGACAAACGCCTCGATCGCCTTGCGCTCATCCTTCGACGGCTCCCGATAGGTATAGCTGCCTCCCGCGTAGGGCTTTCCGCCGTTTTTGCGGAACTTCGCGACAAAATGCCCCTCGCCGCCGTGATAAGGGAATATCCTGCGGCACAGCTCCATGCCCTCGCCGAAGCTCGACGGCTCGCCGAAGCGGCAGCCGGTATCAACAAGCTCAAACTCGGGGTGTCTGCCGAGGAAGTCCTCCACGACGCCCTCGTTTTCATCGCGCGAGAACGTGCAGGTGGAATAGACCATATAGCCGTTCGGCGCGACAGCCGCGGCGGATACGTCCAGTATCGCCTTCTGACGCTCGGCGCACGCGCGGGAATGCTCGGGCGACCATTCAAAGATCGCGTCCTTGTCCTTGCGGAACATCCCCTCGCCGGAGCAGGGCGCATCCACCAATACCTTGTCGAAAAAACCCGCAAGCATGGCGGAGAGCCTGTCCGACTCCATGTTGGAGACGACGGCATTCTTGACGCCCATGCGCTCGATATTGGACAGCAGGATATGGGCGCGCGGCCGGACGATCTCATTCGCCCACAGCAGACCCGTTCCGCCCAGACGTGCGGCGATCTGGGTGCTTTTGCCGCCCGGAGCGGCACACATATCCAGCACCTTATCACCGGGCTTGACGTCCAGCGCTGTCACAGCGGACATCGCCGACGGCTCCTGGACATAGAACGCTCCCGCATGGTGCAGCGGATGCTTTCCGAGCTTTTCGGCGGAAACATAGTAGCCGTCCTCACAGAACGGCGTCCGCTCTCCCGCAAACGGCAGAAGCGGAAGCAGCTCCTCGGCGGTCATTTTCAGGGTATTGACACGGATGCCGCGATACGGCTCTTGATCGACGGTCTCAAGATACCGATCGATATCATCGCCGAGCAGCTCTCTCATCCTGTCGAAAAAAGCGTTCATGATCGCCATCATAATTCACCCCGATCGGCACATAATAATAGTATTCTGATAAAAGGAGGTCATCGCGTGAGCAAGAAAAACAACAAGAACCAGGCGCAGAACAATTCACAGAAGCAGAGCAAGAAAACCACCGACAGCGTGCAGAATTGTCCGCAGAATGATTCCAAAAAGCAAACCACCGATCAGAAAAACAGCGATTGCGAATAAGAGCGGCTCGTCCGCTCTACATATATCTTAGTTGGTAGTTGTTGGTTGGCAGTTGTTAGTTGGCAATTGTTGGTTGTTGGTTGTTAGTTGGCGGTTGGCAGTTGGCGGATCTTCAGGAAAACGCGCCGCGCTTTGGGTCACATACAGGGATCCGGTGCGGACAGCGTCTGACGGCTGATGACCGCCAACCGATCACTGCCGATCAATAACCCAGCTCTTCGCCGACGAGGATGACCTTGATCCTGTCCTTGTGACGCTGACGCGCAGAGATCACATAGTTGCAGCAGATGCGTCCCTCGTTGCGGCAGCCGTCGCACATATACGACGCGTCGCGTCCGACTGACAGACACTCGCCCGCGTTCGCGCAGTAGGTATCCGCGCCGAGGCGCTTGGTGTTCTGGGGAGAAGCGTACTTCTTTACACGGTACGTCGCCTCGTCAAGATCCTTGACGATCTTATTGTAACCGCAGATCATGATGACCTGCTTGGGGCCGTACAGGATCGCGGAAACGCGGTTGGAATTGCCGTCCACATTATAGAGCAGACCGCTCTCGGTCACAGCGTTCGCGCTGGCAAAATAGGTATCGGCAAAATATGCCTCGCGGTAGATCTTTTCCACTTCCTCACGGGTCTCGGCCTTGGAGCGGTCAAGGTAATTGTACGCGCCGCTGTTGAGCAGGTCGACGATACCGCACTGCTTGATGGTTTCAGAGCCGCCGTGGGTGACGGTCTCACCTTCCTTGATCAGGGTCTTTACCAGCGGTACGACCTCTGCGGCAGTCTCTACATAGTAAGCCGCCATATTGTTCTTTTTGAGCTTCATCATCGTCGAGTTGATGATACGCATATCCTTTGTTTCCATCATAACACTTCCTTCACAGAGTTTTACGCATAAAAGCCGTGTGCATACAGTCACAGCCATCTATATGGTGATAGATAATTGTATTATAGCACACAGCCCGTTTCTTATGCAAGGTATTTATTCAATTTTCCGCTATAAATCGACAAAAGGAACGCCTAAGAATTCCGCGACGCTCATGGCGAGATTTCTGCCGATAGCGCCGATATTCTCCTGGATCCACTCCGCGTCGGCAAGATTGTCATGATATGCGGTCTCGATCAGCACGGCGGGCGCCTTGGTGCGTCTGAGCTCCGCGAGAGAGGACGACGCGACGGTTTTCACCCTGTCCGGCAAGGGATAGATATCGCGGTAGTTTTCTGCGATGATCTGCGCGGCGCGTTTGCCCGACGCGCTCGTCGGAAAATAATAGACATCTGTACCGCGCACATTCCCGCTGTTGGCAGATCCCGCGGCGTTGCTGTGGATGGCGAGATGCAGGTCGTAATTCCCGGCGTTGCTTTGCGCGATCGCCTGTGACAGCGTCTGGGTCGGAGAATTGCGGGCAAAGCGGATCCCCGACGCGGTCAGATAGGGCTCGATCGCGTCCGCGATAAGGTTCATGAAGTACTCCTCGCTGCCCCCGTTGACGTAGGGATTCCACTCCTGCAGGGACGGACTCAGAAAGACTGACGGCATAACAAATCACTCCTTGAAAACGTTATCAAATTATATTCAAAAAATTCATTTTATATTCCAAATACGAAATTTAAAAGAGGTGTTCTATGCTATGATTCAGTTAATCTGATAACAGAGATATTTTTTATTTTATGAAGGAGGAATTTATTTTGAAAAAGTGGGTTTGTCCCGTATGCGGATACGTACATGAGGGTCCCGAGCCGCCCGAAAAGTGCCCGGTTTGTAAGGTTCTCGGCTCCAAGTTCAATGAGGTCACCGAAGACGCCGGCTTTGCCTGCGAGCATGTTCTGGGCGTAGCCGCCGATGTTGCAGAGGACATCAAGGCCGATCTGCGTTCCAACTTTGAAGGAGAGTGCAGCGAGGTCGGTATGTACCTTGCGATGGCACGCGTTGCCGACAGAGAGGGCTATCCCGAGGTAGCCGCCGCGTTCACCAAGTACGCGTTCGAAGAGGCTGAGCATGCCGCAAAATTCGCCGAGCTGCTGGGCGAGGTCCTGACCGACAGCACCAAGAAGAATCTGGAGATGCGCGTAGAGGCTGAAACAGGCGCCTGCGCCGGCAAGCTCGATCTTGCCAAGCGCGCAAAGGCAGCCGATCTTGACGCGATTCATGACACCGTCCATGAGATGGCTCGTGACGAAGCCCGCCACGGCGCCGGCTTCAAGGGTCTGCTGAAGAGATATTTCGGCTAAGGAACGCGTGCTTTTATCCGCCTTTTGCAAACATCATTCCGATATGACGCTGCGTAAGCGGCGGGTCAAATGAATCATTTCGCTATTAAGGGGCTGAGCGCTGTTCTCAGCCCCTTAGTTTCAGGGTGATAATATGATTGTATTAAAAATCATCACGGTCGCAGTGGGGTTGGCGTTCCTGATGTTCGGGTACTTCATTTATTTCAAAAAGAAATACAATCTCATCAACGCCTTCGAAAAGGATTATGCAGCAGGGCGCAAAACCACGCGCTTCGCAAAGCGGGTGGGATTGATTGAGTTGATTGTCGGGGGCGTTTTGCTGATGGCCGGCATTCTTCTGATCATATTCGTATAATCCGCACTGATACCAATTATCTATTGACATTCTGAAGGAGCGGAAGCGATCCCGCCCCTTCTTTTTGCATACAACAATACAAATGTCACCTTTGCACGGCTGTTGAATATACTAATATCAACAAATTTTGCAGGAATCGCACAAAAGTATTGCAAAGCAGTTCGATTTGCGGTATTATATTTCTGATAGTTTGAAAAATTTTGCAATTTTATGTAAAGAAGGGTGCAAAATGCAATACAAAGAATATTCCAGGGAACAGCTTGCCGCAGAAGCGGAGGCTTTACGGCAGGAATTTGAGGAGTATAAGGCGCTTGGGCTGAAGCTCAACATGGCGCGCGGATGTCCCGGTCAGGAGCAGCTTCACCTGTCCCTGCCGATGCTCGACATCATTCACAGTGATTCCGACTGCCGCACCGAGGACGGCTCCGACTGCCGCAACTACGGCGTACTGGAGGGCATCCCCGAGTGCAAGCGCATGATGGCATGGATGCTCGAGGTCGATCCCGAAATGGTCATGGTGGGCGGCAACTCGTCGCTGAACATGATGTTCGACACCATCTCCTGCTTTATGACCAAGCCCGTAGTCGAGGGCATGCCCGCATGGGACGAGGTCAAGGACAGAAAGTTCCTCTGCCCCGTTCCCGGCTATGACCGTCACTTCGGCATCACCGAATACTTCGGCTTCCAAATGATCAACGTCCCGATGACATGGGAAGGTCCCGACATGGACGTTGTGGAAGAGCTTGTCAAGGATCCCACCGTCAAGGGTATCTGGTGTGTTCCGAAATATTCGAACCCGCAGGGCATCACCTACTCCGACGAGACTGTCCGCCGCTTTGCGAACCTCAAGCCCGCGGCGAAGGATTTCCGCATCATGTGGGACGACGCGTACTGCATCCATGACCTGACCGACACGCCCGACCACCTGATCAGCATTATGGACGAGTGCAAAAAGACCGGCAACATCGACCTGCCGATCTGCTTCTGCTCCACCTCCAAGATCACCTTCCCCGGCTCCGGCGTCGCGGCGATGGCGGCTTCCGAGAACAACCTCAAAGTCATCAAGAACAAGTATAAATACCAGACCATCGGCTACGACAAGATCAACATGCTCCGCCATGTGCGCTTTTTCGGCAACACAGAGGGCATCCTCGCGCATATGCAGAAGCACCGCGCGGTACTTGAGCCCCGCTTCAATCTGGTCGTCGATAAGATCGAAAAGAACCTCACCGAGCTGGGGATCATCCGCTACTTAAAGCCCAACGGCGGCTACTTCGTCTGTGTTGACGTTCTCGACGGCACGGCAAAGCGCGTTGTCGCCCTGTGCAAAGAGGCAGGCGTGACGCTGACCAGCGCCGGCGCTACCTATCCCTACGGCAAGGATCCGCATGACTCCAACATCCGCATCGCGCCGACCTTCCCCACGACCGAGGAGCTTGATAAGGCGATGGATATCTTCTGCGTCTGCACAAAGCTCGCCGCAGCGGAAAAGCTTCTGGAAGCGTAAATTCTCAGAAAGAAAAATAAATAATTCTGATATCGAAAAAAGCAGTCTGATTATAGGCTGCTTTTTTGCATAGGAAAACAAACGCCCGACAGCATTCTATCGGGCGTTCGTTTCGGAATATGGGAAATCCGGCGGCGCGATCATAAGCCGACAGATCACGCCGCCGGTATGAGGGGAAGCATATTGATCCGGCGCTTGAAAGGGATGCGTTTTCGGTCCTCTGTAAGATAGACGATTATGCGGATGAATATGTTTCAAAAAGGTTCCCGATTCTGATGGATTTTTTGCAACGACAGGCGAGCGCCGCAGAGAAATGCGTATCCAAAAGCGATCGTTAAAAATTTAACACAATCTTTCACAAATTATTCATCCATCTTTGTGTTAAATGCAAGTTGCATAGTTAACCGGCGTATGCTATACTTGTATAAAAGGCGTGAATAGGCACATTATCGCGTATTTCGCCGACCAAAGGAGGAATTGTTATGAACACAGAACGCATCCCCGTTGACAGCGTCGAAGTCCTTGAAAAAAGGATCGACAGCGTCAGAGAGGCGCAGAAAAAGTTCTCGACCTATACTCAGGAGCAGGTGGACGCCATCTTCAAGGCTGCCGCTCTCGCCGCCAACAAGGCGCGCCTGCGTCTTGCGAAGCTCGCCGTGGAGGAAACCGGCATGGGCGTCGTCGAAGACAAGGTCATCAAGAACAACTATGCCGCCGAATATATTTACAACGCCTACAAGAACACCGTCACCTGCGGCGTGATTGAAGAGAACGCGGCGGCAGGCACCGTCCGCATCGCCGAGCCGATCGGCGTTGTCGCGGCGGTCATCCCCACCACCAACCCCACCTCGACCGCGATCTTCAAATGCCTGATCTCTCTCAAGACCCGCAACGGCATCATCATCTCTCCCCATCCGCGTGCAAAGAAAAGCACGATCACGGCGGCGCAGATCGTTCTTGAAGCGGCCGTCAAGGCAGGCGCTCCCGAGGGTATCATCGAATGGATCGACGTACCGTCGCTGGATATGACCAACACCCTGATGAAAGAGGCGGACATCATCCTCGCGACCGGCGGTCCCGGCATGGTCAAGGCGGCGTACAGCTCCGGCAAGCCCGCTCTGGGCGTCGGCGCAGGCAACACACCCGCGATCATCGACGAGAGCGCGGACATCGTGCTTGCCGTCAACTCCATCATCCATTCCAAGACCTTTGACAACGGTATGATCTGCGCGTCCGAGCAGAGCGTTCACGTTCCGGCGTCTGTCTACGACAAGGTCAAGGCGGAATTCCTGTATCGCGGCTGTTATTTCTTGAAGCCCGACGAGCTGGACAAGGTCCGCAAGACCATCATCATCAACGGCTCGCTGAACGCGAAGATCGTCGGTCAGAGCGCGTGGAAGATCGCACAGCTCAGCGGCGTTGACATTCCGAAGGAATCCAAGGTCCTGATCGGCGAGGTAGAGAGCGTTGATCTCAGCGAGGAATTCGCGCACGAGAAGCTCTCCCCCGTGCTCGCCATGTACAAATACGACACCATCGAGGAAGCGTTCGACAACGCCGAACAGCTGATCGCCGACGGCGGCTACGGTCACACCTCCTCCATCTATATCAACGAGCTCACCCGCGCGGACGTCCTGCGTGAATTCGAAAGCCGCATGAAGACCTGCCGTATCGTGGTCAACACCCCGTCGTCCCACGGCGGTATCGGCGATATCTACAACTTCAACCTCGCTCCGTCGCTGACACTGGGCTGCGGCAGCTGGGGCGGCAACTCGATCCATGAGAACGTCGGCGTCAAGCATCTCTTGAACGTCAAAACTGTTGCGAAAAGGAGAAACAATATGCTGTGGTTCAGAGCTCCCGAAAAGGTTTATGTCAAGCAAGGCTGTCTGTCCGTCGCACTCGACGAGCTGGGCGGCGAGCTGAATAAAAAGAAAGCGTTTATCGTGACCGACAGCTTCCTGTACGCGAACGGCTACACCGCGCCGATCGAGAAGAAGCTGGACGAGATGGGCATCATGCACACCACCTTCTCTGAGGTCGCTCCCGACCCGACGCTCGCCTGCGCAAAGATGGGCGCCGAGCTGATGAAGTCCTTCAAGCCCGACGTGATCATCGCGGTCGGCGGCGGCTCACCGATGGACGCGGCAAAGATCATGTGGGTGCTCTATGAGCATCCGGACGTTGACTTTGAGGACATGGCGATGCGCTTCATGGATATCCGCAAGCGCGTGTACGGCTTCCCGCATATGGGCGAAAAGGCCTACTTCATCGCGATCCCGACCTCCGCAGGCACCGGCTCCGAGGTGACCCCGTTCGCGGTCATCACCGACGAGGTCAGCGGCATCAAATATCCGCTTGCCGACTATGAGCTGATGCCCGATATGGCGATCGTTGACGCTGACATGATGATGAACGCTCCGCGCGGTCTGACCTCCGCATCCGGTATCGACGCGGTCTCCCACGCTCTGGAGGCATATGCGTCCATCATGGCGACCGATTACACCGACGGTCTGGCAAAGCAGGCCTTGCAGGTCATCTTTGAATATCTGCCGAAAGCATATCAGAGCGCCGCGACCGGTGTTCCGGACAAGGAAGCCAGAGAAAAGATGGCAAACGCCGCCACCATGGCAGGCATGGCATTTGCCAACGCGTTCCTCGGCGTGATGCACTCCATGGCACACAAGCTGGGCGCGTTCCACCACATCCCGCACGGTATCGCGAACGCCCTGATGATGAACGAGGTCCTGCTGTTCAACAGCAAGGAAGCTCCCACAAAGATGGGTACCTTCCCGCAGTACGATCATCCGCATACCCTCAGAAGATACGCCGAGATCGCCGAGTCGCTGGGTATTGCCGGCAAGGACGACAGCGAGAAATTACAGGGTCTGCTGAACAAGATCGACGAGCTGAAGGCCGCGATCGAGATCAAGCCGACCATCCGCGATTATGTCCCGGATGAAGAGGCGTTCCTCTCCACCCTCGACGAGATGTCAGAGCAAGCGTTCGACGACCAGTGCACCGGCGCTAACCCGCGCTATCCGCTGATCAGCGAAATCAAGCAGATGTATCTCAACGCCTACTACGGCGAGCATCAGGATATTTAAGGAGGCAGAATCATGAGCAGCAATTATGAGGTTTTAGCCCAGCGTTCCAAAAAGGCCATCTATAAGGACGGCGACACGGTACTCAAGGTATTTGAGAGCGATTTCAGCAAGGCGGATATCCTCAACGAGGCGCTGAACCAGGCGCGTATCGAGGAAACCGGACTGAATGTGCCGAAGCTCCTTGAGGTCAGCAAGATCGACGGAAAATGGGCGATCCGCCTTGAATATATCCCCGGCACGACACTCAAGGATCTGATGGATGAGAATCCCGATAAGATCGACGAATATCTGGAGCTGTTTGTCAATATCCAGAAGGAGATCTTCTCGAAAGAGGCTCCCCTGCTGAACAAGATCAAGGATAAATTCCACCGCAAGATATCCGCGTCCCGCTATGACGCGACCACCCGCTATGAGCTGCACACCCGCCTGAACTCGATGAAGGATCACAAGAAGATCTGCCACGGCGATTTCACACCGTCCAACATCATCATCACTCCCGGCGGCAGCTATTATATCCTCGACTGGTCCCATGTCACTCAGGGCAACGCCGCCGCTGACGCCGCGCGCGCCTATATGCTGTTCTGTCTGAAGGGACAGCAGGAGATCGGCGAAAAGTATCTCGACATGTTCTGCAAGGCGAACGACACCGCAAAGCAGTATGTCCAGCGCTGGATGCCGATCGTCGCCTGCACACAGAGCGTCAAGGGCAAGGAAAACGAGAAGGAATTCCTCGACCGCTGGGTCAACGTCGTAGAGTACGAATAAGCAGCGTGATGCTGCACCCGCTCCACCTATTGCAAACATCATTTTCACTGATGCTTCATCAACGGTGGGTCATACGAAAACAATAGCTTTGGGGAGGGCATGTCCCTCCCCTGCACTTTTTCAGAAGGAGTCATCATATGAACGAGATACAACCCGGTGTAACCGGTGAAAAGCGCGTTGCCGTCACAACGGAAAACACCGCGATCACGATGGGAAGCGGCACGCTGAAGGTCTTCGCGACGCCTGCGATGATCGCCCTTGTCGAGGGCTGCTGTGCCGAGAGCGTCGAAGAACTGCTTGACGAGGGAATCACCTCTGTCGGCACGAACGTCACGATCGACCACCTCTCTGCCTCCCCCATCGGCGCGTCCGTCGTCTGCAAAAGCAAGCTGACCGCCTTCGATGGCAGACAGCTTGACTTTGAGGTCGAGGTTTTCGACAACGCGGGACTGATCGGCAAAGGCACGCACACCCGCTTCACCGTCAAAGCCGACAGCTTCCAGAAAAAAGCCGACGCGAAGTTATCAGAATAATTCCAAATATGAATTATTTATTTTTCTGAATTCGAATAATACAAGAAGCAACGACCGCCGCTGTAGGATCCTGAACCGCACCCCGTCAAGAGGACAGAGAAATAATTAAAAGAATATTTACAATGTAATAGTTTAGAAGTACCGCAAATTTTGGCTGGACAAGGGAAAT
>ONAS01000130.1 GCA_900315815.1 uncultured Eubacteriales bacterium
TTCGTCGGGATTGATTTTTCTTGCGTCGTCACAGTAATATTCACCTCTCGTATCAAAAATTGCGTTGTATGCTGTGTTCGGGTAAGGGTCGATCTCGCAGTGACCGATGCATTCAAAGCCGCCGACGGCTTCCAAGCCACTGCGAAAACCGCCGATACCCGAAAACATATCAAAAAATCGGATCGCCATACGGCATCCGACCTAAGTAAAAGTATCCTCCTTTACATGCTCATTTCAAAGCCCTCGTCCTCGGCTTCATCGTCTTCGAAATCCTCATCATCGGATTCATCATCGCCGAAATCCTCATCGTCGGATTCTTCATCGTCAAACTCGGAATCTTCTTCGTTGTATTCATCCTCGGATTCGTCCTCAAACTCATCCTCGTCAGAATCGCCCTCGAAATCGTCCACAGCGCCGTTTTCGCTGTAATCGGGTTCATCCTCGTCCTGCTCGCTTTCGCGCTCAAAACCGGCGTTCTCGCTCTCACGGGCGGTCTGCTCGCGGTCGAGCTCGCGCTCTATGAGTCCGAGCAGGAACTGCTTCTGTGTCATGTTGTTGCGGTGCAGGTAGTCCTTGATGCGCTGAAACATTTCCTCGGGCACCTGAAACGCAACAGTTCTTGTGTTTGCCATGATATTTCCTTCTTTCTCTGAAATTTTTGGGTGGAGTTCGTTGTCCAAGGCAACGGCAACGAACTCCGACATTGTCATGCCGTGGCTGCGGATATATTCGCTGACCTCCGCGTGAAGCTCCGCAGCCACCTTTACGGTAATGCCTTTCTTTGCGACGTCAGGCATTTTTGATCATCCTTTCCAAGTAGTTTTTGATTGCCGACTCCACGATTTCCTCAACGGAAAGTCCTGTTTCGGCGGCGTGTTCCAAAAGCGGCTCGACGAGCTGCGGCGGGATTTCAATGTAATGCTCCATGAAAACCTCACAGCTTCATCGTCGGTGCTTCGCTCTCGTCGACACACTGTTCCTCCGCAATTTCCTCGGCGGTGAGGGTGCGGAAGGTATCCTCGCCGGGAATCATGCCCAGGCTCCTGCCGTTATCGAAATCACAGTGAACCGTGCCGATATCATCTACGGCAACTACTGTTCCTTTGCTGTTCGGCTCAATCGGTCGCGGGTCGCTGCCCATGTGAAGCAGCATGATGCGCGTTCCGGCAGGGTATCTGTCCTTGATCATTTGCGCCCGTCTGTGCAGGCGATCCCATTCTGTCATTTTGTTACCTCCGTAGCTTGCCGAAACCTCCGCCGTTTTCTGCGCCAAAAATAGATTTTCACAATCACAACGGCTATAACGGCAAGTCCGGCGATGATGATTTGGAGCTGATGGCTTTTCGGCACCGTTCTTGTTACCTGAGATACCGTCGCTGCCGAATCTGATGTGGCGGCTTCAAATGGCGCGCGCTCCGCGTGAACCAACAGCCTGTGACTGTTAACGCCGTAGGGAGTGCAGGTCACGAGCGTCAGCAAATCCTTTCCCTGAACGACCTCCAGCTTGCTCGAATCGTCAGGCTCTACCACGTCTGTACCGGTGACGGTGTATTTCAGCGTCCGGTCAAGAACGTAAATGTAGATTTCGTCGCCGTTTTCCAACTCGTCGATATCATCGAAGAACTTCTGCGTCGGATAGCCGCAGTGCGCCGAGATGCAGACGTGGGTGCTTTCGCCGCCGATCGGAAAGGAAGTATGCTCTAAATGAGCCGCGCCTTTGGTCAGCACATCCTCGCTCTCTCCGTGGTAAATCGGGAGACGGACATTGATTGAAGGAATCTCCACATATCCCATAACGCCGTCGTCCAAGTCAAGAATTTCATCGTAATGAGATAAAATTGACATACTGCTGTCATCGGCGCTGACGTCGGTTGCCAGTGCTTTGTTGTATTTTTCCGCAACAGAAAAATAATCATCTATATCTTCCTGTGAAATCGAGTCCACATTATTGTTGTAATCGTCGATCCGGCTCTCGTTGTATTGCTCGTTGATCGCGTTGCTGATTGCGGGATAGAGGAAGCACACCGCGCTGAACAGTATCAGCGCGGCGGTCAGAATAGCGAACAGAGGTTTCAGCTTTTTCATCGTCTTATCTTACTTGCTGTTCTTCTTGCTTCTCTTGATGATAAAGAGCATCACGCCGCCGAGAACGAGCGATGCCGCGCCCGCGATGTAGAGATACATCACATAGCCGCCGGTCTGAGGTACGATCAGCTTGGTATCGGTATGGCGGAGCGATAGGTCGCGGTGATGGTGACGGGAATCACCTTGCCGTAAACGTTGTAGCCCGAGGGCGCCTGCGTCTCAACAATGTAATAGGTGCCGCTCTGGAGCTTGACTTCCTCGCCTGCGGAATTAAGGAAGGTCACCTTGCCGTTGGAATCCGAAGTGCCGGAACCGATCGCGCTCTGGTTATTCTGCGCGTTTGCGCTTGTCTTGTAGATGCTGAACTTCGCGCCGCTCAGAGCTGTGCCGTTCTCGTTCTTCTTCATGAC
>ONAS01000031.1 GCA_900315815.1 uncultured Eubacteriales bacterium
AAGCTCCATCTGCTCAAGGTGGATATCGGCGCACAGGAGCTTGTCGACGTCGTCTGCGGCGCGCCGAATGTGCGTGTCGGCATGAAGACCGCTTTTGCCAAGGTCGGCGCAAGGATCGGTGAGATCGAAATCGCGCCCCGTCCGCTTGCCGGTCACATGAGCTACGGCATGTGCTGTTCCGAGTCTGAGATCGGCATCAGCGACGACCACAGCGGCATCATGGAGATCACCGACGATGCTGCCCCCGGCACCGACGTCAAGGATATCTACGCGATCGACGATGTCGTTTTTGAGGTGGACAACAAGTCGCTGACCAACCGCCCCGACCTGTGGAGCCACTACGGCATCGCGCGTGAATTCGCCGCGATCGCCAAGCGTCCGCTCAAGCCTCTTGATTTTGACGATCTTAATGCCTATCGCGATCTTCCCAAGGTCGATATGAAGATCGAGGATCCGCTGTGCCAGCGCTACAGCTGCCTGCAGTTTGAGAACATCAGCCGCAGCGTTTCTCCCGTCAATATGCGCATCCGTCTGTATTACTGCGGCATGCGCGCCATCAACTTCCTTGCCGACATGACCAACTATCTGATGCTCGAGATGGGTCAGCCGATGCACGCATTCGACTCCCGCAAGGTGGAGAATATCCGCATCAAGCGCTTTGATGCGCCCTTTACGTTCCGGACCCTCGACGGCGTGGAGCGCAATATCGACACCGATACCCTGATAATCTGCAACGGCGACATCCCTGTCGCGATCGCGGGCATCATGGGCGGTCTGGACAGCGAGATCGTTGAGGATACCCATACCCTGACGCTGGAGTCCGCCACCTTTGACGCGACCTCCATCCGCAAGTCCACCGTCCGTCTGTCTCACCGTACCGATTCCTCCATGCGCTACGAAAAGTCGCTCGATCCCGAGCTGACCACGGCCGCGATCGCCCGCTTTGTCTACCTGCTCAAGCAGTACGACGGCGGCGTGGAGGTCGTTTCCTCGCTGACCGACGATTACGCTTTCCATTATCCGCAGGTCACCCTCAGCTTTGACAGGGCATATGTCGATCGCTACACCGGCATCAGGATCGACAACGATACCATCGTGTCCACTCTGGAGCGCCTCGGTTTCACCGTCAGCGTGAGCGGCGATGATTTCACCGTGGACGTTCCCTCATGGCGCGCTACCAAGGACGTCACGATCAAGGCGGACATCATCGAGGAGATCACCCGTATCTACGGCTACGATAACTTTGAGATCCACACCGCGGCGGCGCCGCTGTTCCCGACCCGTCCCGAGCCGTGCAAGAAGGATGAGGACAACATCAAGGATATCCTCGTCAAGCGCTATGCTCTGCACGAGCTGCACTCCTATGTCTGGAACTATGCCGACGAACTGAAGGAGATCGGCATCGCCAACATCGGTGAGATCAAGCTGAAAAACGCGACCAACCCCAACATCGAGACCATCCGCAAGACCATGATCCCGACCCAGCTGTGCCAGGTGAAGTCCAACATCGGCTATGCGCCGGAGTTCGGCATCTTTGAGGTCGGCAGAGTCGTCAGCGGCATGACAGCGGATCATATGTGCATCGAGAACAAGATCCTCGGCATCACCCTGTACAAGAAGGGTCTGAACGTCCGCGAGCTGTATTTCAAGCTCAAGGGGATCATCGAGGTGCTGGCAGACGAGCTGAAGCATAAGAACGTCAGCTTTGAGAAGATCGAAGCGCAGTATGACTACGAGCATCCGACCAACCTCAACGCGATCCTTTTGGACGGCGTGACACTCGGCAAGATCGGCATCGTCCATCCTGTCGTCGGCAAGAAGATCGACAAGCGCGCAAGCATCGTGTTTGCCGAAATCGACGTGGACAAGTTTGCGGCGATCGCCAACAACAGCATCGTTTACAGCGAGCCGTCCAAGTTCCCGGGCATCGATATCGACCTGAGCTTTGTCACCAACCGCTTCGCGCCGATCAAAAAAGCGATCGAGGACGCCGGCTGTGAGCTGATCCGCGGCGTAGAGGTCATCGATATCTACGAGGAGGACGAAAACTGCTCCATCGCGGTACGCCTGACCTTCTGCGACAACACCCGCACCCTGACCCGTGAGGAGGTCACCGCGGTCACCGACGCGATCGTCGCCGACCTTGAAAAGCAGGGCATCCGGCTGAAGGGCTGAGAAGACGATACCATCGATTTTGATATGATACAGCGGCGCCCCTGAGGAGATCCCTCAGGGGCGTCTTTCAATACAGTGTTCATCGGACAAAAAAGCCTTCCGACACGGGATCGGAAGGCTTTTGAAGTTGTTTACTTGAATCTGCGGGGCAGGTTGATCTCGCCCGTATCGGCCTTTGCGCCTCTGCGAGTAGCAGAGTAGCCGTCCGCGTAGTCATCCGCATAACGGCCTTTTGAGCCTTTCGCGCGGCTTTTGCTGAGATTCTCACGCTTGAAATCCTCTGCCGAGGGCGTCCTGTTCTCCGCGTACGTAGTGGTTCTGGTTTCCTGATAGGCGGGAGTCCTGCTATCGGCATAACCGCCTGCGTAGGCTCTCTGGGTCTGCGGCTTTCTTGATCTTCTCTGGGTGATCGTCGCAACGATGAAGTACAGGATTCCGAGAACAGCCAGCGCGACCAGCGCCATGCCGACATAGGGAATATATCCCATATCGTCGCCGACCGAGGTGTTCGCCTTCATGGAGGCAAAGCTGACGTCGCCTTCGGCGCTGCCGGTATCCAGCTTGACGTTATTGTTTGTCTGCGGCATTTCGATATTTTCCCACTTCTGCGCCTTGATGTTGTCAGAGGTATCTACCTTTGCGGGGTAGAGCTGGGTATCGATCTTGCCTGCGTCACGGTTGTTGTCGGAACCGGAGTTGTAGTCATAGTTCGACGCGTCGCCGAAGAAGAGGGGAGAGTCGTCTACATAGTAATACTGCTGTTGACCTGTGCCGGATTCTCCGCCGCCGCTCTCGCCGCCGGACTCGCCGCCTTCACCGCCGCCGGATTCTCCGCCGCCGATTTCACCGCCGCCGATTTCTCCGCCTCCGGACTCGCCGCCGCCGATTTCTCCGCCGCCTTCACCGCCGCTGCCGGGGTCTACGCCGGGATCTACACCGGGGTCCACGCCGGGATCGACCCCGGGATCAACGCCCTGACCGCCTTCGCCGCCGACAGGCTCGCCGCCGTCATCAGCGCCCGCGTCCGCGGATGCGATGATGGCTGTACCGGCGATCAGAAAGATCGCCGCAAGTATCAGAGTGATAAATCGTAACGATTTTTTCATTCAATCAACTCCGTTCAATTATTATTTCTTCTCGAACATAGAGGGCTTGTAGCTGTTGCAGGCGGAGTCAAGCTCTGCGTTGCCTGCTTCGATGATCGCCTCAAGAAGCTCTTTGAACGTATCGTCCTTCATCTCATGGAGAAGTCCGCTGCGCTTGCTCTCGTCATTGATATAGTCTGCAGCGCTGTCCTTGATGGGCGCCTTGTAGATCAGATAGATCACGCGGGTGTTCTCGTTATCGCCGATGATCTTGTAGGCGGCTTCGCCTTCCTTGAGCGCCAGGATCGCCTTGTTCAGCTCATCCTCGGTGTCCTTGTCGATCTTGGTGACATTGGGGCTTGCGGTCGCCTGTGCGCCGAACGCCTCGTTGTACTCGGCAACCACGTCGTCCATCGACTTGCCTGCGTTGATCTCCTCGGCATATCCCTTGAACGCGTCCTCGTACTTCTGGATCTCGTCCTTGCTCAGCGCGACGTCCTCAGTCTCCTGGGTATCGTTGCCGCTGTCGTCCTTCTTCGCCTGAGAGGTGTAGAGGTTGGCGGAGACGGTGCTGTAGGAGGTGTAGTTATCGGTGAAATACTTGGTGAGCTCATCCTTGGAAACGGGCATTGCGCCGTCCTCGGCGTATTCCTTCTGGAAGGCGGCTTCCTTCATCTGGCCGATCGAATAGTTGCACAGCAGCCATGAATCAAAGCCGATGCCGAACTGCTCGTAATCCTTCGCGACCTCTGACAGCTTTCTGTCCATGGAATAGTCGAGCTGACCTGTCTGATAGTTGTAGACGCTGTAGATGTTGATCTCGGAGTACATGTTGTTGGGGCCCATCTCGTCGATGGTAGCGCCGAGCTTGTTGAACTCATAGCTGACCGCGATCGCCTGCTGTGTGTATTCCTTCGCCTTATCCTTGATCCAGTCCTCCGCAACGGCGGTATTGTCGTCGCTGTCGGTGATCTCCAGCTTCAGGAAAGACTTTTTGCCGTCGTATCTGCCGGTCGTGCTGTCATAGGAATCCAACTTCTGAGCGTAATTCTGTGCCTCGCTGTATGCCTGATACAGATAGAAGATATACACGCCGATAGGCAGCTCGATATCGTCCTTCTTGTAAGCGTACTGCTTACCGAGCGAGCAGGATGCCGCGGAAAGCGCGACAACAAGCGCCAGAACGACGCACAGGAGTTTCTTGAAATTTCTCATTTTGATTACCGTCCTTTGATTACCGTATTGCTTTTATCATATACATACTTTCGCAATATAGTATTAATTAACTCATATAATATACACCAAAAATCACATTTTGTCTATATCTTGTATAAATTTTTTACATTATTCACAATTTATTCGCTTTTAATTCTGAGTAAGAAATAAAATTGAGCAAACTAAGAATGCAAAAGCAGGACGAAGCGCCTCCGTCCTGCCGTAAAGCTATATGAATATTTCTTTTAAGGAATCAATCACCTTGGCGGATTTGCCGATCCGCACGGCGATATAGGGCTTAGCCCCCGCCGAGAGCAGCGCTCTGCCCTTCATTCTGCCGATGATATCGGCGACCTCCTCGCGGCGGATATCGCGGAAATACAGCAGGATGGAGCTGTCGTTCTGGCGGATCTCATAGACGCCCATCGCCAACGCCTTGCTGCGGATCAGGGCGATGTCGATCAGTCCCATGACCGAGTCGGGGATATCGCCGTAGCGGTCGACCAGCTCGTCGATGACGTCGCGCGCGTCCTCTACCGTGCGGATATCCGCGATCCGGCGGTACGCGTCGAGACGGTTCGTCAGGCTTTCGATATACTCCTCCGGGATATGCGCCTGTACCGCGACGTCGATCAGACAGTCGTTTTCTTCTTCGTCGACCGGCTTTTCGCCCTTTTCCTCGCGCACCGCGTCGCCGAGGAGCTTGAGGTACATATCATAGCCGACGTCCTCCAGATGACCGTGCTGCTCCGCGCCGAGGATATTTCCCGCGCCGCGCAGCTCGAGGTCGCGCATGGCGATCTTGAAGCCGGAGCCGAATTCCGTGAACTCGCGGATGGCGTTCAGCCGCTTCTGGGCGATATCCGACAGCACCTTTGCGCCGTAGTAGGTGAAATAGGCGTAGGCTCTGCGGGACGAGCGTCCGACTCTGCCGCGTATCTGGTGGAGCTGGCTGAGTCCGAAGCGGTCGGCGTTCTCAATGATCAGGGTGTTCGCGTTCGGCAGATCCACGCCGGTCTCGATGATGGTCGTACAGACGAGAACGTTGATCTCCTGATTCAGCATTTTGCGCCAGACCTCGCTCAGCTCCTGCTCGCTCATTTTGCCGTGACCGACGGCGATCTGCGCTTCGGGGATCGCCTCCTGCAGCCGCGCGGCCTTGGCGGTGATGCCCTCGACGTTGTTGTACAGGTAGAATACCTGACCGCCGCGCCGCAGCTCATGACGGATCGCCTCGTTGATGACGGCGGCGTCATGCTCCAGCACATAGGTCTGGACGGGATGGCGGTCCTGCGGAGCTTCCTCGATGACGGACATATCGCGGATACCGCTCATCGCCATATTGAGGGTGCGGGGGATAGGGGTCGCCGAAAGCGTGAGAACGTCCACATTTTTGCGCAGCTCCTTGAGATGCTCCTTCTGGGCGACGCCGAACCGCTGTTCCTCGTCGATGATGACCAGTCCGAGATCGCGGAATTCCACGTCCTTCTGCACCAGCCGGTGGGTACCGATGATCATATCGATCTCACCGCGCTTGAGCTTTTCCAGGATATCCTTCTGCTGCTTCGGCGTGCGGAACCGCGACAGCACCTCCACGCGGATCGGATACCCGTCAAAGCGCTTGAGCACCGTCTGATAATGCTGCCACGCGAGGATCGTCGTGGGACAGAGCAGTGCGCACTGCTTGCTGTCGGTGACGCATTTGAATGCCGCTCTCAGCGCGACCTCCGTCTTTCCGAAGCCGACGTCGCCGCACAGCAGGCGGTCCATCGGCGCGGAGCGCTCCATATCGTGCTTGATCTCCTCACAGCAGCGGAGCTGATCCTCGGTCTCCTCATATTCAAAGCTCGCTTCAAAATCGTGCTGCCACTCGGTGTCCCCGGAGAACGCGAAGCCCTTTGTCTGCATTCTCGCGGAATACAGCGCGATCAGCTCCTTCGCCATCTCTCTTGCCGCCGCCTTGACGCGGCGCTTGGAATTCTGCCATTCCTTGCTGCCGATCCGGCTCAGCTTGACGCGGTTGTTTTCCTTGGGACCGATGTATTTCGCCACCAGATCCAGCTGTGTGACGGGAACATACAGCACGTCGCCGCGTGCATATTCGATCTTGATGTAATCCTTCAGCAGTCCCTGCACATCCATTTTGTGGATGCCCTGATAGATGCCGATGCCGTGGATCGTGTGAACGACGTATTCGCCGACGCTCAGCTCCGACAGGTTGTAGACGGCTCTGCCGCCCTTGGGAGCGCGGCGGCGTTTTTTCACGGGAGCCGCGGCGGTGTTCGAGTGGGAGTACAGGATGAATTTTTCCGCGGGGTATTCCATGCCGGCGCTCAGTATGCCGGGCATGACGTATACGCGGCCGACCGCCGCCTTTTCCAGAACGGTCTCATAGGACGCCTTGACGCCCTTTTCGCTGAGCAGATCCGCGAGATTCTGCGCGCCCTTTTCGGTGCCCGCGAGGACGACGACCGCGTATTTACGGTAGCCGATATCCTCCAGATCCTCGATCAGCATCGCGCTTTGGCCGGACCACGGCGCGGTCTGACGCGCGTTGAAGGTCACCGCCGCCGCGAGGGGCGTATTGTAGGAGGAATGGCTGAACGTGTCCAGAAAAACAGCGGGACGCGCCAAAAGGCGTTCCGACGCTTCGCCGAAATCCGGCCCGAAGGTGTCCAGACCGCGGCACAGCACGCCCTCTTCGATGAGTCCGAGCATCTCCTCCTTCTCACGGAAGACCAGCGCTCTGTCGCGCTCCTTGATATTTTTGTATTCCGAGAAAAAGACGATCGCGTTATCGTCGAGATAATCCAGCAGCGTAGCGGGCTTGTCGTAGACCAGCGTGACGAACTTGTCATAGCAGGCAAGCGAGACCCCCGCCTCCAGCATATCCGCTTCCTTCTGGAGGGTCTCCTTCGCCTTTGCCGATTTTTCGGAGCGCAGCGCGGCGGCTTTTTTGCGGATCTTTGCCGCCAGCTCCTGCTTGGATCCGATCAGCAGCTCCTCCGACGGCGTCAGCGCGATCCGCTCGCAGTAGTCTGTCCTGCGCTGGGTCTCCACGTCGAAGTAATTGATGGTATCGATCGCGTCGCCCCACAGCTCGATGCGGACGGGCGCCTCGCTGTCCGGCATGAACAGGTCGATGATGCCGCCGCGGATCGAGAACTGACCGCTGCCCTCGACATTGTCGCACCGCTCATAGCCGAGCATCGTGAGGACCTTTTCGAACTGCGTGAGATCGATCTCCACATCCGGCTCTAGAACGCGCGATACCGTGCGCAGTACGTCCTTGGGGATCGTGAACTGCGTCGCCGCGTCCATTGTCGCGATGACCACGTCATATTCGCCGTTCGCCATGCGGTTGAGGACATTCAGCCGCAGATGCTCGTATTCATGCGATCTCACCTGAGAGGTGAAGTAGGTCAGATCCTTTTTCGGATAGACCAGCGCGCGCATGCCCATCGCGCAGAGGTCGTTGCACAGCACCTGCGCCTCCTGCTCGTTCTGGGCAGCACAAAAGGCTCTGACGGAGTTGTTCCGGCAGAGCGACGAAATGATATTTGCTTTGTGAACACCCGAAACGCCGATGGCGGCAGCACGGGATTTTTCTTTTATCGCATTATCGAGGGCGCGGAATTCTTTCGTTTGCCTGATAACGCTGTCTAAAAAACGCATGATTTACCTCAATGCCGGCCGATGACCGGTCACTCAGTTATACAGGTTCATTGCCTTGTCGATATCGTCGTTGACCATCAGCCCGACCGCGTCGTAGATTTTCGGCAGGGTCTCCTTGAGCACGGTCTTTTCCTTGTCGGAAAAGCGCGACAGCACCCAGTCCTTCAGATCGTATTCGGGATGCGGCTTTTTGCCGATGCCGACCTTCACACGCGGGAATTCATCCGATCCGCTGAGGCAGATGATGTTCTTGACGCCGTTCTGACCGCCGTCGGAGCCCTTTCTGCGGATGCGGATGGCGCCGACATCGAGATTGATATCGTCGCACAGGATGATGACTTTCTGCGGCGGCAGCTTGTAGAAGCGCATCGCCTCGGTGACCGCCTGACCGCTGAGATTCATAAAGGTGGACGGCTTCATCAGCAGACAGCGGTGTCCGGCAAGCCTTGCCTCGCCGACCGTCGACTTGAATTTGATGCGGTTGACCTTGACGTCCAGCCTGTCGGCGATGTAATCCAGCGAGATGAAGCCCGCGTTGTGACGGGTGCTCTCATACTGTCTGCCGGGATTGCCCAGCCCTACTATCAGATATTCTATGTTATTGTTGCCGGTTTGTTTCGATTTAAAAAACATACTTTACTCCAAAGAAAGGGAGCGCAGACGCTCCCTTTCGGTTGATTGAATCAGATATTTATAATTCGTTCTCAGAATTATAAGAACATCGGAGAAACAGGCTTGTCCTCGTAGATCCTCTCGATCGCCTCTGCCCACAGCGGAGCGGTGGAAAGGATGGTGAACTTATCGAGCATCTTCTCCTCGGGAACGGGAACGGTATCCAGCAGGATGCATTCCTTGATAGCGCTTTCGCGGATGCGGTCGATCGCGGGACCGGAGAGGACCGCGTGAGACGCGCAGGCGTAAACCTCGATCGCGCCGCCCTTCTGGACGATCGCGTTCGCCGCGTTGCACAGGGTGCCGGCGGTGTCGATCATATCGTCGACGAGGATGCACTTCTTGCCCTTGACGTCGCCGATGATGTTCATGACCTCGCTGACGTTCGCGCGCTGTCTGCGCTTGTCGATGATGGCGATGGGACAGCCGATCTTGGCCGCGAAATTGCGGGCTCTGGTGACCGAACCGAGGTCGGGCGATACGACAACGAATTCATCGGCGTGACCGTCGACCTTCTGTCTCATGTGCTTCGCGAGCATCGGCGCGCCGACAAGGTGGTCGACAGGGATGTTGAAGAAGCCCTGGATCTGCGCCGCGTGGAGATCCATCGTCAGCAGTCTGTCAGCGCCTGCGGTGGTGATCAGGTCCGCGACGAGCTTGGACGAGATCGGATCACGGGCTTTCGCCTTGCGATCCTGACGGGCGTAGCCGAAATACGGTACGACCGCGGTGATGGAAGAAGCCGAAGCCCTCTTCATCGCGTCTATCATTATGAGAAGCTCCATCAGGTTGTCGTTGACGGGCGAGCAGGTCGACTGGACGATGAAGCAGTCGGAGCCGCGGACCGACTCGTGCAGAGAAACCGCAATCTCTCCGTCGGAGAAGGTGGCGCAGTCGCTTTTGCCCAGCGGAATGCCTAAGCACTCTACGATGCCCTGTGCGACAGGCTTGTTGGAGTTCAGTGTGAAAATCTTGATGTCCTTACCGTGTGAATTCATTTTTGTCCCCCTATTAATGAATTTTAGTTAATAAATATATGTTATAACCTTGCGGTTTGGATGCTTTTCTGCGGAGAGGAACAGCTCCTCCCGAATCAATAGCCCTTCTGAGCCGCGATCCTGTTCAGCTCCTCGAGCTGCTGCGGATCGTTTGCCCCGAGGACCGTGTCTGCGGACGCCGCCGTATAGGCGCCGACCTTTTTGCCTGCCTGAAGCAGCAGATCCAGCGCGTCGGGCAGATAATATTCTTTTGCAGAATTATTTGCGGTGATGTCGTCCAGTACGGACAGCAGGTCCGCGGTGTCGAACCAGTAGCCGCCGGAGTTGACCTCCTTGATGGCAAGGGTCTTTTCGTCGGCTTCCTTATGCTCGACGATACCCTTGAGGGTGTCGTCGTCGTTCCTGACGACCCTGCCGTAGCCGGTCGGATCCTCCAGCATCGCCGAGATGACCGTCGCCGCGCAGCCGTCGGCGTCATGCTGACGGAACGCGCCGCTGATGGTGTCGGCGTCCATAAAGGGAGCGTCGCCGCACAGGATGACCGTATCGCCGCCCTTGCGTCTGAGGAATTCCTCTGCCATCATCACGGCGTGACCGGTACCCAGCCGCTCGGACTGATAGACGGTCTCCACCGGGAAGGGCAGACCCTTGAGATATTCCTCGGTGATCTCTTTTTTGTAGCCGGTGACAACGCAGATATCGTTGACGCCCGCTGTTCTGACCGAGTCGATGACCCAGCGCAGCATCGGCTTTCCGAGGACCTCGTTCATCGGCTTCGGAATGTCGGATTTCATTCGCTTACCCTCGCCGCCGGCAAGGATAACCGCGCATCTATTCATATCATATACCTCCGGATTACGGACGACCGCGCGGAAAAAGTCCCCGGACTCACCCGTAATGCATTCGTGTTCCGGCCGTCAGGGCGCAATAACACTTATCCATATTATCGCACATATTTGCAAATTTGCAAGGACAAATGACAAAATAATTACAATTCGTTCATTTTTCATAAAATCCTTTTCAAAAGGGTTAAAAAAATTTCTTTCTTTTATAACTATTTTTCTAAAAAGATATAGAAATTATCGGCGCTTTTTGATATAATCCTATTGTAATATATGCGGCGCTTTTCCGACCGGAAATCATCGGCAAAACCGGCGCTTTTCGCCTTGGATGCACGCAGATACTATAACAATTTTCAGGAGGAGATTCCAATGAGCAAGAAGTATGTATACCTTTTTACCGAAGGTAACGCTGACATGAGAGAGCTTCTCGGCGGTAAGGGCGCGAACCTCGCTGAGATGACCAACATCGGTCTGCCTGTTCCCCAGGGCTTCACCATTACCACAGAGGCTTGTACCCAGTATTATGAGGACGGCCGCCAGATCAACCCCGAAATCCAGGCGCAGATCAACGAGTATATCGGCAAGATGGAAGAGATCACCGGCAAGAAGTTCGGCGATAAGGAGAACCCGCTTCTCGTATCCGTCCGTTCCGGCGCGCGCGCTTCCATGCCCGGCATGATGGACACCATCCTCAACCTCGGTCTGAACGAAGAGGTTGTCGAGACCATAGCTGCCCAGAGCGGCAACCCCCGCTGGGCTTATGACTGCTACAGAAGATTTATCCAGATGTATTCCGACGTCGTTATGGAAGTCGGCAAGAAGTATTTTGAAGAGCTCATCGACGAGATGAAGGCTGACCGCGGCGTCAGGCAGGACGTCGAACTGACCGCTGACGATCTCAAGGAGCTGGCTGAGAAATTCAAGGCTGAGTACAAGGACAAGATCGGCGAGGACTTCCCGTCCGATCCCAAGGAGCAGCTCATGGGCGCTGTCAAGGCTGTATTCCGTTCCTGGGACAACCCCAGAGCGAACGTCTACAGACGTGACAACGATATCCCCTACAGCTGGGGTACTGCCGTTAACGTCCAGTCCATGGCGTTCGGCAACATGGGTGATGACTGCGGTACCGGCGTTGCGTTCACACGTGACCCCGCGACTGGCGAAAAGGGCCTCTTCGGCGAGTTCCTGACCAACGCTCAGGGCGAAGACGTTGTTGCAGGCGTCCGTACCCCCATGCACATCTCCGAGATGGAGCAGAAGTTCCCCGAGGCTTTCGCTCAGTTCACAGAGGTTTGCAAGACACTGGAAAATCACTACAGAGATATGCAGGACATGGAGTTCACCGTCGAGCACGGCAAGCTCTACATGCTCCAGACCCGTAACGGCAAGCGTACTGCTCAGGCGGCTCTGAAGATTGCTTGCGACCTCGTTGACGAGGGTATGAGAACCGAGGAAGAGGCCGTTCTGATGATCGACCCCAGAAACCTCGACACACTGCTCCATCCGCAGTTCGACGCTGCCGCTCTCAAGGCCGCTGCCCCCATGGGCAAGGGCCTGGGTGCATCTCCCGGTGCTGCCTGCGGTAAGATCGTCTTCACCGCCGAGGACGCTAAGGCTCAGGGCGGCGCAGGCGAGAAGGTCGTTCTCGTTCGTCTTGAGACCTCTCCCGAGGATATCGAAGGCATGAAGGCTGCTCAGGGCATCCTGACCGTTCGCGGCGGTATGACCTCTCACGCTGCCGTTGTTGCCCGCGGTATGGGTACCTGCTGCGTATCCGGCTGCTCCGAGATTATCATGGACGAAGCCAACAAGAAATTCACACTGGCCGGCAAGACCTTTGTTGAGGGCGATTTCATCTCCATCGACGGTACGACCGGTAACATTTATGACGGCATCATCCCCACCGTTGACGCACAGATCGCCGGCGAGTTCGGCCGCGTCATGAGCTGGGCTGACAAGTACAGAACCATGAAGGTCCGCACCAACGCCGACACTCCCGCCGACGCTAAGAAGGCGCGCGAGCTGGGCGCTGAGGGTATCGGCCTCTGCCGTACCGAGCACATGTTCTTCGAGGGCGACCGTATCGCCGCTTTCCGTGAGATGATCTGTGCCGACACCGTTGAGGAGCGCGAGGCTGCTCTGGAGAAGATCCTGCCTTATCAGCAGGGCGACTTTGAGAAGCTCTATGAGGCTCTCGAAGGCAACCCCGTCACCATCCGTTTCCTGGATCCGCCTCTCCATGAGTTCGTTCCCACCGAGGAAGCCGACATCGAGGCTCTGGCAAAGGCTCAGGGCAAGACCGTTGCCGACATCAAGGCGATCATCGATTCTCTGCATGAGTTCAACCCGATGATGGGTCACCGCGGCTGCCGTCTGGCTGTCACCTATCCCGAGATCGCGAAGATGCAGACCAAGGCTGTCATCCGCGCTGCGATCAACGTCAAGAAGGCTCATCCCGACTGGACGATCGTTCCCGAGATCATGATCCCGCTGGTTGGCGACGTCAAGGAGCTCAAGTATGTCAAGAAGTTCGTCGTTGAGACCGCTGACGCTGAGATCGCCGCTGCAGGCGTTGAGCTCAAGTACGAAGTCGGTACCATGATCGAGATCCCGCGTGCTGCTCTGACTGCCGACGAGATCGCTAAGGAAGCTGACTTCTTCTGCTTCGGCACCAACGACCTTACCCAGATGGCGTTCGGCTTCAGCCGTGACGACGCGGGCAAGTTCCTCGGCGCTTACTATGATGCGAAGATCTATGAGAACGATCCGTTTGCGAAGCTCGACCAGACCGGCGTCGGCAAACTGATGGATATGGCTATCAAGCTCGGCAAGCCCGTGAATCCGAACCTCCACATCGGTATCTGCGGCGAGCACGGCGGCGATCCCACATCCGTTGAGTTCTGCAACAAGATCGGCCTCAACTATGTATCCTGCTCACCGTTCCGCGTTCCGATCGCTCGTCTGGCAGCTGCTCAGGCCGCTATCAGCCAGAAGTAATCTGACAAGGTAATCAGGTATCAATAATCAAAACACAAGCGCTGTGACCTCGCGTCACAGCGCTTTTTGTATGACGGCGCGCGGAAAATAAGGGAAGAGGATGCGGAGAGGTTCTATAATTCTCTCATCGTGTTGACAATCAACTCAAAAGCGGTATAATGAAATCAAAACGATCAAGATATAGGGTGGATGATTTATGAGCTACGCAGATTTAGTATTCAAGGCAAATTGCAAAGATATTATCGAAAACGGCTTTTCCGACGAGGCGTTTGCGGTGCGTCCCCACTGGGAGGACGGCGCTCCCGCGCACACCATCAAGCGATTCGGCGTGGTGAACCGCTACGATCTGTCCAAGGAATTCCCGATCATGACGCTGCGCAAGGTGTTTTTCAAGAGCTGCATCGACGAGCTGCTGTGGATCTGGTCAAAGAAGTCCAACGATACCCATGAGCTGAAAAGCCACATCTGGGACAGCTGGGCGGATGAAAACGGCACCATCGGCAAGGCGTACGGCTATCAGCTGGGCGTCAAGCACAAGTACGCCGAGGGCGAATTCGATCAGGTGGACAGGATGCTGTATGACCTCAAGCACAATCCCACCTCACGCCGCATCATGTCCAACATCTTCAACCATCACGACCTGCATGAGATGGGGCTCTATCCCTGCGCGTACAGCGTGACGCTGAACGTCACGGGGAACAAGCTGAACATGATCCTCAACCAGCGCTCGCAGGATATGCTGGTCGCGAATAACTGGAACGTCTGCCAGTACGCGATCCTCCTGCACATGTTCGCGCAGTCGACCGGATTTGAGGTCGGCGAGCTGGTCCACGTGATCGCGGACGCGCATATCTATGACCGGCACGTCGACGCGGTCAAACGCATCATCGAGCTGGAGCCGTACGACGCGCCCAAGCTGTGGGTCAATCCCGAGGTTAAGAACTTCTATGATTTCACCGTCGACGACTTCAAGCTGATCGACTACAAATTCCACGAATTCAGCGAGAAGATCCCGGTTGCGATCTGAGAATAGAAATCCCGGGCGGTGATCCCGCGCCCGGATCCAGGAGAAAGCTATGAAACTGATTGTTGCGGTCGATTCCCGCTGGGGGATCGGAAAAAACGGCGACCTGCTGAAATCCATCCCCGACGATATGCTGTATTATCGCGCGACCACGCGCGGCAAGGTCGTGGTGATGGGCTATACGACCCTGCTGTCCCTGCCGAACAGCAAGCCCGCGCCCGGACGGCTGAATCTGGTGCTGGCGGATATCCCCGGACTGCGTGTCAGCGGCGCGGTGGTATGCAGTACGATGGAACAGCTCCATCGGCTGATCGGCTGCTTTGCGCCGGACGACGTCTTTGATATCGGCGGCGGCTCGATGTACCGTCAGCTTTTGCCGTATTGCTGTGCGGCGCACATCACCAAAATGCGCTTTGACGGCGACGCGGATACCTATATTCCCGACCTCGACGCGCTTCCCGAGTGGAGCGTCGAAAGCGAGTCCGAACTCAAGGAGCATGAGGGCACGCCGTATTCCTTCGTCGTATACAAAAACGCCGCCCCCATGGCGCTTCCCGAGGCGGCGCATAAAAGCACGGATATGTCCGAGTATTTCAGAAAGCGCGAGCCGATCGCCGTCGACCTCTTTGACGACGAGGCCTACAAGTCGGAACTGCTCGCTTTGCTGAACGCCTATTATCACCCGCTTGCCGACGGCTTCGGCGCGGAGGATGTGGATCGCTTCTTTTCGGAGGGCAGCGACAGATCCTTTGAACAGTATCTCAGAGATCGCCGCCTGATTGCCGCTCCCGAGGATTTTGAGGCGCTGGCGAATACGTTCAGCCCCGACAAAGCTGAAGCGAAGCATCGGATCTGCGTGACCAAGGAGGCGCTTGACGACTTTGCGTCGTCTCTTACCCTGTCCGCCGCCCTTCTCGCGGATCGATTCAAAGCATAAACCGACAGCCTCCAATGTGCGGAGGCTGTTTTTTGCGCTATCTGAGGAGCTTGAGGAACGCGGTGGGGAGGGGATAGGCGGATCTCAGCTCGTCTTTTGTCACCCATAAAAACCGCTCGTTCGGCTGTTCCGCCGTGACGCGGTACGCCTTCATGTACCAGTCGATGTGGGTGAAAACATGCTTGGCTTCTTTGCTGAATTCCAGCGATATCGCCGTTAGTCCCCAATCGCCGAGCAGCTTATATAATTCTTTTTGGGAATAATATCCGTCGATATTCGGCAGCTGATACAATCCCGGCAGCAGTCCCGTGTCGGGGCGTTTTTCTATCGCGAGCCTGCCGTTTGCGTCCGTGATCAGGAACACCGTTTTTTCCGCGTGTTTCCGCTTCATCTGCCTGATCCTGACAGGGATCTGCGCGGTCAGATGCTCGCGGTACGCTGTGCAGTGCTGCCGTATCGGACAGCGCTCACAGTCGGGCGCGCCGTTCGGCAGACAGACGACCTCGCCCAGCTCCATCAGCGCCTCGTTGAATTCACCCGCCTGCTCCGGCAGGATCGGCAGCAGCATGGCGGCGATCCTCTTCTTGGTGTCGGGCAGCAGGACGTTCGACCGGTCGCCGATGACGCGGGTGATCACCCTCAGCACGTTGCCGTCCACGGCGGTCACTTTTTCATTGAAGCAGATAGACGCGATCGCCCCCGCGGTATATTCGCCGATCCCCGCGAGTGTGACGATCTGCGCATAGCGTTTCGGAAATTCTCCGCCGAAATCATTCATGATGCTTTGCGCGGCTTTTTTCAGATTGCGGGCGCGGCTGTAATAGCCGAGTCCCTCCCACAGCTTCATCAGCACATCGTCATCGACCCTGCTCAGGCTTGCGATATCCGGCAGTGCCTGTGTAAAGCGCTCGTAGTAGCGCACGACCGCCTCGATCCGCGTCTGCTGCAGCATGATCTCCGAGATCCATACGTGGTAAGGGCGTCTGTCCTGCCGCCACGGGAGCGCTCTTTTATTGTCCGCGAACCACTGTACCAGCGGCTCGGTGATGTTTTTCAGTTCATTCTGCATAGCGTCCTCCATCGGCTCTATTATAGCACGGACAAGCGGGTTTTCAAAGCAAAAAATCAGGGAGTACCGGATGATACTCCCTGACACAGTCTGAAATGACAGATGCTCTTATGCGTTGTAGATATCGGAAAGGAAAGCGACCTCGCTCGGGTTGATTCTGTCGTCGATCGCGCAGACAGCGGCAACCAGAGATACGAGATTAGCCTGACCGTCAACGGACAGGACCTTGCTGAGAGCGTTGATAGCGGTGTAAGCGTCATTGCCGGAAAGATCGGCGAGCATTTCAACCAGCTTTTCATCCGGGATCTCAGCGCCGGCAGCGGACAGGAAAGCCTTGACCAGAACGAATTCCTCTTTGGTCAGCTTGCCGTCAGCGGCAACGGAAGTAGAGAAGATGGTCAGGATCAGGATGGTAGCCTTATCCTTGTCAAAGCGCTTGGTGAGCTCGGGCGCCAGATTCTTGATAGCGGTGAGCGCAAGACCGATCTTGTCCTCAAAAGGCATATTGACGATTTGCTGCAGTACTTCTTTAAAATCATTACTCATGAATAATAACCTCCTTGTTTTTTTAGATAATAACACAGTATTTCGACAATGTCAATAATAATTCATGATTATTCGACATCTTTTTTATGAAAGAACACAATATGCTGTCGGATCTGAGGTTACCTGCATGAGATTATTATCGTGCTCCGCTGACCTTCTCGCCCGAATACAAAAGATTATTCCGCATTGTTATTGAATAACCCGTGACGATATGGTACAATGATACGAAGAATAAATATGACATGAGTGTAAGATAATGAAAGAGAGCGTCAGGGATCTGCGCTGACGTACACAACGGCGTCCGTGAGATCTCTGCCGCAAACTGACGGCGGCTTTGTCAACGACGCGGAGCAGCCTGATGTCCTGACGACGCTCTGATCTGGATACAAGGAGAAAAATAATGGCTGAAAGCGTTACCATCGCACTGCGCGGGCGTATCGATTCCACGAACGCCGAGCAGACGGAAAACGAAATACTGGAGCAGCTGAGCGGTAAGGACGGCGCCGCGGTCGTGATCGACGCGTCGTCGCTCGAGTATATTTCCAGCATCGGGCTGCGGATCCTTCTGCGCCTGAAGAAAGCGCATCCGCGGATGACCGTCACGGAGGTCTGCTCCGAGATTTACGACATCCTTCAAATGACAGGCTTTACCGAGATACTGACGGTGAAAAAAGCATACCGTGTGGTTTCCGTCGAGGGCTGTGAGGTCATCGGCGAGGGATCCAACGGCAGAGTCTACCGCATAGACAACGACAATGTCGTCAAGACCTACAAGAACGCAGACGCCCTCTCTGAGATACGCCACGAACGCGAGATGGCGCGGCTGGCGCTGGTGCTGGGCGTTCCGACCGCGATCTCCTACGATGTGGTCAAGGTAGGGGACAGCTACGGGACCGTATTTGAATTGCTGGACGCCCGTTCCTTTGCCGGCATCATTGCCGAGGAGCCGGAGCGCATCGACTGGTGCGTGAAGGAGTATGTGGAGCTGCTCAAAAAGCTGCACAGTACCGAGGTCGCCGACGGCGAGCTGCCCGACATCAAGAAAGCCTACCTGACGGCGGTGCGGAATATCCTGCCCATGCTCCCGGCGGAAAGCGGCGAGAAGCTCCTGTGCATGGTGGAAGCGATCCCTGACAGCAAGACGTTGGTCCACGGGGATTGTCATACAAAGAATATCGTGCTTGCCGGTGATGAGGTGCTGTTGATCGACATGGACACCCTGTCGGTCGGGCATCCGATCTTCGAGCTGGCGCAGATGTATAACTCCTACGTCGGCTTCGGCGAGTATCATCCCGAGGTCATCGCGAGGTATCAGGGCTTTTCCGCGGATGTCGCGCGGGACTTCTGGAACCGTACCCTGCGCGCGTATCTGAATACCTCTGATGATGCCGCCGCGCTGACGGAAAAGAAGATACGGTGCATCGCGTACATCAGGCTGATCGACTGGAGCACCCGCCATCATGATATGACAGACGCGGACGACAGGGCGA
The DNA here is from genome assembly GCA_900315815.1 of uncultured Eubacteriales bacterium. Classification (GTDB taxonomy): domain Bacteria; phylum Bacillota; class Clostridia; order Oscillospirales; family Acutalibacteraceae; genus Ruminococcoides. The sequence continues at coordinate 18,726 of ONAS01000031.1, forward strand.
CGCGGGAGCTGTGGGTGCGAGAGCTGCTGAGCCTGCTGGATGAGGTGGATTCTCCGGACTTTGACGTTCAGGGCGAAGACGCTCCCGATGCGCGTGAGATCGAGGTGACGGCTGCTGTTGAGAATCTGCCGGAGGTCACGGCTTTTGTGGAGGAAGCGCTGAGCGGGATATCCTGCGGCTACAAAACGCAGATGCAGATCGGCATCGCGGTCGAGGAGATCTTTGTGAATATCGCGCAATATGCCTACGCGCCTTCGACCGGAACGGTCAGGGTTCGCGCAGAGCTGTCGGATTCACCCCTTGCGCTGACGATCACCTTCACGGACAGCGGCGTTCCCTATGACCCGCTCGCAAAGCCCGACCCGGACGTCACGCTCTCCGCAGAGGAACGGCGGATCGGCGGACTGGGCATCTTCATGACCAAAAAGGCGATGGACGAGGTCGCCTATCGATTTGAGGACGGCAAGAACATCTTCACCATGAAAAAGATTCTGTAAAGGCTGTTTCATAAGGGATCGACGACGATACGGAACGATCCCGACGCCGATCATGAATCACAGAAACGGTCATCCGCAAGGGGTGACCGTTTTTTGGTACAAAAGACGGAGGATACCTTCATGATATCCTCCGTTTCATCATTTTTTATGAAAGCGGTCAACCGAAGCGATCAGGATCCGATGACCTTATTTCTGATAGATCGTATCTGAATTGACGATGACGCTCTGCGCCTTGTCGATATCGATCATGATACGGCTGCAGCCCCTGTCCAGCTGCATCTCTGCAGTGGGGGAGTAGTCGAGATGGATCGTCTCGTAATAGGTGCCGCTGTCGTCAGATCTCCGCTCTCCGCCGAGGTTGGAGAGGAGATAATAAACGGTACCGTCCTCCATGACGACCTTTGAGCTTCCGTCGATGCGGGGAGTGACGAAGCACTTATCCTCTGCGTCTTCCTTGCCTGCGATATCCTCTGCGTCACAATCTCCCGAGAAGTAAACGCCCATCGGAGAGATGATCGCTTCGGCATTTTTCGTGTATTCCCTGACGGTATTCGGTGCGCTGTCCGCACTGATCTTTCGGTCGATCGACTGAGTGATGCTTTGGCTGATGTCAAAGCTGATATCAAAGGGCAGTTCAAACATCTTTCGCTCACCCTTGGCGTAAACGCTCTTGCCCTCATGCTCCAGCCAGAGGCACTCATCCTCAGTCACACCGTTCTCCCTGCGCGCTTTTTCTTCTTTTTCAAGCTGCTTTACATACCTGTCGGAAAGCTCCTGCTCCGATAACTCTTCGCCGGTTTGCACCTCGTGCACATCCTCGGAATAAAGCACCTTGTCGATACGGTATTCCATCACTGCGTTGTTGTGATACGTCACCCGGAAATCCTTCAGAGAATTGCCGGTGCGGGAGGACCTTGTATAATCGGTATAGATATCCAGGATCCTGCCGTCGTCCGAAAGACTGCAGCGGCTTCTGGTGAAAGCGCCCTCCGATCGGGACTGCTGTCCGCCGTCAAAGGAGAATTCAAAGGTGTTGGCCGTCAGCATGCTTAACGCGTTATCGACATAGTAACCCTCGTCAATGATCGGACTGCTGTTCAATGATCTGTGCCAACGCCCGTTCATCGTGTTTTTTCAGCTTTTCCACAAGCCTGTCCCGCATGAGGTTCATCTCCCTTGCCTTAGCTTTGAAGCGCTTCTATCTATAATAACACCCATCATCCCGTTTTGAGTGCAGAATCATTCAAATTTGTTCAAACTTTGACGGACGGAGCCGTTCGGACAGATCCCGCATGACGAACATGATTTTGCCTTTTGCTCATACGGCTGAATCACCGGGCTGCAGCCAAAGAAATAATACGATTTCCATTACCGGGATATCCGCTTTCACTCAATGGGAAGCCTGTTTGTGAATGATAAATATTGTTGAAAAAGCCATAGAAACATGTTATGATATACTGGTATCATATGGGAGGTATCATTATGAATCTATGTCGGCTTTGAGTATTTGTATTATGTACTTATCGGATACGTGCTCCACAATAAAGTACTTAAACTAAGATTTCGTTTGATAATCTATGCTCTCGCCGTTGCCGGATTGCTGGTACATATTCTTGGTACCTCTTCCGAACTCAAGAACAACCCCAACGGCTCCATTATGTTATATAAGGGATATTATAATCTGCCTTGCGTCCTGTATTCTACCGGAATCTTTCTGTTTGTAAAGCAGGCAGCCGTGAAGATAAAGAACAAAAAAGCCATTAAGGTTTTCTTGTATCTGCAAGGCTACACATTTCCCGTCTACTTAATACACAGGTATTTTCTGGATGCCTTTGAGGAAAACATTCATTTCATCAAACTTGAAAGAGCTTCTGTTTTATATGTGTTTTCAGCTACAATACTTGCGCTGATACTATCCGTTCTCACAACCATGCTGCTGCGAAAAATTCCTGTATTGCGTCATATCGTTCCGTAACTGATTCAACAGAACACTGACTGCTTAATTAAATGATCAGCCCCTGCGGATACCGTTAAGTTACCCGCAGGGGCTGAAATCAATGGTGGAGATTTGGTAAGCTTGATTCAATCGCGCGGCGGCTGCCACATCTTAGGAGCATCCGGCGGGCGGCATAAGCTCTATCTACGCCCTCGTTAAAAAACGCCATGCTATGGCGTTTTTGTCTGTGCCGTGCGCTCAGCTTACGGCTTGACACACTCGCCTTCAATTCCCCTCATTCTCTATATAACGCTGCATGACTTGTCGGTGCCGGTTACCTCGTCTTCGGATCGTCACCTCCTGACAGAATACCTATGAACGCTCTCCCTAAAAACAGTCCACCGGACTGTTTTTACCTACGAGATGCGCTGACGCTTATCTCTCGGCACGGTCGCCTTCAATTCCCCTCATCTCCACTAACATGTAATGCTTCAGCCCCGGGGGGTATCTTTACGATACCCCCCGGGGCTGAAATCAATGGTGGAGATGAGGGGAATTGAACCCCTGTCCGAAAACAGTTCCACAAGGCTTTCTCCGAGTGCAGTCATTGCTTTGACGTTCCCTCTGCGCGGCGCCC
>ONAS01000037.1:0-18633 GCA_900315815.1 uncultured Eubacteriales bacterium
GACCCGTCCGTTCCTGAGGACCTCCGAGTTCCTCTGGCAGGAGGGCCATACCATGCACGAGACTGAACAGGAAGCGCGCGAGGAGACCCTGCGCATGCTTCAGGTCTACACCGATTTCTATAAGGAGACCCTCGCGATCCCCGCTGTGGTCGGCGAGAAAACCGAAAAAGAACGTTTTGCGGGCGCACAGGCGACCTATACCATCGAGCCGATGATGCACAACGGCGTCGCTCTGCAGGGCGGTACCTCGCATTACTTCGGCGACGGCTTTGCCCGTGCCTTTGACATTACCTATCAGGGCCGCGACAACAAGCTGCACTATCCGCACCAGACCTCCTGGGGCGTTTCCACCCGTATGATCGGCGCGCTGATCATGGTGCATTCAGACGACGACGGTCTGGTACTGCCGCCGAAGATCGCGCCGATCCAGGTCGCGATCATCCCGATCGCCCAGCATAAGGAGGGCGTTCTGGATAAGGCGAACGCGCTGAACGAGAGCCTGAAGACCAAATTCCGCACCAAGCTCGACGACTCCGATCAGAGCCCGGGCTGGAAATTTGCTCAGTATGAGATGAAGGGCGTGCCGATCCGTCTGGAGCTGGGTCCCAAGGATATCGAGAAGAATCAGTGTGTGCTGGTCCGCCGCGACACCAGAGAAAAGATCTTTGTATCCCTCGACGGCATCGAGGACGCGATCGCAGAGCTGCTGCAGAAGATCCACGACGATATGTACGAGCGCGCACTGGAGAATATGCACGAGAAGACCCATGTCGCCACCACCTATGACGAGTTTATCGATCTCAGCAAGAACAGCCCCGGCTTCATCAAGGCGATGTGGTGCGGCGATTCTGCCTGCGAGGACAAGATCAAGGACGCGACCGGCGGCGTGAAATCCCGCTGCATCCCCTTTGAGGAGGAGCATCTCTCCGATACCTGCGTATGCTGCGGCAAGCCCGCCAGGCATATGGTATACTGGGGAAAACAGTATTAATCGTCGGCAGTCGGCAAAAGCGGGTGAGGGCAGAGCCCTCCGTGCAGCCTGCCGGCTGATGACTTCCAACTTCAATCTAATGTGAAAGGAGCGGTATCATGCCTATCAAGGTTCAGAACGACCTTCCGGCGACCAGAATACTGGAAGGCGAGAATATCTTTGTGATGACCGAAGAACGCGCGACGACACAGGACATCCGACCGCTCAGAATCGTGATCCTTAATCTCATGCCCACGAAGGTGGCGACGGAGACACAGCTGCTCAGACTGCTCGGCAACTCGCCGCTGCAGGTGGATATCGAGCTGCTGCAGATGTCGTCCCACCAATCCAAAAACACCTCTCAGGAGCATCTGACCAAATTCTACAAAACCTTTGACGAGATCCGCGACGAGCGCTATGACGGTATGATCGTCACCGGCGCGCCTGTCGAGCTGATGGAGTATGAGGAGGTCGATTACTGGGACGAGCTGTGCGAGGTGCTGGACTGGGCGAAAAAGCACGTTTATTCCACCCTGTTCATCTGCTGGGGCGCTCAGGCGGGACTGTATCACCGCTACGGGATCCAGAAGTATACCCTGCCGAAAAAGCTCTCCGGCATTTATAACCATCGCATCCTCAACAACAAGCATCCGCTGACGCGCGGCTTTGACGATTTCTTCCTGATCCCGCATTCGCGCTATACCGGCGTGAAAAGCGAGGATATCCACAGGGAGCCGGAGCTGGAGATCCTTGCCGAGTCCAGAAAGGCGGGCGTCGCGATCGTCTGCTCGAAAAACGGCAGAGAGTTCTATCTGCTCGGACACTGCGAGTATGACTACGATACGCTGGCAAAGGAGTATTACCGCGACGTGGAGAAGGGCATCAAGCCCGATATCCCGTACAACTACTTCCCGGATAACAACGTCACCCGCAAGCCGGTCATGACATGGCGCAGTCACGCGTCCCTGATCTATCAGAACTGGCTGAATTACTACCTCTATCAGCAGACTCCGTACGACCTTGAGGATCTCAAGAAAATGTACGAGAACGAATAAGCTCAGACCGCTCTGTGATGCGCAGGGCGGTTTTTCGTATAACCGGATCCTCGCCGTACTGCCGCAGGATTTGCGGGGATCGAGCCGTGAGAAAGGGCAAAGCAGCCGGCCTTTGAGGGAGGAATACGGGATCGGATCAGCGGTTAGCATATGCTAATTTTTCCCGTTATCTGAAAAAGTTAGGGAAAATCATTGAAATTTATAATTTTTGTGCTACAATAGAGGCATAAAAAATAAGGAGGTTACATCATGGCTTATAAGATTTCTGACGATTGCATTTCCTGCGGCGCTTGTGCTGACGAGTGCCCGGTTGGCGCTATCTCCGAGGGCGACGACAAGTACGTCATCGACGCTGACGCTTGCATCGAGTGCGGCGCTTGTGCTGATGTTTGCCCCGTAGGCGCTCCTGCTGCGGAATAATCAACAGACAACACGGTAACCGAGGCTCCGCCTCGGTTATTTTTTTTTGAGGTGCTGTCCAAGAAGCGGAGCACGAAGTGCGAACGCTGATTGGCTAACAGCACCCATGCAAGGCTCTCCCAAGAACCGGAGCGCGCAGCGCGAACGGCGATTGGCAGAGAGCTGCTGCGGAGGCCTGTCCAAGAAGCGGAGCACGAAGTGCGAACGCTGATTGGCTAACAGCACCCATGCTCGTCGTCGCTCTCCGTGTCGGTGCCGGCACGTCTGAAAGACATGCCTTCGCACCTTGTGGAGGCTCCTCCTCTCCCCGCCGCGCAGGGGCGCGCCGTGGTCCCTTTTTTCTCCCAAGAACCGGAGCGCGCAGCGCGAACGGCGATTGGCAGAGAGCTGCTGCGGAGGCCTGTCCAAGAAGCGGAGCACGAAGCGCGAACGCTGATTGGCTAACAGCACCCATGCTCGTCGTCGCTCTCCGTGTCGGTGCCGGCACGTCTGAAAGACATGCCTTCACACCTCGTGGAGGCTCCTCCTCTCCCCGCCGCGCAGGGGCGCGCCGTGGTCCCTTTTTTCTCCCAAGAGCGGGAGCACGCAGCGCGAACGGCGATTGGCAGAGAGCTGCTGCGGAGGCCTGTCCAAGAAGCGGAGCACGAAGTGCCTTCTCTGACCCCCTCCGTGAGGAAGGCTCTTGTCAGAACCTGTTTACAACCTCCGCGATTTATGCTACAATATTGCCATTAACCCAAAGGAGGGACAGTATGCGCATTGAACCGCTCGGCTGCGGTGTGGAGCTGTATGTCAGCGACCGCCATCATTTTACCACCGATACGATCCTGCTCGCGGATTTCGCGCGGGTGAAAAACGGCGAACGCGTCGTTGAGCTGGGCGCCGGCTGCGGTACGATCCCTCTGCTGATGATACGAGATAATTCTCCAAAAGAAATATTCGCACTGGAGATCCAACAGGACGCCGTCAATCTGCTCAGCGAAAGCATCCGGCATAATCTCGACAGCGGCATCGATAATGCTGCGCTCATCCATCCGATACACGGCGATATCCGCGGCGTCAGAGAGCTGTTCCCCGCGGGGAGCATGGATCTGGTCGTCTGCAATCCGCCGTACAAGCTGTCGGGCTCCGGGATTGGGAATCCCGACGACGGGAAAAAGACCGCCCGCCACGAGGTGGAATGCACCCTGGAGGACGTCTGTGCCGCGGCAAAGTGGCTGCTGCGCTTTTCCGGCAGATTCGTTCTGTGTCAGCGTCCCGAACGCCTGACGGATGTGCTGACGACGATGCGGGCGTACGATCTGGAGCCGAAGCGGCTCCGGCTGGTGCAGGGAAACGCGGGAAAGCCGCCGAAGCTCTTTCTGGCAGAGGCGAAGCGCGGCGCGAAGCCCGGTTATATGGAGGTGCTCCCCACCCTGACGGTGGAGGATGAAAACGGCTTTACGCCCGAGATGCGGGCGATCTACGGAAGCTATAAGGACGGACACGACAATGAGTGATGACAGGATTTTATATGTGGTCGGCACGCCGATCGGAAACATGGGGGACATGTCCCCGCGCGCGGTGGAAACGCTGAGGAGCGTTGATTTCATCGCCGCCGAGGATACGCGTGTGACCGTCAAGCTGCTGAACCATTTTGAGATCAAAAAGCCGATGGTCAGCTACTTTGAGCATAACAAGCACGACAAGGGAGAAAAGATCATCGATCGGATCATGGCGGGCGAGAGCTGTGCGATCGTCACCGACGCGGGCATGCCGTGTATCTCCGATCCCGGCGAGGATCTGATCCGTCAGTGCGAGGCGGCGGGGATCAGGACCGTCGTCGTCCCCGGACCCAGCGCGGTGATCTCCGCTTTGGCGGTATCGGGACTGGAAACGGGACGGTTCACCTTTGAGGGCTTTTTGTCGGTCAACAAAAAAAGCCGCTCGGAGCATCTGGAAAGCCTGCTCGACGAGCGCCGCACCATGATTTTCTATGAGGCGCCGCACAAGCTGAACAATACCCTTGAGGATCTGTACAGGACCTTCGGTGACCGCAGGCTGACCATCGCCCGTGAGCTGACAAAGGTGCATGAGGAGATCATCCGCACGACCACCGGGGCAGCTGCGACAGCGTATCTGGAAATGCCGCTGAAGGGTGAGATCGTGCTGATCCTGGAGGGCAAAAAGGCGGAGGACAAGCCGGACATGACCTTGGAAGAGGCGGTCGCGTACGCAAAGAGCCTGATCGACGGCGGCATGCGTCCCACCGACGCGGCTAAGGAAGCCGCCGCACTCGCCAAAATGAAGAAGAACGATATTTACAGGGAGCTGATGTAACATGACCTATCAGGAAGCCTTGACCTATATCCATTCACTCGACCGTTTCGGATCGCGTCCGGGACTTGACAGGGTGCAGAAGCTGTTTGATAAAGTGCCTGAGGTGCTTGACCAGCGCTTCATCCATATCGCGGGCACCAACGGCAAGGGCTCTGTTTCCTCGATGCTTTCCTTTATCCTTCAGGAGACGGGATGCAAGGTCGGACTGTTCATCTCGCCGTATATCATCGATTTCCGCGAGCGGATCCAGATCAACAATGAGATGATCAGCGAGCGGGAGCTTGCCGACGCCGTCACCTTTTTCAAGCCGTTCATGGATGAGCTGAGCAAGGAGGGCGTGGTGATCACCGAGTTCGAGTTCCTCACCGTTCTGGGGTTCTATATTTTCAAGAAGCACGCATGCGACGTCGTGGTTTGCGAGGTCGGCATGGGCGGTCTGCTGGATTCCACCAACCTGATCCGCTGTCCGCTTTGCGCGGTGATCACGCGGATCGCGCTCGATCATACCGAGATCCTCGGCAATACGATCCAAAAGATCGCCGTCCAGAAATGCGGCATCATCAAGCGCGGATCGGCTGTCGCGACCGGCGCTCAGCTGCCCGCGGCGATGCGCGTCATCCGTGATACCGCAGAGGCGCTGGGCGATCCCGTGTATTATGGCGACAATCTGACCGTTCACGATATCCGATGCGATCTTGACGGCATTCGGTTCCGCTACATGGGACAGGAAATGAGCACAAGGCTGATCGGCGAGCATCAGGTGGAGAATCTGCGATGCGCGCTGGCGGCGGTCGAAGCCCTGCGCGAGCGCAGCCGCATGGAAATCACCGCCGATCATATCCGCGAGGGCCTCTCTGAGGTACGCCATCCCGCGCGCTTTGAGCGCCTTGTGCAGCACCCGGTCGTCATCCTTGACGGCGCCCATAATCCCAACGGACTGGAGGCGTTCGCGAACGCGGTGAGGACCTACGCGGCCGATCGCCGCAGGACGCTGATCATCGGCATGCTGTCCGATAAGGACGTCAAGGGTCTGGAAAAGCTCAAAGGGCTGTTCGATCATGTGATCGCCACCAACATCAGCAATCCCCGCGCCATGGCGGCGGGCTTCCTCGCGGAGTATCTCAGAGAGTATTTTATGGAGGTGGAGGTCGTCGCGCGGCCGAAGGACGCGTACCAGAGAGCGCTTGCCTACGGCGACGACGTCTTTATCTGCGGTTCGCTGTATCTGGCGTCCGAGATCCGACCCTATATCCTCGGAAAACAATAATCACGACAACAGAATAAACCCGTATTATCGCGCCTATACTATTATTATTGGTATAGGCGCTTTTCTGTGCTTGCGCAGAGCGCCCGAAAGGAATGATCAAATGGTAGAACTTACATACGCGAACGGCGCGCTGACGGCGCGGCTGTACGGCGAGATCGACCACCATATCGCGCCGAAGCTCCGTTCGGAGATCGACATGAAATGCGAGAGCGTCCGTCCCGCAAAGCTGGTGCTGGATTTCAGCGGGGTGAGCTTTATGGATTCATCTGGGATCGGGCTGATCATGGGGCGCTATCGGTGCATTTCGCTGTTGGGCGGGCGGATGGAGATCGTCAACATCCCGCCGACGCTCAAAAAAATCATCACCCTTTCGGGAATCGGATCCTTGGGGGTGATGAAATGAATGTCATGAATCAGATGAAGCTGAGCTTTCCCTCCGTCAGCACCAACGAAGGCTTCTCCCGCGCGGCGATATCCGCGTTCATCCTGCCGCTGAACCCGACCGTCGCAGAGGTCGCGGACATCAAAACCGCCGTATCCGAGGCAGTCACCAACGCGATCGTCCACGCGTATCCGGATACCGTCGGTACCGTGTATATCGACGCGAGGATCACCGACGACAACCGCGTTATCATCAAGATCCGCGACGCGGGGATCGGGATCGCGGACGTCAAGCAGGCGATGGAGCCGCTGTATACCACCTCGTCGGATGAGCGCGCGGGGCTGGGCTTCGCGGTGATGCAGAGCTTCTCGGACAAGGTGCGGGTGCGCTCTGCCGTCGGAAAGGGTACCACCGTCCGTCTGGAAAAGATCATCCACAGCGCGTATGACCAGAGATGAGCTGGTCGAGCGGAATCTCGGGCTGGTATACGCCTGTGCCAAGCGGTTCATCGGCAAGGGCGTCGAGTATGACGATCTCGTGTCGGCGGGGTGTCTGGGACTGGTGAAGGCGATCGACCGCTTTGATCCTGACAGGGGATATCAGCTGTCCACCTACGCCGTGCCGGTGATCCTCGGCGAGATCAAGCTGCTGTTCCGTGAGGGCGGCTCGGTGAAGCTGTCACGCTCGCTCAAGGAGCGCAGTGTCAAAGCGCGCGCCGCCGCCGATGAGTACCGCAGGGAGACCGGCAGGGAGATCCGCATGGAAGAGCTGGCGCGTCGGCTCGGTACCGACGTCTATCAGGCGCAGGAGGCGCTGAACGCCGCGCAGAGCGTGCTGTCGCTGTCGGGAGACAGCCGTGATGACTGCAGCGAGTCGGAGATCCCCGTCCCGTCGCCGGAGGAAGCGCTGACGGACAGGCTGTCGCTGCGGCAGGCGATCGCATCGCTTCCCGACGATGACAGAAAGCTGATCCGCCTGCGCTATTATCAGCACAGGACCCAGTCGGATACCGCAAAGCAGCTGGGCACCACGCAGGTGCAGATATCGCGCCGTGAAAAGAAGATCCTCCTGAAAATGCGGGCGATGCTCCTGTGAATACAGATGATGAAAAGACCGCGGCGGATTGCTCCGCCGCGGTCATGTTTCGTTATTCCAGGCCCTTGAGATCGTCGAGCTCCTTTTTGTTGAGCTTGATGTAGCCGTCCTTGACCAGCCGTACCTGACGTACCTTGAAGGTCTGGGGAGCGGCGTCGTCGGGCGTGTTGTCCATCTTGACCTTGAGCGTCTGGGTCAGCAGGTTGGTTTCGACGACCAGACCTCTGCCCAGCGGCGTCTTGACGATCGCGCCGATCTTCGGGGTGCGCTTCAGCAGGTCGGTGTACGCCTCCTGCTCGTATTTCAGACAGCACATCAGTCTGCCGCAGGTGCCGGAGATCTTGGTGGGGGAGAGGGACAGCCCCTGCTCCTTTGCCATCTTGATGGAAACGGGATGGAATTCGCCGAGAAAGCTCGAACAGCAGAACGGTCTGCCGCATACGCCCAGTCCTCCGAGCATTTTGCTTTCGTCGCGCACGCCGATCTGTCTGAGCTCGATGCGGGTGCGGAAAACAGATGCGAGATCCTTGACCAGCGCGCGGAAATCGACTCTGCCGTCTGCGGTGAAATAGAACAGGATCTTGGAGTTGTCGAAGGTGTATTCCACATCCACCAGCTTCATCTCCAACCCGTGCTCCGCGACCTTTTTCTCGCAGATCTTCAGGGCTTCCTTTTCCTTTCTGCGGTTTTCCTCAAGGCGCTTGAAGTCCTCCTTCGTCGCTTTGCGTATCAGCTTCTTGAGCGGATGGACGATCTCCTCGTCGTTGACCTCTTTGTTTTCCATAGCGATCTTGCCGCATTCGATACCGCGGGCGGTCTCGACGATGACGGTGTCGCCGATATGCAGTTTATGGTTGTCGGGATCAAAGTAGTAGACCTTGCCGACTTCCTTGAATCTTACGCCGATTACTTCTGCCATGTAATCCTCCTGTATTGTGTACACAGCCACGTGGTCAGCAGCTGTAAATTAACGTTGGTTTTCAGCTTTTGTATTGCGGACAGGGTGACCTCGATGAGCGCGAGCATTCGTGTACGATCCAGCTTGCGGGACAGCTTTTTCGCGCTTGGGTCGTCGGTGTTGACGCCGCTCTGGAAGGAAAGCGCCAGCCGCAGCTTTTCGGTGAATGCCGTCAGCGCGGCCTCGATCTGCTCTTTTTTGGTGAGCTTTGACAGCGTGACCAGCAGATCGTACTCATAGAGAGCGACGACGCCGTCGGTGATGCTCACGGCGATCTCCTCGCTTTGCGCATCCGTCGTCCGGGTGCGTGCGAGCGTGATGATATGCGCGCGTGAGCGGACGGTGGGGAGCATCGCCTTTGCGTTTTCGACCGTGAAGAGGAACAGGATGCTCTGCGGCGGCTCCTCGATGATCTTCAGCAGGGTGTTCTGCGAATCCTCTCTGAGCAGTTTGTCCGCGTCTGTGAACAGATAGATCTTTGTATCCGCCTCATTGGGCTTGATGCTCGCCTGCGACAGGAAGCCGTCGCGCAGCTCCTGCAGGGAGATGATGCCGGATTTCAGCTTTTTGGACGGCTGAGGGATCAGCATGTCCGGATGCTGACCTTCGAGGACCTTCCTGCATTGATTGCAGTGCAGACAGGGCCTTTCCTGCGCCGTGCAGACAGCGGACGCCGCCAGCAACAGCGCGGCGCTGTCGCGCTGGGGTTTGCTGTCACCCTCGATGATGATGGTGTGCGGGAGTCTTGAAGAGCGCGCGAGATCCAGAATGATCCGCTCATTCTCCTTTGTCAGAGAGATCTCCACATCCTCACCGCCTGTCAATCATTATCAAATTTTATTATACCATAGGTCCGGCTAAAAATCTACTGTTAATTTGTGCGTTTCTTCGCGGGGGCGGGACTTGACCGCCCGTTCGTGTGTTTTTTTCGCGAAATCGTATGACGGTGATGATGTTATCGGAAAAAACTTCGCTTCAGATGGGCGATATTCGTCAGCATTTGACCGTTTTTCGTTTCGACAACGGCAAAGGTCGCTCCGATCCCTCCGCAGGAGCCGGGATTGATCAGACGGATCCCCTCACAGACCTCGTCGCAGGCATAGTGGGTATGTCCGAAGAACACCGCGTCGACGCCCTCCTCCCGAGCGGCGCAGAACAGCTGTCCGAGTCCGAATTTGACGCGGTAGGCATGACCGTGGGTGACCATGAATCTGAAGCCGTCCAGCTCGAAGGTCAGCTGCAGCGGCAGGGTCGAGCCCATATCGCAGTTGCCGCGCACCTCATAGTAGGTGATGTCGGGATAGCGCATTTTGATCTCCTCCATCTCGCCGCGGCTGTCGCCGCAATGCACCACCACATCGGCGTCGGCATTGCGCTTGATGATCTCTTTGAGAGAGGCGGAGGATCCGTGGGAATCGGATACAACGATAATTTTCATATTTGACTCCTTTTTGCATATGATAGAACAGAGGTGAATATGATGGCTGATAAAGAACAGATCGCAAAGCTGATCCAAAAGCTCAGCGAACGGACCGGTACGCCGGCCAACGAGATACAGAACGCCGTGCAGAACTCCAACTACAGTAAGCTGCTCAGTAAAATGGAGCCTTCGCAGGCGCAGAAGATCGAAGAAATGCTCAGCGACGAAAAAGCGGCGCAGCAGTTCCTGAACAGTCCGCAGGCAAAAGCGATCATCAAGAGGCTGATGGGCTGATGGACGACCTGAGCGAGAAGCTGAGCGGAATCCTCAGCGACCCTGCGGCGATGAAAGAGATCGCGCAGCTCGCATCCCAGCTCGGCGTTGATGCGTCGGGCGTACATAAGGAGCCCGAACCGCCCCCAAAGCCCGAAAAATCCGACGCGCTCTCTCTGATGAGCGGACTGATGCCGCTGATGGGAACACTGCGGCAGGAGGACGACACCACGCGCCTGCTGGACGCCATTCGTCCCTTCCTCAGCGAGGAACGGCGTGAAAAGCTCGATAAGGCGAAGAAAATGCTCAGGATGATGAAGCTGCTGCCGCTCCTGCGGGAAATGAATCTGTTTGATTTGTAGGTGATATTATGCCGTCACAGTCCTTGGAACAACAGGCGCTGGACCGCGTCGCGCGGATGTATTCGTCATATGACAGACGATCGCGCAGCCGCCCTCAGCCGCCGCCCGCGCCCGCCGAGCCGCCGGCCGCTCCGGAGCCTGAGCCTGAGCCTCAGCCGCCCGAGGAGCCGGAAAGCAAGCCGTCAGGTCTGCTGGACGTTTTGCTCAAGGATAAGGAGCAGAGCCTGATCCTGCTGCTGCTGGTCATCCTCATGAAGGACGGCGCGGATCTGAATCTGATCCTGGCGCTGCTTTATTTGCTCATCTGAATATTGAAAAATCTCCGGGAATGTGTATAATGGAGATTATAACACAAATCGTTGTGAATTTCTACATATGACGGAGATTTTTATGGAATATACGATTACGGAACAAAAACCGACCCGTGCGCTTCTGGTGGAGGCGGACACCGGGGATTATGACGCGGAAGCGTCGCTGGCAGAGCTGTTTGAGCTGACCGAGTCCGCGGGAGCGATCCCGGTCGCCGCGATCACGCAGAAGCTCCAGCGCCTTGATCCCGCTGCCTGCGTCGGCTCCGGCAAGCTGCTGGAGATCCGCGATTACTGCGAGAACGAGGATATCGACCTGATCATCTTTGATCTTGAGCTGTCGCCCGTCCAGATCCGCAACATCGAAAAGGAGACTGACGTCCGTGTGATCGACCGCACGATGCTGATCCTGGATATCTTTGCCCTGCGCGCAAAATCCCGCGAAGGCAAGATCCAGGTCGAGCTGGCACAGCTGAAATACATGATGCCGCGTCTGACCGGCAAGGGCGTGGAGATGTCCCGCCTGGGCGGCGGTATCGGTACGCGCGGTCCCGGTGAGACCAAGCTGGAGACCGACCGCCGTCACATCAAGCGCAGGATGGAGACCCTCAAGGCACAGCTGCGCGATGTGGAGGATCACAGAAAACAGCTCAGAGAGCGCCGCGACAAGGACGGCGTGATCACCGTCGCGATCGTCGGCTACACCAACGCGGGGAAATCCACTTTGATGAACACGCTGACCGACGCGGGCGTCCTGAGCGAGGACAAGCTGTTTGCGACGCTCGATCCGACCTCCCGCGCGCTGAAGCTCCCCAACGGCGTATCCGTGATGCTGATCGATACCGTCGGTCTGGTACGCAGACTGCCGCACCATCTGGTAGACGCGTTCAAATCGACGCTGGAGGAGGCGGCGCAGGCGGATATCATCCTCAACGTCTGTGACGCGAGCAGTGAGGAAAGCCGTCTGCACCTTGACGTCACCCGCGAGCTGCTGGCTTCGCTGTCAAGTCTGGACAAGCCGATCATCCCCGTGCTGAACAAGTGCGATCTGATCACGGACAATATGACGGGGATCTCCGGCGCGGTGCGCATCAGTGCGAAGTACGGACAGGGGATCGACGACCTGCTGAAGGCGATCGAGGACAACCTGCCGAAAAAGCTGAAGCGCGTCAAGCTGCTGCTGCCGTTCGATAAGGCGGGCATGGCGGCAAAGCTGAGGGAGACCGCCGTGCTCCACAGTGAGGAATACACTGCCGAGGGACTGCTGGTCGAGGTCACCGTCGATGAGATCCAGTACGGACGGATCAGAGAATATGTTTTGAAAGACTGAAAGAGGGGCTGCCGCACATGGTGATGCGTCAGCCCCTTTCATATGATGGCTATTATTCTGAGATAGAATTATATCCAAATATCCGAGTCCTTGCCCGCGCCCAGCTCGAAGTGGTATTTGACGATGCCGAGGTCGGTTTTGACGCAGGTCCCGAATTTGGTCTTCGCCTGCACCTTGTTCCCTTTGAGCGTGAAGCTGAATTTTTGCTGATTCAGCGCGGTGGGAGCGAGCAGCGCGGCATCGACGCCCGCCTTGAACCAGTTTGGCGCGTCCGACGGCTTTGCGACCTCGTCGTAATTCTTGCCGCTGTGGGGCTTGCCGGGATTTGCGCCGTAGCCGACGGCGATGACCATCAGCAACCTTTCGTCCTTTTCCACAGTGAACGCCTCGGGGATCTTTTTGTAGGTCAGCGCGACCCAGCAGGTGTTCAGCCCCAGCGTCTGGGCGTACAGGACCAGTTGTTCGCCGTAGTAGCCGCATTTTTCCTCCAGATCGCCGCCGCGCTTTCCGATCAGCGCGATATAGTTTTTGACGCCGCTGAATTTGCCGTAGTGCGCCATCCTGCTGTCAAAGGCTTTCGGCTCGTTGAGCACCAGTTGGATATGCAGACCGCTTTCCGCGTTCGCTCTGGCGACGGCTTTCTGCAGACGGCTGAGGGTATCTCCCTCGATCGGCTTGTCGGTATAGGCGCGTACCGAGTGACGCTCTTCCATTGCTTTGAGAATATCCATGCTGTGACCTCGCTTTCCTCAGATAACTCCAGTTTAGCATATCGGATCTCAATTCGCAAGAGCGACTTGCCGAAACGCCCGTGATGCGGTATAATAGTCATGTTGAATGACGGAGGTTGTTATGAGAGAATTAAGCCCCGCGCAGAAAATCGAGCGCAGTATCACAAAAACCTATCGAGATACCATCTGGAACCCCTTTATCCGTGCCGTGAAGCAGTACGAACTGCTCAGGGAGGGGGACAGGGTCGCCGTGTGCATTTCCGGCGGAAAGGACAGCATGCTTCTCGCAAAGCTGATGCAGATGCTTCGCCGCTACTCGGATTTTCCGTTCGATCTGGAATTTCTGGTGATGGATCCGGGCTATAACGCGGAGAACAGGGCGCGGATCGAGGAGAACGCGCGGCTGATGGAGATCCCGATCACGGTATTTGAAACCGATATTTTCGACGTCGCCGACAAAGCGGAGAAGTACCCCTGTTATCTGTGCGCTAAGATGCGCCGCGGCCATCTATATAAAAAGGCGCGGGAGCTGGGATGCAACAAGATCGCGCTGGGACATCATTTCTCCGATGTGATAGAGACCACCGTGCTGTCGCTGTTTTACGGCTCTCAGCTGCAGGGGATGATGCCCAAGCTGCACAGCACCAACTACGAGGGGATGGAGCTGATCCGCCCGCTGTACTGTGTGCATGAGGAGGATATCCTTAGATGGTGCGCCTATCACGATCTGCGCTTCATCCGCTGTGCCTGCAAGGTGACCGAAAGGATCGCCCACAGCGCGGACGGTACCGGCGACAGCAAGCGTCAGGAGATCAAGCTGCTGATCCGCAGGCTCAGACAGGATAACCCCAATATCGAGAACAGCATCTTCAACGCGATCCACGCCGTGCATATCGATACCTTTCCGGGGTACAAGTCGGGCGGAGAGCATCACAGCTTTCTGGAGGATTACGAGTAAGTAACAGTTGGGTAAAAACTCTTGCAATATTTCACATATTATAGTATAATATAATTTGGCATATCACGTATCCGAGTTCAGCCGAAGGAGGTGACAGGATGGTAAAGGATCAGGGGAAATCGACGAAGGAGATCATTGACAGCGTCATGTCGGATGACAGCAGTGTTCAGATCGAAGAGCCGCAGAAGCCGAAGGGATCGAACAAGATCGTCAAGCGCGTCGGCATCATACTGTTCGTGCTGATGAACGCGGTCGTGCTGTATTTCATCGCGAAGGACGCGCTGTCAAAGGAACCGCCTCCCATGGAGCCCTTCAGCTTTGCCAATATTCTGTTCCTTCTGGGCGGCATCCTGTGTCTTGCGGTCGTTCTGGGCTGTGAGACGCTCAAATACATATTGATGATGCGCCATCTGGGTGAAAAGGTGTCGGTCAGACACGCTTTTTCCACGGCGGCGCTCGGAAAATACTATGACTGCATCACTCCGTCCGGAGCCGGCGGCCAGCCGTTCCAGATTTGGTATCTGCACGCCAACGGCTATTCGGTCGGCGCGGCGTCGGCGATGCCGCTGTCGGGCTTTTTCACGATGCAGTTCGGCTTTGCGGGGCTGTGCCTTCTGATGTTCACCTTCTGCAACGGCGCAATGAAGGATCCCGCTTTGAAGATCACCGCCTATGTCGGCGCGGTCGCCTATCTGGTGGTGCCGGTGATGATCCTGATCTCCGGCTTCGCCCCGAAGATCGCGATGCGGATCGTCGCGTTCTTTGTCAAGATCGGCGCGTTCCTGCATATCGTCAAGAACCCCAATCACTCCATCATGAAATCGGTCAAAACGCTGAACAGCTACAGCGTGAACCTCAAAAAGATCTCGTCCAACAAGAAGCTGCTGGTCAAGCTCCTGCTGCTGTCGCTGCTGTTCCAGACCGCGATGTGCAGTATGCCGTTCTTTGCGATCCACACCTTCGGCGGGACCATAGACTATTTCACGGCGCTTGCGCTGTGTACCTTTATTCAGGCGGCGATCAGCCTGATCCCCACGCCCGGCAACTCCGGCGCGGCAGAGGGCGCATTCTATATCATTTTCAGCACCTTCTGGCCCACCTTGATATGGCGCTTTCTGTGCTATTATTCATTCATCATCATCGGCGTGCTGATCTACGGCTACAATGCCCTGATCAAGCTGATGGAAAAGAAAAGAGAGAAACAGGCTCATGATTAACCCCGAAACTATTCGCTCCGCGCAGTTCAACGACACCTATTTTCCCATTGTGGACGGCGTCGTGCAGACAGTTCACAACTACGCGGAGCATATGAATCGTACCGCATATACCTGTGTTGTCACGCCGAAGCCGATGAAAAAGGAATTCGACGACAACACGCTGAGCTATGATGTTTTCCGCACCTCGGCAGTTAATCTGTCCGTCGCGGAATACTGCCTGCCGACCCCGAAATTCGACGGCAAGCTCAAGGCGTGGCTGGCGGAGAAGGATCCGCAGATCTTCCACGCGCACAGCCCCTTCTTTGAGGGCTCCTTCGCGGCGCAGTACGCGAAGAAGCTCGGCATCCCCTCGGTCGCGACCTTCCACTCAAAATATTATGACGACGTGGTGCATATCACTCACTCCAAAGCCATCGCAAAGATCGTCACCAAAAAGATCGTGCGCTTTTATAACTCCGTCGATCACGTGTGGGCTTGCTCTCACGGCACCGCGGATACCCTGCGCAGCTACGGCTACGGCGGCGAGATCTTTGTCATGGATAATGGTACCAGCTTCAAGGCGCCCGATAACCCCGATGCTCTGCGCGAAAAAGCGGCGCAGACCTTCGGCATCCCGCGTGATAAGAAGATCTTGCTCTTTGTCGGACATCAGATCTGGCATAAGAACATCAAGCTGATACTCGATACCTTCAAGATGCTTTCCGAACACAGCGGCGACTACCGCCTGCTGATCGTCGGCAACGGCTATGACGAGCAGGCGATCCGCAAATACGCCGACAGTCTGAATTACCCCGAGGGCTTTGTCCGCTTCCTCGGCAAGATCATGGACAGGGATCTGCTGTCCGGCGTGTATCTGAACACGGATCTGTTCTTCTTCCCGTCGGTATACGACAACTCTCCGCTGGTCGTCAGAGAAGCGGCGTCGCTGGGCGTGCCGTCCCTGCTGACAGAAGGCTCCAATGCCGCGGAGGCGGTCGAAAGGAACGTCACGGGCTTTACCGCCGCGGAAAACAAGGTCGCCATGTACGGCGAGATCCTGAGGATCTTCGGTACGGACGGACTGCTTGAGGCCGCCGGAAAGGGAGCGCGCGAGCACGTCGCGAAGCCGTGGGAGGAGATCATCCCGCTGGTGCGCGAGCAGTACGCGCAGATCATTGAACAATACAATTTTGAACACAAAAAATAACAGACCGGAGGCGTTGACCTCCGGTCTGTTGCATCAGTAAAGGCAGTTCACAAAGGCAGTTCACGCGAACTGCCTTTTTTTGATAGGAAACGACAATAAACAGTATCATCCTGTTTTGCCCGCCGATTTTGCCGAAGCGATCATCGGTGATGGCTGTGCGAAATGCGCAGAGCGCGCTTTCCGTGATTATTTATTCTTTTCAAAGTCGATGACGATCCTGCGCTCGCCGGGGCTCAGCTGTGTCAGGCGGACGCCCGCGGAGTTGAGCATTTTTTTTGAGGCAATGGTTTCCTCGGTGTCGGCATATTTGTCGTACAGGTAGACGACCTCTGAGATGCCTGACTGGATGATCGCCTTAGCGCATTCGTTGCAGGGGAACAGGTCGACGTACAGCCGCGCGCCCTCAAGGCTTTTGCCGCCCGCGTTGAGGATCGCGTTCAGCTCGGCGTGGACGACATAACGGTACTTGGTGTCTTCACCCTCGCGCTCCCAAGGAAAGAGGTCGTCGGAACAGCCATAGGGGAAGCCGTTATAGCCGGTGGAGAGAATACGCTTGTTTTTGTTGACGATGCACGCGCCGACCTGGGTATTCGGGTCCTTGCTGCGCTTGGCCGCCAGCAGAGCAACGCCCATAAAGTATTCGTCCCACGAGATGTAATCTTCTCTTTTCATTTGAATTACCTCCTGTTGGTATATTCCCGGGAATTTGCCTGTATACCTATAGTATCAGATTTTGCTCAGCTTTGCAATACAGTGTTTGCAGACTGTTTTGCCCTCAAAGCTGACGAGTTCCTCGTCGCCGCCGCAGAAGACACAGCTTTCGCGGTATTTTTTCAGGATAATGGAGTCGTCGTCGGTGAAAAGCTCGATGGTGTCGTCGATGTTCAGGTCGAATTTTGTACGCAGGGGCTTCGGTACAACGATGCGCCCCAGTTTATCTATTTTGCAGAGAAAGCCTGCGGGTTTCATTCGGGTCATCCTTTCATTGATTTGGGGATTTTGTCATCCACCGTCAAAAGTTTACCAAAAAAAGGTAAATTTGTCAATAGTTAGAGAAGAATGTCATCGGGGAAAGGGCTCGGCTTACATAAGGAGGTAATATGTCTTACGTATTCGGCATCATGATCGCGCTGGCGTTTCTGTTTTCGCTGATCAGCGGAAGCGCCGGCGCGATGAGTCAGGAGATCATGGATTCTGCGTCTGGCGCTGTTACCCTGCTGATCTCCATCAGCGGCATGCTGTGTATGTGGTCGGGATTCATGCGGATCGCCAAGGACTGCGGCTTGATCGACAAGCTGTCGCGGCTGTGCGCGCCGCTGCTCAGGCGGCTGTATCCGGATGTGGAGGTGGAGTCGGATGCCTTCCGCTACATCTCCATGAACATCAGCGCGAACCTGCTGGGACTGGGGAATGCCGCTACACCGCTCGGGCTTAATGCTATGAAAGAATTAAAAAAGCAGAATCCGTCCGATACCGCCTCCGACAGTATGCTGACCTTTGTGCTGATGAACACCGCCTCGATCCAGCTTCTGCCGACGACCGTCGCCGCGCTTCGGAAAAGCTACGGCTCACAGCATCCGTTCGATATCCTGCTGTGCGTGTGGATCACGTCCGCGCTGGCGCTGACGGCGGGTCTGCTGTCGTCAAAATTACTCTTACACAGGAGATCGAAACGACCATGGAAATCATTATCCCGCTGATCATCACGGCGCTGTGCGTCTACGGGCTGTTCAAGAGGGTCAATATCTTTGAGAGCTTTGTCGATGGCGTCAAGGAGGGCATGCGCACCGTTGTATTTATCGCACCGACCATGATCGCCCTCCTGCTCGCGGTGGGGATGCTGCGCGCGTCGGGGCTGCTCGATTGGATCGCAGAGCTGATCCGTCCCGCGGCGGAGGCGGTCGGATTCCCCGCAGAGCTGGTTCCGATGGGACTGCTGCGGCCGGTGTCCGGCTCGGGCGCGACGGCGATCCTCACGGGCATTTATGAGGATCACGGCGCGGACAGCTTTCTTGCCAAATGTGCGAGCGTGGTCGCGGGTTCTACGGAGACCACCTTTTACGCCGTCAGTATGTACTACTCCGCCGCCGGCATCACAAAAATCCGCCACACGCTGTTTTCGGCGCTGCTGGCGGATTTCATTGCGATCGTATTGAGTGTGGTGACGGTCGGATTCTTGCTGTAACAGGCGTGAGGAAGGCGGGCTGACTTTTGCGATCGGTCACGCACTGCGTTCATAGATACTATTGCTTTACACGGATGCGGGTCAGCTTTTTGACCAGCTCCTTCGGCTTGAAGGGGATCAGGGGATAGAGGTAGCTTTTTCCCGAGATGGTCTTGTTGGTCAGCAGCAGGATGAAGATGATCACGATCCCCGCGATG
>ONAS01000037.1:18653-37322 GCA_900315815.1 uncultured Eubacteriales bacterium
AGTGAACCAGCCCGCGTCGATCGCAAACTGGGAGAACGCGATCGCGCCGATGATACCCAGCGCGGAGGTCAGGCTCGACGGTGTATGCAGAGCGGCGAGCCGCAGTCCGTCGATGCAGATCTCGATGATGATCAGCTGCCAGAAGATCGGCAGATGGATCTCCTCCGTCTGCAGTACAAAGCGGAACACCTCCGGGACATAGTCGGGATTCTGCAGGCACAGGAGCCATATCGGCGTCAGCAGGACGGAGCTGATCGTGATCAGATACCGCGCGATACGGATATAGGTGCCGGTGATCGGCGGGAAGTAGTAGTCGTCCGCCTCCTCCAGCACGTCGAAGATCGATGTCGGGATCAGCAGGGCGGAGGGTGAGTTGTCCACCAGGATCACGATGTTGCCCTTCAGACAGACCGCCGCCGCGACGTCGGGACGCTCGGTGTATTTGACCTTCGGGAACGGATTCAGCCATTTGCTCTGATACATCGCTTCGATCAGGCTTTGCTGATTCATGGACAGGCTGTCGATGCGCAGCCCCTTGATCCGGGAGATCAGCTTGTCCAGCAGATCGTGGTCGACGCGGTTGTCCATATAGCAGATGATGATGTCTGTTTTGCTCTCTCTGCCGACGGTCATCGCCTTGGTGATGAATTCGGTGGAGCGGATACGGCGGCGGATCAGCGCGGAGTTGAAGATCACGGTCTCTACAAAGCCGTCCTTTGAACCGCGGAGGACCTTGTCGTCCTCCGGCTCGGACGTACCGCGCTGGGGATAGGTGCGCATATCAAAAGCGAGGCATTCCGTAAAGCCCTCCACCATCAGGCACGGAATGCCGGACAAGACGTTTTTGATCACGTCGTCGGGGTTATTGACGACGCTGATCTCAACATAGGGGACGCAGTTTTCGGCAAAGGTGTGGGCGTCCTTTAAATAGGAAGGCTCGGTCTGGGTGTAAAAGAACTCCATCAGCTTTTCCATGATGTCGTCCTTGACCAGACCGTTGACATAAAAAATGACCGCTTTTTTCTTTGAAAGAATAATATTGCGCTCGATGACGTCAAAGCACTCGTCAGAGCGCAGAAGCCGCACCAGCATGCTTTTGTTGTGTTCATAATCGGAAGTAAAGATCTCGATCAGTCCTTTTGCCCGCGATGTGCGGACGGATTTTGAAAAATAAGAGAAAGAAATCATTATTTTCATCTATTTTTTGCTCAGTTGCATAGTTTTATGCAACTTTTTTTGTTTTCTCGGCATAGGTGAAACCGGTGAAAGGAGAAAATCATGAAACCTAAAGAAAAAGAATTCTGCCGCATGATGGCGCTCTGCGGCGAGCCGGAACGCGCCGCGCGTGAAGCGGGCTACCGTCATCCTCAGCGCCGCTGGCAGGAGCTTCTGTGCCGCGAGGATATCGCGCGGGAGATCAAACGCTGTGCCGCTATGCTGAAGTCGGTATACGCGAATACCGCTGTCAGCGGGATGTATCGCCTTGCGTTCGGAAGAACGGGCGACGCTCTGCGGCTGCTGTATCACGAGGATCCGACCGACGAGGAGCTCGATGCGCTGGATCTGTCGTCGGTGGCGGAGATCAAGCGCACCAAGGACAAAAGCATGGAGATCAAGTTCTTTGACCGTGTCAAGGCGTTCGACAAGCTGAACGAGTCGCTGCATGTCTCTGCGGAGCAGAACAGCGCGGGCGGGCTGATCGAAGCGATGCGTCTGTCCGCGCAGGCGCTGCGATCGCTGCCGCCTGACGAGGGGGATCCCGATGGAGATTAAGCCGTTTTCCGAGAAACAGCTGAAGTCGCTGTTCTGGTGGGCGGAGGGCTCGGGGTATGAGCATCACGACGCGATCATCTGTGACGGCGCCGTCCGATCCGGAAAGACCTTTTCTCTGTCGCTGTCGTTCGTCATGTGGGGGATGTTCTGCTTTCACAGGGCGTCCTTCGGCTTTTGCGGCAAGACCATCGGCGCGCTGAGGCGCAATGTGATCGTACCGCTGCTGCCGTGCCTCAAGGAGCTCGGCTTCCGCGTGGAGGACGCGGTGTCAAAGAACCGTCTGACCGTCAGCTGCGGCGGTCATGAAAATCTTTTTTACCTTTTTTCGGGCAAGGACGAGGGCAGCGCGTCGCTGGTGCAGGGCATCACCCTGTCGGGTGTGCTGTTTGACGAGGTGGCGCTGATGCCGCGGTCCTTTGTGGAACAGGCGCTGGCACGCTGCTCGGTGCAGGGCTCGCGCTTCTTTTTCAACTGCAACCCGGAATATCCTTCTCACTGGTTTTATCGGGAGTGGATCAAACGAAGAAGGGAAAAGAATGCCCTTTACGTCCACTTCCGCATGAAAGACAACCCGTCCCTCTCGCCGAAAATGCTGGAGCGCTACGAAACGCTGTACACCGGCGCGTTCTACAAGCGGTTCGTCGAGGGGGAATGGGTGAGTGTTTCTGGCGCTGTCTATCCGTTCATGGATGACAGCCGTATGTACGTCCCTGTCCCGGACGGCGGCTTCGACGGGTTCTGTGTCTCCTGCGATTACGGCACGGTGAATCCGACGTCGCTGGGTCTGTGGGGCAGGAAGGGCGAGGTATGGTATCGGATCGCGGAGGATTATTACGACGCGCGCCGCGAGGGGAAATCGAAAACCGACGAGGAGCATTATGAATCGCTGGAAAATCTGACCGGTGATCGGCCGGTCGAAGCGGTCATCGTCGATCCCAGCGCCGCAAGCTTTATAGAGGTTATCGAACGACACGGACGTTACGCGGTGGTAAGGGCGGACAACAATGTGCTCGACGGCATCCGCAAGACCTCTCGGGCGCTGATGCAGAAGGAAGTCGTCATCTGCGACAACTGCGTCGACGCGATCCGTGAGTTTTCGCTCTATCGCTGGGACGAGGACAAGCCCTCGGATACCGTCATCAAGAGGGACGACCACGCCATGGACGACATACGTTATTTTGTCAGCTACATCAAACGGGCTGACAGCAGCTTCTGCTGCGCAATCGTAGAACGGCAGAATGAACCGGAAGGCTGATCCTGCCGCAAAAGGGAGGTAAGTGTTTGAAATTATTTTCCGCAAAAAAGAACGGCGCCGCCGCGAACGTACAGACCTGTACCGCGGCACAGCGGGGCAATATCATCCCCGCGCTGCGCATGAGCGCGAATCCGGCTCAGTTCAGGCTGTACCGACAGCTCAGAGAGTCTGTCCCCGTGATCGACGCCGCCGTTTCCAAGCTGATCCGGCTGATGGGGGATTTCCGCTTCATCTGCGCCGACGACGTGACCGAGCGTTCGCTCGGCAGGTTTGCCGAGACCGTGCGTGTCGGAGGCGTCGGCGTCGGACTGCGCCAGTTTCTCGACTGCTATTTCGATCAGCTTCTGACCTACGGCATGGCGGTGGGCGAGGTCGTCCCGACAGAGGACGGGAACGGGATCGCCGCGCTGTACAACGCGCCTGTGGACGCGGTCGAGCTGAAAACAGGAGAAAGTCCGCTGGATGTGCGTATCTGCGCCAAGGGCTTCGGTACGCCGCGGGAGGTGGAGCGTCCCGAGCTGATCTGTATCAGCCTGCTCCATCCCGATCCCGGTACCCTCACGGGCAATTCCATCCTCAGAGGCCTGCCCTTTGTCAGCGATATCCTGATGAAGATCCTCGAGAGCGTGGGTCAGAATTTTGAGAGAGTCGGGAATGTGCGCTTTGCCGTGACCTACAATCCGCCGGCGGGCGCCTCGACGATGAATTCCAAACAGCGCGTGGAGGAGATCGCCTCTCAGTGGAGCCGCGCCATGCGCGACAGGGAGAGGGTCTGCGACTTTATCTCGGTCGGCGATGTGTCCGTCAAGGCGATCGGCGCGGATAATCAGATCCTCAACTGCGATATCCCCGTCAGACACATTCTGGAGCAGATCGTCTCCAAGCTGTCGATCCCGCCGTTTTTGCTGGGCTTTTCGTGGGCGACGACCGAGCGCATGTCCGCACAGCAGGCGGATATCCTCACCTCTGAGCTGGATTATTACCGCTCGCTGCTCACGCCGGTGATCCTGAAGATCGCGCGGATCTATCTGAGATCTGCGGGATTGGATCCGGAGGTCGCCATTGATTGGAGCAATATCAGCTTACAGGATGAAACAGAGCTGGCGGCAGCGCGTCTGGATAACGCCCGCGCCGCCCAGATCGAAGCGACACTGAAAGAGGTGAACGAATGAAAACAGGTATGGTAGTCAAAAACGCCGTCGGCGACCCGCTTGAAAAGGAGATGGCGCTGGTCAATACCTACTCGCGCCGCGAGCTGAGTCCCGACGAGGTATACCTTTTTACGGTGGTGCTGTGCGATAACGATATCGACAGGGACAACGAGCGCTTTACGGTGGAATCGCTGTTCGCGCTGGAAAAGCTGTTCGTCGGCAAGACCGGTATCATCGACCATAATCCTACCGCCAAGAACCAGAAGGCAAGGATCATTTCCTGCCGGGTGGAAGGCATGGAGGGTCAGACGACGGCTCTCGGCGACGCGCTGTTCCGACTGACGGCTCGCGCGTATATCCGCCGCACCGAGGCGAACCGCGAGCTGATCGAGGCGATCGAGGCGGGCATCGTCAAGGAGGTCTCTGTCGGCTGCAGCGTGGAAAAGACCGTCTGCTCCGTTTGCCGCAACGATATGCGGTCGCCCCTTTGCGATCATGTCAAGGGACGCGTGTACAATGGAGAGATCTGCTGCGGCGAGCTGAACAATCCCACCGACGCCTATGAATTCAGCTTTGTGGCGGTCCCCGCTCAGAGAGCCGCCGGCGTCATCAAAACAGGAATCAAGGAGAAAAACATGGATACAATCAAAGCGCTTCTTCAAAGCGGGGAGGATACGCTCCTTGCGAAAAGCGATATGGAATCGCTCAGAGAATATGTCGGCGAGCTGGAGAAAAAGGCTCAGTATGCCGACGCGTACCGCGCAGAGCTGTGTGAGAAGCTCAGACAGTCTGCCGCGCACCTGAATATCGAGGTGGAGTACAACGCATCCAAAAGCATTATCGATAAGCTCGATGTTGCCGAGCTGCAGGCGCTGATCAAGGCGTTCGGCAAAAAGCCCGCGCCGAAGGCGGCGCCGCAGCTGTGCCGCAATCCGCAGAGGCAGTCGAACGGCAACACAGAATTCAGAATTTAACGGAGGTAAATGATGAACATCAAATTTTCTGGCTTTAATGAAAACACGCTGACTTTCGAGTACACCGGTACCCTCAGCGCGGGCGACCTCGTCAAGATGAGCGCGTCCGCAAAGGTCGTCAAGGCGACCGCCAACGGCGAATTCATCGGCGTATGTACCGGCGTCCGCAACGGCTATGCCGCCGTCCAGACGGCAGGCTATGTCGAATTCAAGAAGAGCGGCACCGTCAATGTCGGCTACAACAAGCTCGTCGCGGCGAGCGACGCGGTCAAGACCGCAGAGACAGGCATCGACCGTCTGGTCATTTATGTTGACGACACCACTGTCGGCTTCATTCTTTAAGGAGGGACAACTATGGCAAATTACGAAAACATCACACTGGAAAAGGGCATGTATCAGAGCGGCAGATCGCTGACTGAGGTACTGGAGGCGCTCGACCCCAGCGAGAACTACAAGGGAACCTCGCTTGAGGGCCTCGACGCGTTCTCCCGTCAGCTCAAGCGCTTTGACATCAAGGTGAGCGGCAAGGGCTCCGACACCGTCGAAAAATTCTTCTCCACCTCCAACTCTGCGGCGCTGTTCCCCGAATATGTCAGCCGCGCGGTCAATACCGGCATGGAGGAGGCGGACGTCCTCTCCGACGTCGTCGCGACCGTCACCAAGATCGACGGCATGGATTACCGTTCCATCACCTCGACCCCGGGCGAGGATGACAAGAGCCTGATGAAGGTGGCGGAGGGCGCGTTCATCCCCACCACCGAGATCAAGACGAACAACAACCTTGTCAAGCTGTACAAGCGCGGCAGGATGCTGGTGTCCTCATATGAGGCGCTCCGCTTCCAGCGCATCGACCTCTTTACCGTCACCCTCAAGCAGATCGGCGCGTATATCGCCCGCGCCCAGCTCAAGGACGCGGTGGACGTCATCGTCAACGGCGACGGCAACAACAACGCCTGCTCTGCCGTGAACGCGGCTGCCGCCGGCAGTCTGAGCTACGCCGATCTGATCTCTCTGTGGGGCGCGCTCGCTCCCTATGAGCTGAATACCATCCTCGCGCCGACCGCCGCGATGTCCAAGCTGCTGGCGATCACCGAGATGAAGGACGCTGTCGCGGGTCTGAATTTCCACGCGAGCGGCAAGATGATCACCCCGCTGGGCGCAAATCTGATCCACACCACCGCCGTCAGCGGCACCAATGTCATCGGTCTGGACAAGAACTGCGCGCTCGAGATGGTCGTCGCGGGCGACGTCGTCACCGATTACGACAAGCTGATCGACCGTCAGCTGGAGCGCGCGACCATCAGCTGTATCGCGGGCTTTGCGAAGATCTTTACCGGCGCGTCCAAAAAGCTGAGCTACTAAGGGAGGCATGGCACTATGAGCTTGAACGAGATCATCGAACGCTTCACTCTGGTGTCGGGCTATGAGAGAAAGGAAATCTCCCGTTATCTGCCGATCATTATCGACTGCAAGGAGTTTTTTGAGGAGCGCATCAGCCGGGAACTGACCCCGGCGGAGCATCGCAGGGCGGTGCATGCCTGCGCGGTGTACGCCTACTACCGCATCAGCCGACTGGGGCGCGACGTCGGCGTCGGCAGTTTCAAGGCGGGCGACGTCCAGCTCGTCATGGACGAGAGCGGCGCTGTCGCGGAGAAGCTCTGGCAGGAGGAAAAAACCGCCGTCGCGGATATCGTCGCGATCGACGACGGCTTTTCATTCAGGGCGGTGAGAATATGAACGTGCATACGACCTTCAGAAGTATTCTCCGCCGCTACGGCAATACGGTGACCATCCGAAGAAACGGCAGGACAGAGACCGCAAAGGCCTTTGTCCAGCCGCTTCGGCGGCGACATCGCCTGTACATCAACGACAAGGCGATCCCCGCCGGACTTTTCGACAATGCCTACAAGCTGTATATCGGCGGGTGTGAGCATCGTTTTTCCTACGGCGACAATACCGTGATCACCTGCAAAGGGCAGGATTACACGGTCGTCACCGGCGAGGAGTTCGTCGTAGGTGACGACGAGGTGTATGTCTGGGCGATCCTGTCCCCGAAAAAAGAGTTGAAGGAGGATGACTATGACGTCATTGATTGACAATAATATAGACGAGCTGATCCGCCGCGTCCGGCTCAGGACAGCGGTATCGGATATGGTATTCATCACGGCTTATCCTCCCCGCGAGCTGCCGAATCCGATCGCCAAGTACACGGTCGCCGTGGAGAACAAGGGCGTCAGACAGTCGGAGGTGTTCATCGGCGACGACGTCGGCAGCGGCGTCAAGGGCTGTCTGTATGAGATCGGCCTGAACCTCAGGACCTACGCGCCGCGTCATACGTCCGCGTCCGCCCTGCTGAGGATGACGTCACAGCTGTTCGACGCGCTTCAGGCGTGCGACACCGAGGACGCGCTCACGCAGATCTCGCTCGGCGCGGTCGATTATGACAGCACGGCGCGGACCTATTACCGCGATCTGCACGCAGAGCTCGGATGGCTGTTGTGTGAGGAGGGTCGCGATGAATGAGTTCCGCATCACCCGCAGCAAGGACATCGGACTGTACATCAACGATGAACAGCTGTTCGGCGTGACAGAGTTCCGGGCGCGGTCGGAATACGGCAGATATCCGATCTATGAGTATCTTTCCGGTGAGCCGCACGCGGTCGTGAACAGCAAAAACACGTATGAGCTTCATCTGACGGTGCTGTCGCTGTTTCACTACGCGGTGACGCAGGAAAGCGGCTTCACGCTCAGCGTCACAGACGGGGATACCGTATATCGCTATGACGGCTGTACGGTCGTCAGCAGCTCCCGCGGCGTCAAGGCGGGCAAATATGTCGTCGATGAATTCGTGATCGCGGCGACAGCGATGAGAAAGCAGGTGCAGGAAAATGCAGGATGAGTTTACCGAGTATGCGGAGAGCTTCGCGTTCCGTGATTATGATGATGAATCCGACGCCTTGGAGCGTGACGCGCGGCGTTACAGCAAGGCGTTCGATGAGGAAGAGGAGGCGAGGCGCGCGTGAGGAATGTACCGATGCGATTTTGCGGCTATACCCTGCACCACAATCCCGCAAAGCTGAAGATCGAGAGCAGCGGCAATATCCGCGAGCTGGCTTCTCCCTGCTGTGAGCCTCAGAGCGAGCATCTGGGAAGCCGCCTGCGCCGCGTCTCCGGTGAGGGAGAGCTGTACGGAACGGACTGCATCGCGCAGTTCAAAAGACTGCAGGGACTGTTCGAGAGCGAACAGCCGGGACTGCTGTCCCTGCCGCATCTGCCGGCGATGACTGCCTATCTCAAGGAGCTTTCCCTGCTTGCCGAGCCGAAGGAAAACGTGCTGGGATATCGCTTCGTCTTTATCGAGGCGCACCCTCCCGCGCACGAGGACAGCGCGGCAGAGGTATACGAGGCGCTGGTGGACGGCGAAACGCTGTGGGACGTCAGCTGGCGCTATCATATCCCGATCGAAACGCTGGTGCGGCTGAATCCGCAGATCCCGCACATCGATGATCTGACCCAGGGGGAGAGAGTACGCTTATGCTGAGCTTTATATTTACCGATACCGACGGGAACCGTCATATCCTGAGCCGCCCGCTGTCGCTGACCGTCCGCATGGACGAGAGCGTTCCCGCCGATGATCTGTGCGCGGTGTTCGCGTACCGGAGGCTTCCGGAGCTGACAACGCTCAGGATGAATGACGATCGGGGGACGGTATTCGTCGGCGTCGTGGATGAACAGGAGCATATCCTTTCCGACAAAGGCAGACTGCTGCGGATCTGTGCGCGTTCTCTTGCCGCGCATCTGCTGGATAATGAGGCGGCGCCGCGATGCTATGACCATCCCTCCGCGTCGCTGATCTACGAGCGTCATGTGCGTCCCTACGGGATCCTGCGGGAGGAAGAGGACGACGCGACCTTCTTCGGAGAGCAGTCGGTCGGCAAGGGGATGTCCCAGTGGACGGTGCTCAAAAACTTCTGCACCGCCTGCTATTCGACGACGCCCCGCGTGACCGCCGACGGCTATCTGCGGATGAAGGGTGCCGACAACCTGAGTGAGGTCTGTTTTTCCGACAGCGGCGACGGCCTTGCCTATACGGAGCTCAGAGAGGTCAAAAAGCGCTGTGAAGAGATATCACGCGTCAATATGAAGGTGCACGAGGACGAGGGCTATCGGTACTCCGTGGATAATACCGACGCGCTGCAGCGCGGCGTCTGTCGGGAGCGCTATCTCAACGCGGCGCTCATCTCCACGCCCATGACCTGTGCCGACGCGATGATACAAAACGGCGCTGCTGCCTCTTACGGGATCCGTCTCAAATGCAGCGGCTGTGCCCTGGATAAAATGGGATGCCGAGCGACGGTCAGAAACCGCCTGCTCGGTGAAATCAAGGATCTTTATGTCAGCAGTGTCAGCTACCGCCTCGGCGCGGACGGTGACACGACCACGCTGCAGCTCAAAAGGAGGAAAGACGTATGTGGATATCAAGATATGTAACGGGCAATTCCTTTGCGAAGGACAGCCCGTCGGTGGGCGTCGTGCGCGCTTCCGACAGCGATAAGGTCACTGTCAGCGCGACGAACGAGCATCTTTCCCTTCCGGTCGCCGTGCCCTATGGGATCGCCTATGTGCCGACCGCCGGCAGCCGATCGCTGGTTTTGCCGACAGAGGCGGGCGGCGTGTGCCTCGGCGTCATCGCGGAAGCACCCGACCGCCTTCAGCCCGGCGAGCTGATGCTGTATTCTGCCGGAGGCGCGTCCATCGTGCTGAAAAACGACGGCAGGGTGCTGATCAACGGAAGGGCGGTGGAGTGATGGACGTCAGGATCTCCAACGGCGACGTCGCCATGAAGCCGAACGGCGATTACGCGTATCTCAGCGGGATCGACGAGGCGGTCCAGCGGGTGCGGATGGTCGCGATGACACATCGCGGCGCTTTTGTCTATGACCGCGGGCTCGGCGTCGATTACGACGCGTTTTCCGTCAGTGAGGAAAACCCCGTCGGAAAGCTGGACATGCTGATCAAGGAAGGGATCGCAGGTATCGGAGGGGTCGATGCGGAGGTCATCGCATATGACGCGCAGACCTCTGCCGTTACCGTTCAAGTGAAATATAACGGCAGAACTGCCGTAACGGAGGTGGATATTTCTGGAAACATATGAGACCATTCTGGAGAGAATGAAGCAAAGCTATACCGGCTACGCGGGCTTTACGCCGAGCGACCAGTCGGATGTGATGATCCGTCTGAGGGTGCTTGCGGGAGAGATCTACAGCGAGCGCGCCTACGCGGAGTACATCCTGCGCCAGATGTTTCCCTCGACCGCGACGGGGGAGTATCTTGACAGACACGCGGCGGAAAGAGGACTGACACGCAAGCCGGCGGTGAAGGCGCACGGCGCCGTAGCCTTTTTCCCCGTTGAGCAGACCCACGGCGATATCCTGATCCCCGCGGGCACGGTGGTATGCACCGATACCGATCTGCACCGTTACGTGACGGACAGCGATGTGGTGCTGGAGGAGAACGCCGCTTCCGTCACCGCTTACATCACTGCGGTGAAGGCGGGCGCGGAGTACAACGCCAAGGGAGGCACGGTGACCGTGATCGTCACGCCGATCGCGGGCGTCGGCAGAGTCACCAACGGCTCGCTGGTCGTCGGCGGTACCGATACGGAAACGGACGAGGAGCTTCGCGCCCGAATCGCGGACAGCTACGCGAATATTTCCAACGGCGCCAACGCCGCCTACTACAAGCGCATCGCCTCGTCGGTGAGCGGCGTGGGATCCGTATCCGTGATCGGCTGTGCCAGAGGCGCGGGTACGGTGGATGTCTATGTCCTCGGCACGGGAGGCACAACGGTCTCGGACGCGACGCTCGCGCAGGTGCAGTCACTGCTGTCCGAGGCGCGTGAGCTGAACGTCGACGTCCGCGCCTGCCGTCCCGAAGAGGTGAGCGTGACGCTGTACATACGCATCACGGTGGAGCCGGGATATCAGTTCAGCACGGTCGCCGGTCAGGTACAGACAGCGGTCACCGATTACATCGATTCACTCGGGATCGGCGGCGACGTCCTGCTCAGCAAGGTCGGCGAGGTGATCTATCACATCAAGGGTGTGAGCGATTACAGGTTCCTCGAGAACTACGGCTCCAACCGCATCATTTCCGATTCGCGGTATGCGAGCGCGGATAACATCATAGTCAGAGAGGGATAACGCGATGGTTTATCAGAATATGAGGATCAGGCTGTCCCCTCTGGAGATCTACCGGGCGGCGCCCGCTCATCTGAACCATGAGCTGAGAGCGTACGCCGACGAGATCGAGCGGCTGTACACGGAGCTGGACGCGCTTTTGCCCGAGCGCTTCATCGCGACTGCGACCGGCAGGGGACTGCGCGAATACGAGGAGCTGTTCGGTCCCGCGCGTGATTCGCTGAGTGCCGCAGCCCGCCGTGAACGCCTGCATCTGCGCCTGTCGCTGGGCGAGGGCGATTTTACGCCGGCAGGCATCCGCAAGGCGCTGGAAAGCTACGGACTGGAGTATACCGTATCCGAGTTCCCGACGCTCAACCGTCTGAATATCATCGCCCAGACGCACTATTCCGAGGCGGATCAGGCGTTCATCAGACGAGAGGTGGCAAAAACCGTCCCGGCGCATCTGGAGTTCCAGATGGTTTTCAATACGCTGATGTGGAGTCAGCTGGACGACAGGAACAAGACCTTTTCCGCGCTGGATGAAGATGATCTGACGTGGGAACAGATAGACTCGCTGGAGTAAGCCCGACAACTGGGGAAAGAAAGGAAGAATTATGGCATCAAGTAGTTTTACGACCCATCTGGGATTATGCAATTGGGACGCATCCGACCGTCCGAAGCGCGCGGACTTTGTATCCGACAACAACATCCTTGACAACGCGGTCGGCGGTCATATCGCAAACACAACCATGCACCTGACCGCCGCGGAAAAGGAAAAGGCGCTGGAGCCGTACGTGACCGTGATCTACGCGGGCAGCGGCACGGACGACCGCGTCGTGGCGACCGGCTTCGCGCCGAAGCTGGTGATGGTATACAAAAAGAACGCCGCTCCCGTAATGTACGAGAACGGCGCGATGACGGTCAATTCCGCGTGCGCGGCATACGGACACGGCGGCAGCGCGGGCGTGAGCCTCAGCTCTTCAGGTTTTGTCGTCCGTCAGCAGAGTACCGCGTCCGACGGGATGCGGTTCAGTCTGAACGAATCCGGCTGTCAGTATGTGGCGGCGGTATTCCGTTAACAGAGGTTTTTCATAAAAAAAGGGGGCTGTCGTGTGACAGCCCCTGTTTTGTCGGGTAGATTATGCGAGCATCTGCTTTGCTTTGTTCAGATACATGATGTAGAACACATACTGAACGATGCTCAGGATTCCGGCGATGATGATGAATACCAGTGCAACAACATAGCTTGCAGTGCCGTTGAAGATCAGGGTGATGATTCTGGCAAGGATGATGATGGCATAAATGGCGATGATGATCTTGTAGATGGTGTCGCCCTTAGTGATCATTTCGTTATTGTTGAGCTTCGCGGCAAGATTCTTGATGCCCTGAATGATGTAGATGGTGATCGCAAGGCTGACAACGTCGCTGATCACAGAGAAGATGCTCTTTACGGTGTTGTTGGGGATAAAGCCGCCGAGGATGGAGACTGCGATACCGCCGATGATCAGGTAAAGAACGATCTTGAAGGCCGGCTCATCCATGGAGGCCTTGTTGACGCCCATGATCTTCAAGACGAACGCGATGATCGCGATGACGGCAGAGATGATGCCGAAGAAAGCCATGCCGCCGAGAGAAGCAACTGCGCCGGTGGTGGACAGTGTCTTAGCGGATACATAGCCGAGAGCGGTGAACGCCAGCGTGATCGTCAGGCAGACAGAAGCAATCAGCGCAAGGATTTCGGCGATAAAGATTTTCTTTATGCCCTCGAATGCATTGGTGAATTTCATTTTGATTTCTCCTTTAAGAAATTATTAAAACAGCACAACGGCCGTTTCAGACGATCGATCGAGTGCGGGTGATGGACGCCCGCGGTGCTCCGACAGAGGACGCGCTGACAGCGGCCCTTCCGTATATTCTATTTCGGAACGACTCCATTATATCCCAGCATCGGAGCATTTGCAAGAGATTTTTTTCCGGAAAACGGCAGATTATCCGTTTTTCACCGCTGGGGTGAATCTTCGCGGCGCAAACAGATCCTGTCGGAACGGTCACTTGCTGTCGATGCTCTCCTTGATCTTATCAAAGGTCACGCCGTAGCGCATCGCGATATCCTTTGCGTAGCTCATGCCCTGCGGCGGGATGATCGCGACCTTGAAGCTGCGATGACCGTCGTGGACGCCTGTGACAAGGCTCTCCACGCGGCTGTCGCCCTCAATGGCGTTCAGCTCGTCCAGACTGCGGGCAAGGTCATGCATGTGGGTGTTGAATACGGAACGGCATCCGAGATACCGCATCGCCTTGACGACGTCCTTCGCGATGAACAGACCCTCCGCGACGCTGGTGGTCGCAAGGCTTTCGTTGAGCAGCAGCATGCTGTGACGGGTCGCCATTTTGAAAATGCCCGAAAGGCGCTGGCTTTCCTCGCCCAGACGTCCGAGGTCGACGGTGTCGTTTTCGTCGGCGGGGAAGTGGGTGAAGATGTTGTCGCAGGGGCTGATCTGCGCGGCGCTTGCGGGGACATACACGCCCCACTGAGAGAGCAGCTGCATCAGACCGATCGCCTGGGTGAAGATGGTCTTGCCGCCGCGGTTCGGTCCCGTGAGGATGAAGATGCGGTAGCGGTCGTCAAAGTCGATATCGTTGGTGATGATGTCGATCTCCTCGCCGCGCACCTTGTTGATGGCAAGCTTGAGATTGTAGATGTCCCTGACGTGCATTTCGCGGCGGTCGGCGTCGAGGATCTACGCTTTTTTCATCGGCATGCTGGTTCTGTATCGCTGCGTCAGCCGGTTTGGCTTCTATACAGGTCTGTTCGTCATGTTATTTGCCTGGGCAGCCATCGCGTTCCATTTCATCCTCTCGAAACATTACCGGAAAAAGGCGGAAGAGACGGTGACGACCTCCGAATCCAGCATGACCTCTCCGGTGACGGGGTTGTCGTACATAGGCCCGAACTTCGGACCTCCCGAGGAAGCGGGGCTCAGCGGATGGAAGTGGGAGGAGATGTTCTCCACGTCGTCGTTCAGCTCGCCCTTGTTCTTGGTGAAATCCATGAAGCGGCGCACCAGTCCCGAGTTGGTGAACGGGACCTCGTTGAGGGAAACGATCGCGGCGTTCTTGGGACGCAGCAGATCGTCCAGATTCACGCCGATGGTGACGCTCTTGAGCCGCGCCGCCTTGTGAAGCGTTTCCTCGATGTCTGCCAGCAGGTGCTCGAAGCCGCTTTCCTCGCTGATCTGCGTGACGATCCGCAGCAGCTCCTTCATGCCCGCGGAGCGGATATCCAGCGTCTCCAGCGTTTCCTTGATGGTGTTGATGCAGATGACATAGGTGCCGATCTCCCGAAGACGGTTGATCAGCGACCACAGGTCGGAGCCCTCCTTGTCCTTCTGGAAGCGCTCGAGATCCATCAGATCCTTGAGGCGGATGACGAGCTGTTCCATGTCCTCGCGCAGCTTCGGCAGGCGCAGGAAATCATCGAAAACATCGCATCGGTAGCGGATGGTATCGGTGTCGCCGGTGATGTAGGTCATCAGATTGCGCAGCTGGTCGTGCTCGTAGCGGACGTCGGTCAGAGCGTCGGCGATGAAGTCGATCGAAAGATCGTTGATGCTCTCATCGGAGAGCCGTGCGGGCGTACGGCCGCTGCCGTCGGGAAAGAACAGACTGAAATCCATGACGTTACCCCTTTCAAATATCCCTGATACAGCCCTATTATATCAGCCGCCCGCAGGGAATACAAGCGGTATTTTGCCGCCTTTGAAAACTATGACTTGCATTATCGGGCGGAATGTGTTACAATAACTTCAACTGGAGGTGTTTGTATGCTGGATAAAACTATGATCTTCTCCCTCGGGGGCAACCGTGACGATGAAATCAAGGCGGCGCTGACCACTGTTTATGACGCGCTGCGCAAAAAGGGATATAATCCTATCAACCAGATTGTCGGATATATCCTGAGCGAGGATCCCACCTACATTACAACATACAATAACGCTCGCAATATCATCAGCAAGATTGACCGCGACGATCTGCTCGAGGCGATGGTCAAATCTTACCTCAATATCTAAGAAAGGGATTGATTCTTTGGCTGAAAAGGAATTTTCGACCTATAAGGGCAAGCCTTTGGTCCGCTGCGGCGACGAGCTGTATTACGGCAGCATGGATCAGCGGTTTGTGATCAGAATGCAGATAAAAACCAAGAAGGTCGTCAACGGTCTGGAGATCGCCGATAAGGTAGCCATTCAGCTGCTTTGTACCGACCCCGACCTCAGTCCGCGCAAGCAGCTGGTCAAGTCCAGCGAGAAGAACGGGCTGTACCTCGCGCTCGATATCGCCGACGTATGGCTGGAGCGCGCCCTGAAAACCATGTGAACGAAGCCTCCCTGTACGGGAGGTTTTCTGCTTTTTCTCACTATGAACGGAGGTATCTTAATGGAGAGAGTATGTCAGTTTCTGAAGGACGCGGGCACCTATTATCTCGCGACCGCCGAGGGCGATCAGCCCCGTGTGCGGCCGTTCGGCACCGCGCATATTTTTGAGGGCAGGCTGTATATCCAGACCGGCAGGTCGAAGCCCGTCTCAAAGCAGCTTGCCGCGAATCCAAAGGCCGAGCTGTGCGCCTTTAAGGACGGAAAATGGCTGAGGGTCAGCTGTGAGCTTGTCGAGGACGACCGCGTCGAGGCGCGCAAATCCATGCTGGACGCGTACCCCGAGCTAAGGGCGATGTATGACGAGAACGACGGCAATACCCAGGTCCTGTACATGAAGGACGCGACGGCGGTATTCAGCTCCTTTACCGCGCCGCCTGAGACTGTAAAATTCTGATAAAGAAAAAAGGCTGCCGGCGGGCAGTCCTTTTTTTATGTCAGCTTTATGTCAGCCGGGCAGTCTGTCCGGCTGCTGTCGGCAGTGCTTTTATGTCAGACGGTCTCCCGGAGGGGACGGGGGTCATCGTGCTTTACGCGGCGATGCGGCTTTCAGCGCGGGCGTTGCGGCAGACGCCCTCGGTCGTAAAAACCTCCTGCGCCTTGGTGACGAAGATCGCTTCGACCCGCATGCTGTGCAGCAGCGCGACTGCCTGCGGCAGGGATACCGTGCATACCGTGACGGCAAGGGCGTTCAGCAGGGCGGCGCTGTCACCGATCAGGGTCACGCCTGCGAGGGGAGAGGCAGGATCTGCGCCGGGGCGCTGTTCATAGATCCCGGAAGAGGCCACCGCTTTGTCGGCGGCGTCGATGAAGGAATAGACCGTGCCTGCTTTGGCAAACGGATCCTGCAGTCCGATGCGGCGTGCGCTGCCGACAGTGATGACGGTATCGCCGATCTCGATGAGCGCTTCGGTGATGTTCTCCGCGATCAGGATGCGGCGGGCTTCGTCGGCGGCATACCCTTTGGCGAGGACGCTTATTTCAGGCTCGACGCCGTGATCCCTGAGCGACCGGATCAGCCGATCGCTGCCCATGAATACGTCCCGGATATCCGCCTTTGGATCACAGGTGTTGACGAGGCGGTCGATCTCCGTGATACGCGCCTTTGCGCGGTCGAGAGCGCGGAGGGCGCCGCTGCCGAAGGCGGTCAGGGTGCATACCGTGCCGAGTGCGAAAAAGATCTTTTGTGTCTGATAAGCGGTTCTGTTCATGAGGGTCAGCTCCTTTGCCTTTGATGTGATGGCATCATGATAGCGTGTCAATATGTCGGGAGCATGATCTCTGTGTGAAGTTTCTGTGAATTCGGCAGAAGGCGATCCGTAAAAGGGTGACCGCGAATCCCTCCCGCGGAACCGCCGACCATCAACCACCAACCAACAACCGCCAACCATCAACTGACAACTAACAACTAACATCCAACTAACAACCATCAACTAACAACCAACAACTAATGTTTACAGTTTCGCCACATATTTGACTTTTGGGCGTGTATAATGTAAAATTACAGTGTATAACTATGCAAATCCCAAATAGGAGGTGAGGCGTATCAGCTTTCAGATATTCTTGGACGTCGGCATCGTTGCGCTGAGGGCGATCCTGCCGATCTACGCGGTGGTCATCGTCTACCAGTGCTTTGCGTCGGCGCGCCGTCACAGACGTCCCGAAAAGCCGCTCGTCACCCTTGAGATCCCCGCGACGGGGCAGAAGGTGCCCGTGCTGTTCTGGGAGAATTCCATCGGCAGAAGCCGCGGGTCGGATATCTGCGTCGCGGATATGGCGGTCTCGCGCGATCACTGTGTCCTGCTGAGGCGTCAGGAGGGCTGGTTCGTGTCCGATATCGGCTCCAAGTTCGGCACCTTTGTCAACGGCGAAAAAGCAGAGGGACGCACCAGGGTCAACATCGACGACGAGATCACCGTCGGCAACACTACGTTCGTGCTCAAGCGCGGCGATGAGTATCAGCGCAAGCTGCGTCCGTCGTGGTTCTTCTCCAAGGCGTCCGACAAGGGCTCGCTGCAGCCGTACAAGCTCATGCTGCTGGTCACGTTCTTCCAGCTGTTCATGGCGGTGGAGGCGTGCTTCTCCAACGACAGGAAGGATCTGCTCCCGCTCGCGTTCTTCGGCGGTCTTGCCGTGGTGGAATGGGCGTTCTTCTGCATATCCTCCTACGCGTTCAACCGCGTCAACTTTGAGATGGAGGCGCTCGCGCTGTTCCTCTCGGGTATCGGCGTGATGCTGGGCGTGCGGCAGAATACCGTCAGCTCGCCCGACGCGGGCTTCCGCATGGCACTGGTACAGCTGATCGCGATGACGCTGGGCATCGTGCTGTTCGCGTTCCTCGTCAAGTTCATCGAAAAACCCGACCGGGTGGACTCCCTGCGCATGTGGATTATGATCGCGGCGGTGATCCTGCTCGGCATCAATATCGTGTTCGGTACGGTCACCAACGGCGCGGCAAACTGGATCCGCCTGGGTCCCATCACCATCCAGCCGTCGGAGTTCGTCAAGGTCGCGTTCATCTTCGTGGGCGCGGGCGCTCTGGATAAGCTGCAGACGCGGCGCAACTTCCTGGAGTTCATCGTGTTCTCCGCGGTGTGCGTCGGCGCACTGGCGTTCATGGGCGACTTCGGTACCGCGCTGATCTTCTTTTTGACGTTCCTGCTGATCGCGTTCATGCGTTCGGGCGACTTCAAGACCATCATCCTCGCGGTGATCGCCGCGGCGCTGGCGGTCGTTCTGGTGCTGAATGTGAAGCCCTACGTCGCCGACCGCTTCGCGACATGGGGACATGCGTGGGACGATCCGTACAACCACGGCTACCAGCAGGTCAACGCCATGATCTACACCGCCTCGGGCGGACTGATCGGCGTGGGCATCGGCCACGGCTACCTCAAATACATCGAC
>ONAS01000037.1:37327-45808 GCA_900315815.1 uncultured Eubacteriales bacterium
TCCGATCTCGTGTTCGGACTGGTGAGCGAGGAAATGGGTCTGATCGTCGGCTTCACCATTGCGGCGGCGATCGTCGCGCTCGCGTTCTATGCGCGTGCCATCACGACCCGTTCGCGTTCTACGTTCTATTCCATTACCGCCAACTGTGCCGCGGGCATGTTTGTGGTGCAGGCGGCGCTGAATATCCTCGGCGCGATGGATATCCTCCCGCTGACGGGCGTGACCCTGCCGTTCATCTCGGCGGGCGGCTCGTCCATGATCGCGTGCTGGGGTCTGATGGCGTTCATCAAGGCGGCTGACGAACGAACCTACGCCGCAAAGCGCCGTGTCACAGCGGATGACGACGCGGATCGGGAGCCTTTACAGGAGCCTGTCATGATCCGCGAGCCGCTCACACGGGAGCCGTCAGTCGATCAGCGATCTCTCAGAGGCGTCACACGCGAAGGCGCCTATCGCAGAGGAAGGGGGGATGAGGAGGTATGAAACGCATCATGCAGCGTTCGTATCTGGTGCTGTTTGTGGCGCTGGCGTTCTTTGCGGGAATCTGCTTCCTCGCGTTCCGTGTGATCACGGAAAACGCAAAATGGGTACAGCATCCCTTCAACGGTCACGTGGAGGCCAGCGACGGTCTTGCCGGAGCGGGTGACATCACCGACCGATCGGGCGCAAAGCTCGCCTATAACGACGACGAGAATCACCGCGCGTACAATGAGGACGCGGGGGTCAGAGAATCGCTCCTGCACGTGGTGGGCGACAAGTCCATGAACATCTCCACCTCGATCCAGAGCATGTTCCGCGCCGACCTGACGGGATACAACTTCTTTCTCGGCATGGGTCTGCCGAGCTCGCTGAA
The DNA here is from genome assembly GCA_900315815.1 of uncultured Eubacteriales bacterium. Classification (GTDB taxonomy): domain Bacteria; phylum Bacillota; class Clostridia; order Oscillospirales; family Acutalibacteraceae; genus Ruminococcoides. The sequence continues at coordinate 38,181 of ONAS01000037.1, forward strand.
ATCCAGCCGCGATGTTCAGCTCACCGTGGACAAGGACGCGTGCAAGGCGGCGTATGAGGCGCTGGGAAGCCGCAAGGGCGCCTGCGTCGTATACAATTATAAGACGGGCGAGGTGCTGGTCTCGGTCAGCAACCCGACCTACGATCCCGCGGATCCGCCCGACGCGGATACCATCAACAGCTCAGAATGGTACAACGGCGTCTATCTGGACAACGTGCTTTCGTCCACCTTCACGCCCGGCTCTACGTTCAAGATCATCACCGCCGCAGCGGCGATCGAGAACATCCCCGATATCTATGAGCGCACCTTTGAATGCGACGGCTCGATCATGGTCGGCGGCAATCCCATCAACTGTACCGACGCGCACAGCAAGTACGGCGCGATCACCTTTGAGGAGGCGTTCGCCCATTCCTGCAACGTCGTATTCGCTCAGCTCGCACTGGAGATCGGTCCCGAAAAAATGAAGGAGACCGCCGAGAAGATGGGCTTCAACAGCGACGCGGTGAAAATGAGCGGCATCCCGATCGCCGCGAATTACTATGAGGCGGACGGCGCCGATGAGAACACCCTCGCGTGGACGGGCATCGGTCAGGGCTTCGGCAAGTATGAGGACAGAGCCAATCCCCTGCGCATGGCGATGATCTGCGGTGCGGTCGCCAACGGCGGCACGGCGGTATCGCCCTACATCGTAGAGGACGACGGCTCGCTGATGAATAAGCTCGGCATCGCGACCAACAAGGACGGCGATACCAATATGCTCTCCGCGGAAACATCGATGAAGCTCCAGCAGCTGATGAAGGCGGCGGCGATCTACTACGACAGCTCCTACGGCATTTCCGTGGGCAACCTGCCCTTCTGCGCAAAGACCGGCACCGCCGAGCGCGGCGACGGCAAGGATGAGACCGCGTGGTTCGTCGGCTTCACCGAGGATCCCAACCACCCCTACGCCTTTGCGGTCGTCATCGAAGAGGGCGGCTCTGGCGCGACAGCGGCGGCTCCCGTAGCGGACGCGGCGGTATCGGCGCTGGTGAAATAGCAGCGCGTGAGGGGACGTTCCCCTTGCGGACATAAGATATATACGGACAGCTCCCGGCTTCGGTCGGGGGCTTTTTTGGTAGTTGGGTATTGGTTGGTGGTTGATGGTTGATGGTTGATGGTTGATGGTTGGTTGTTGATTCTGCCGGTCCTTCTTTCGGTGACGCTGATGACGCTGTCTGATACCGTCATCGGGTGACGATATCTAACAGCGTCACCGAAACGTTTGCCGCCTCTTCAGGCGCGGTCCTTTTTCGGGCGGGTCAGGCACGTATGCCGTGCCCTGCACCTGCAATAGGGGATCGTTGTTCATGTGTGATCGTCCCGAAGCGCGGTTTGCAGATACAACAAAAGCTCCCTGATCTCAGGGAGCTTTGATGTGTTTATCCGATGTCAGCTATCAACCGACAACTATCAACTACCAACTAACAAACTACTTCTTGAATCCGTCCTTCAGGCTGACGGAGCGGTTGAGGATGATGTTGTCCTTCGTGCTGTCCTTGTCCAGACAGAAGTAGCCCGTGCGCATCAGCTGGAAGTGGGCGGGAGCGTCGAAGTCCGCCAGGCACTTCTCCGCGACGCAGTCCGTCAGGACGGTCAGCGAATCCGGGTTGATGCTCTCGCGGAAGTCCGTGCCGCCTGCGTCCGGCTCGGGGTCGGTGAACAGGTTATCGTAAAGGTTGACGGTCGCCGTGACGTAGTTCTCGGCGTCGACCCAGTGGATCGTGCCGCGCACCTTTCTGCCGTCGGGAGTGTTGCCGCCGCGGGTCGCGGGATCGTACTCGGCATAGACCTCGGTGATGTTGCCGTCCGCGTCCTTTTTGCAGCCGGTGCATTTCACGACGTAGGCGCTCTTGAGGCGTACCTCGTTGCCCGGGTACAGGCGCTGGTATTTCTTGATCGGCTCCTCCATGAAGTCGCCGCGCTCAATGTAGCACTCGCGGGAAAAGGTGATCGTGCGGGTGCCGTCTGCCTCGCAGTTCGGGTTGTTCTCGACCTCAAAGGTCTCGGTCTGACCCTCGGGATAGTTCGTGATGACCAGCTTGACGGGATCCAGAACGACCATTACGCGCTGTGCGGTCATGTTCAGATCCTCGCGCAGGCAGTGCTCCAGAAAACCGTATTCCACGGTGGAGTTCACCTTGCTGACGCCGATGCGGTCGCAGAAATTGCGTATGGAGCGCGGGGTGTAGCCGCGTCTGCGCAGTCCGCACAGGGTGGGCATCCTCGGATCGTCCCAGCCGCTGACATGGCCTTCCTCGACCAGAGCGCGCAGCTTGCGCTTGCTCATGACCGTGTGGTTGATGCCCAGCCGCGCAAATTCGATCTGGCGGGGCTTCGCGGGCAGGGTGCAGTTGTCGATGACCCAGTCGTACAGCGGGCGGTGCGCCTCGAATTCCAGCGAGCACAGCGAGTGGGTGATGCCCTCCATCGCGTCCTCGATCGGGTGGGCGAAGTCGTACATCGGATAGATGCACCACTTGTCGCCGGTGCGGTGGTGGCTCATGCGGTTCATGCGGTAGATGACCGGGTCGCGCATGTTGAAGTTGCCCGACGCTAAGTCAATTCTGGCACGCAGGGTCATCCTGCCGTCTTCGATCTCGCCGTTCTTCATCTTCTCAAACAGGGCGAGGCTCTCCTCGATCGGACGGTCGCGGTAGGGGGATTTTGCGGGCGTGGTCAGGTCGCCGCGGTATTCGCGCATCTGCTCGGGACTCAGCTCGCAGATGTAGGCGAGCCCCTTGTTGATCAGCTCCACCGCGCACTCGTACATCTTGTCAAAGTAGTCCGACGCGTAGTAGAAGCGATCCTCCCAGTCAAAGCCCAGCCAACGGATGTCCTCCTGGATGGCGTCGACGTACTCGACGTCCTCCTTGGTGGGGTTGGTGTCGTCCATACGCAGGTTGCATTCACCGCCGTATTTCAGCGCGGTGCCGAAGTTGATGCAGACCGCCTTGGCATGGCCGATGTGCAGGTAGCCGTTGGGCTCCGGAGGAAAGCGGGTATGCACCTTTTTTCCGTAGTAGTCGCCGCCCTCGGCGATATCCTTATCGATAAAGGTGTGGATGAAGTTGGAGGACATCTCCTCGCCGTTCTCCACGGTGTTTTTCAGTTCTTCAGACATGGTGTTTTCCTCATTTTATGGTTTTATGGCGGATCAGGACAGCATTTCGAGTCCGAGCCGCATCCTGCGCAGGCTTTCTTCTCTGCCTAAGATATCCAGGATCTCGATGGCGCCGCCGGGGGTGACGGTCTTGCCCGCGACGGAGATCCGCGCAGGCCACATCACGGTGCCGTTCTTGACGCCGCGCTCCTCTGCCAGACCGATCAGCGCGTCATGGATCGCCGTGCTCTCCCACGCGGGGAGGGCGGACAGCGTGTCGTAGACCGCCTGCAGCATGACGGGGGCGTTCTCGAGGTTGGTCTTGCTCTTCTTGTTGACGTACAGCTCCTTGTCGTAGGCGGGCAGCTCCCTGAAGAAGTCGATCTTCTCCGGGATGTCCGTCAGCTTGGTGGTGCGCTGCTTCAGGATCGCGGCGAGCTTTACGCGGTCGAGCGGCTTGTCGCCCAGCGCCTGATCGAAATACGGCGCGGCTGCCGCGGCGAACTGTTCGTCGGTCATCGCCTTGATGTACTCGCCGTTGAACCACTCCAGCTTGTCGTAGTCGAATACCGACGGGGACTTGCTGATGCCGCCGACGTCGAATACCTCGCACAGCTCGTCGAGGGTGAAGATCTCGCGGTTGTCCTTGGGACACCAGCCCAGCAGGGCGATGTAGTTGATGATCGCCTCGGGCAGGTAGCCGTCGCGGATCAGATCCTCAAAGCCGGTGGAGCCGTGGCGCTTGGAGAGCTTTGAGGTCGTGCCGTCGTCGTTTTTGCCGTTGATCAGCGGCAGGTGGATGTAGGTGGGGATCTCCCAGCCGAACGCCTCGTACAGCAGGTTGTACTTCGGGGTGGAGCTGAGGTACTCGGATCCGCGCACCACGTGGGTGATGCCCATGGTATGGTCGTCGATGACGTTCGCGAAGTTGTAGGTGGGGTAGCCGTCCTGCTTGATCAGGATCTGATCCTGCAGCTCGGAATTGTCCACGGTGATCTCGCCGAACACCGCGTCCGTGAAGGTGGTGGAGCCGGCGGTCGGCATCTTCTGGCGGATGACGTAGGGAGTACCCGCTTCCAGCAGGCGATCGATCTCCTCCTGCGGCAGATCGCGGCAGTGGCGGTCATAGCCGCCGCCGACGGTCTCGCTCTGGATCCTTTCCAGCCGCTCCTTGGTACAGAAGCAGCGGTATGCCTTGCCCTCGCGGATCAGCTGTTCGGCGTAGGGGAGATACATATCCTTGCGCTCGCTCTGGACATAGGGGCCGTAATCGCCGCCGATATCGGGGCCCTCGTCGTGCCGGAGCCCCGCGGTGGCAAGGGTCTTGTAGATGATGTCCACGGCGCCCTCGACGTAGCGCTCGCGGTCGGTGTCCTCGATCCGCAGGACAAAGGTGCCGCCCTGCGATTTCGCGACCAGATATTCATATAAAGCCGTTCTGAGGTTGCCGACGTGCATGAAGCCTGTCGGTGACGGTGCAAAACGGGTCCTGACATTACTCATTGGTGTAGCCCTCGTCTTTCAGCTTGCAGCATTTCTTGTATTTTTTGCCGGAGCCGCACGGACACGGGTCGTTGGGGCCGACCTTCTTTTTCTTGGTGACGGTGCGGTTGGTGGATACGGTGCGGTCGCCGGAGAATTCCACGGGCTTCGCGACCTGCTCGCGCTTGAGCCCCAGCTCGATCGCCGAGGGCTTGGGACGGTCGTCCTCCGGTCCCTTCAGGATGACCTGATGGGCGGCGGCTGCCTTCTGCTCGATCTCACGGCGCTGACGCTCGATCTCCTCGCGGCGCTTCTGGATCTCATAGACGCGTCTGGGAGCCAGCTGGATCAGCTTGGCGGTATCCTGCTTGATGGACTCGATCATCTCGTCGAACATGTCGAAGCCCTCCAGACGGTACTCGACGACCGGGTCGCGCTGACCGTAGGCGCGCAGACGGATGCCCTGCTTGAGCTGATCCATGTTGTCGATGTGGTCCATCCAGTAGGTATCGACGCTCTTGAGCAGGTAGATGCGCTCCATCTCGCGCATCGCGTCGCTGCCGACGAGCTCTTCGTTTTCCTTGTACAGCTTCATCGCGCGCTCACGCAGCTCGGCGATGAGGTCCGCCTTTTCCTTGCCGGCGGTGTTCTTGACGGTATATTTGTCGGAGTCGCTGATCAGCCAGTCGCGGTACAGCTCATTGAGACCCGCCAGGTTCCAGTGCTCGCGGTCCATATCGTCGGCGCAGAACATATTGACGTTGGTCTCGATGGTGTCCTCGATCATCTTGACGACGGTGTCGTGGATATCCTCGCCGTCGAGCACCTGATTGCGCTGACCGTAGATGATCTCACGCTGACGGTTCATGACGTCGTCGTAGTCCAGAACGGACTTGCGGATCGCAAAGTTGCGGCTCTCGACCTTCTGCTGGGAGCTTTCGATGATGTTGGTCAGCATCTTATTTTCGATGGGGGTGGTCTCGTCGACGTTCAGACGGTCGAGGATCATCGCCATGCGCTCGCCGCCGAAGATGCGCATCAGATCGTCCTCGCAGGAGAGGAAGAACTTGCTTTCACCGGGGTCGCCCTGACGACCGGAGCGTCCGCGCAGCTGGTTGTCGATACGGCGGCTCTCGTGGCGCTCCGTACCGATGATGTACAGACCGCCCGCTCTGCGTACCGCGTCGGCCTCTTCGCTGATCTCGTCCTTATATTTGGCGTAGTATTCCTGATATCTGGCGCGTGCTTCGTTGATCTCTGCGTCGTCGGTCTCGGCAAAGCCGGTCGCCTCCGCGATCAGATCGTCGTCCATGCCGTCCTTGCGCATCGCGGACTTCGCCATGTACTCGGCGTTGCCGCCCAGCATGATGTCCGTGCCTCGGCCTGCCATGTTGGTGGCGATGGTCACTGCACCGAGCTTGCCTGCCTGCGCGACGATCTCCGCTTCCTTTTCGTGGTGCTTCGCGTTCAGGACGTTGTGCTGGATGCCCGTGCGCTTGAGCATCTTGGACAGCACCTCGGATTTTTCGATCGAGATGGTGCCGACCAGCACCGGCTGTCCCTTCTCATGGGCGCGGCGGATCTCCTCGATGATCGCGAGGAACTTGCCCTTTTCCGTGCGGAAGATCGCGTCGGGGTTGTCCTGACGGATGACCTCCTTGTTGGTGGGGATCTCGATGACGTCCAGCTTGTAGATCTCCTGGAACTCCTGCTCCTCGGTCTTGGCGGTACCGGTCATGCCGGACAGCTTCTTGTACAGACGGAAGAAGTTCTGGAAGGTGATGGTGGCAAGCGTCTTGGACTCGCTCTCGACCTTGACGCCCTCCTTTGCCTCGATCGCCTGGTGCAGGCCCTCGTTGTAGCGGCGTCCGTACATCAGACGGCCCGTGAATTCATCGACGATGATGACCTGTCCGTCCTTGACGACGTAGTTTACCTCGTTCTTCATGCAGCCGTATGCCTTGATCGCCTGATTGACGTGGTGCTGGATGGTGATGTTGTCGGGGTCGGTGAGATTTTCGATGCCGAAGAATTTTTCCGCCTTCTTGACGCCCAGTTGGGTGAGGGTGGCGGTGTTCGCCTTTTCATCGACGACGTAATCGATGCCGTTCTCCTGGTAGAAGCCCTCGAGGTCCTCCTTGGAGTCGATCTCGGCAAAGACGTATTTCTTCATCGTGCGGGCAAGCTGATCGGCGCGCTCATAGAGATCGGACGCCTTGTCGCCCTTGCCGGAGATGATCAGCGGAGTACGCGCTTCATCGATGAGGATGGAGTCGACCTCGTCCACGATGGCAAAAGCGTGCTCGCGCTGCACCTTGTTTTCCTTATAGACGACCATGTTGTCGCGCAGATAGTCAAAGCCCAGCTCGTTGTTGGTGCCGTAGGTGATGTCGGCGGCGTAGGCCTTTTTGCGCTCGTCGTTCTTGATGTCGTGGATGATCAGACCCACGGACAGTCCGAGAAAGCGGTAGAGCTTGCCCATCCACTCCGAGTCACGCTTTGCGAGATAGTCGTTGACGGTGACGATGTGGACGCCCTCTCCGGTCAGGCCGTTGAGGTAGGCGGGCAGGGTAGCGACCAGCGTTTTGCCTTCACCGGTCTTCATTTCGGCGATGCGTCCCTGATGCAGGACGATGCCGCCGATGACCTGTACGGGGAAGTGCTTCATCCCCAGCACGCGCCAGGACGCCTCGCGGCATACCGCGAACGCGTCGGGCAGGATGTCGTCGGTGGTCTCGCCGTTCGCCAGACGGCCCTTGAGGATATCGGTCTGAGCCTTCAGCTCGCTGTCGGTCATTTTCTGATACTTGTCCTCCAGGGCGAGTACCTTATCGCACAGGGGGCGGATCCTTTTGAGCTCCTTTGCGGAATAGTCGCCGAAAAGCGCTTTCAGAATATTCTCCGCATAAAGACCTCTTCCGATGCCTGGTCCTGCAGCACACAGATCCGCCCATGACAGATCTTTTTCCAGCTGTTCTTTCAGAGCTGCCGGATCATCAGGACTGCA
>ONAS01000094.1 GCA_900315815.1 uncultured Eubacteriales bacterium
TGTCACGCTGACCAACCTGACCGAGCATGAGATCAGCCGCATCATCAAGATGCACATCAGCCCGATCAACGTCAGCGTCCATACCACCAACCCGGAGCTGCGCGTCAAAATGATGGGCAACCGCTTTGCGGGCGATTCCCTCAGGATCCTCAAGCGCTTTGCCGACAGCTCGATCGACATCAACACCCAGATCGTCTGCTGTCCGGGCTTCAATGACGGCGAGGAGCTGAAGCGCACCCTGCGCGATCTGTACGATTACAACGTCAATCTGATCGCGGTGGTCCCCGTCGGACTGACCAAGTACCGCGAAGGACTCTGTCCGCTTACGCCGTTCACAAAGGAAAAGGCCGCCGAGACGGTGGATATCCTGGAGGAGTTCGGCGAAATGTGCCTGAGGACCCGCGGCAAGCGGATCGCCTACGCCGCCGACGAGCTTTATATCAAGGCGGGACGGGAGATCCCCGACGCGTCCTTTTACGGCGATTTTGAGGCGATAGAAAACGGCATCGGTCTGATCGCGATGCTCAGGGAGGACGTCCTCGCGGAGCTTGACTGGCGCAAAGCCGATCCCGCTGTCCGCCGAAATATCTCCATCGCCTGCGGCACCTCCGCCGCGCCCTATCTCAGAGAGCTGATGGATAGGGTAGAGGCAAAATTCACCGGCGTCCGCGTCACCGTGTATCCGATCGTCAACGACTTTTTCGGCGAGATGATCAACGTCAGCGGACTGATCGTCGGATCCGATCTGATCCGTCAGCTCAAAAACAAACCGCTGGGGGATGAGCTGCTCATTTCCTCGGCAATGCTTCGATTTGAAAACGATCTCTTTCTTGACGACGTCTCGATCGACGACGTCATGAAGGAGCTGAATATTCACGTAACCCCCATCAACAACGACGGCGTTATGCTGCTCGATGCGATTTTAGGAGAGGAGGGTGACTGACATGGCAAAACCCGTGATCGCGATTGTCGGCAGACCCAATGTCGGCAAAAGCACTCTGTTCAATAAACTGGTCGGCGAGCGTATCTCGATCGTTGACGATACGCCCGGCGTCACCCGCGACCGTATCTACGGCGACGTAGAGTGGAGCGGCAGACAGGCGCTGCTGATCGATACCGGCGGCATCGAGCCGTTTTCCGACGATATCATCCTGTCCCAGATGCGCGAGCAGGCTCAGCTGGCGATCGACACCGCGGACGCGATCATCATGGTGACGGACGTTCGTTCCGGACTGGTCGCGACCGATGAAGAGGTCGCCCACATGCTGATCAAAAGCAACAAGCCGCTGGTGCTCTGCGTCAATAAGTGCGATTCCGTCGGCGACCCGCCGCCCGAATTCTATGAGTTCTACAAGCTCCCGCTGGAGCCGATCGCCGTATCCTCCGTACACGGACACGGTACCGGGGATCTGCTGGACGCGGTCTTTGAGACGCTTGATACATATGTGGAGGAGGAGCCCGATCCCGAGGTCATTTCCGTTGCCGTGATCGGCAGGCCGAACGTCGGCAAATCCTCGCTGATCAATAAGATCACCGGAGAGAACCGCTGTATCGTATCGGATATCGCCGGCACGACCCGCGATACCATCGACACGCGGATCGAAAACAAGCACGGCATTTTCAACCTGATCGATACCGCCGGCATGCGCCGCAAGAGCAAGGTCACCGATCAGATCGAGCGCTATTCCATCCTGCGCGCCAAGATGGCGATCGAGCGCTGTGACGTCTGTGTCATCATGCTTGACGCCGAGACCGGCATCACTGAGCAGGACACCAAGGTCGCGGGACTGGCGCTGGAGGCAGGCAAGCCCTGCATCATCGCCGTCAATAAATGGGACGCGATCGAAAAGGACGACAAGACCATGCAGAACTTCCGCAAGGATATCGAGCGTGATTTTGCCTTCATGAGCTACGCGCCGTCGGTATTCATTTCCGCGAAAACCGGTCAGCGCCTCGATAATCTTTTCGAGAACATCGTCCATGTGGCTAACACCGCAACCACCCGTATCACTACAGGACTGCTCAACGATCTGCTCGCGACCGCTACGGCGCGCGTCCAGCCGCCGACGGACAAGGGCAGACGTCTGAAGATCTATTACATGACGCAGGCGTCGGTCAAACCGCCGACATTCATCTTTTTCTGCAACAACGCGGAGCTGTTCCATTTCTCGTACCAGCGATATCTGGAAAACCGACTGCGCGAGGCGTTTGATTTCAGCGGAACGCCCATCAGATTTGTGATAAGGGAGAGAAGTGACAAATGATCTGGAATCCGTTTACCTGCTCCGTCGTGACGGCTGTCGCGGCATATCTTATCGGCAGTATCAACCCCGCGATCGTCATCACCAGAATCAAAACCGGCAAGGATATCCGCACCATGGGTTCGGGCAACGCCGGCTTTACCAACGTCCTGCGCTCTGTCGGCGTTCCTCCCGCGGTAGCGACCATCATCTGCGACTACCTCAAGGGCATCATCGCCGTGCTGATCGGATGGCTGATCTTCCAGTCCATGCCGATCACCAACGACGTCGCGCGGACAGAGTACGTCAAGTACGGCGGCTATCTCGCCGGCATGTTCGTCATCATCGGACATTCGTTCCCGCTGTTTTACGGCTTCCGCGGCGGCAAGGGCGTCGTTACCGCAAACGCGCTGATGATCGTCGTCGATTTCCGCGTATTTCTGCTGATCATCGCGACCTTCCTGATCGTCGTCGCGTTCACCCGTCTGATCTCGCTCGGCTCGATCGTCGGCGCCGCGATGTTCCCGATCTACACCTGTCTGATGACCTACTTCTGCGATTATCTGCCGTTGCTGGGCACCGCGGATGAGATACGATTCCGTTTTGTGCTGATCTCCACCGGCTGTGCGCTGGTCGTCGGGCTGATGATCATCATCAGACATCATGAAAATATCAAACGCCTGATCGCGGGCGAGGAAAAGAAGATCAAGCCCAAGAAGGATAAAAAAGAAAAAAATAACGCATAGGTGACGCATATGAAAAGAATGCTTTCAGTTTTTGTGGCAATCCTGCTGGTCTGTCTGACCGTTATCCCTGCCGCCGCGCTGGACTACGGGTTCGACGTAGAAACCGTCGGCGAGGGGATCTATATGGAAGAACTGAATACGGGCGCTGTCGTGTTTGAGAAGAACGCCGACACGCGTATGTATCCCGCCTCCACGACAAAGATCATGACATACATCATCGTTTCCGAGAACGTCGCGGACTTCGATTCGACCATGGTCGAGATCACCGAGGACGCGCTTGCGACGCTCGATCCCGAAAGCTCCGTCATGGGACTTACCGATCATATCGGGCAGAGTGTTTCCGTCAAGGATCTGCTGTACGGACTCATGCTCCCGTCCGGCAACGACGCCGCGCTGGTGCTGTCGACCTATGTCGGCAACGGCAGTATCGACGCGTTTGTGGAGCTGATGAACAACAAGGCGGCAGAGCTGGGCTGTACGGATACGCATTTTGTCAATCCGCACGGACTGTATGATCCGGATCATTATTCCACGCCGCATGATATGGCGCGGATCGCCAAATATGCTTTGACCGTCCGCTCCTTTGCGGAGATCACCAATACCACACGCTACACGCCGGAGGGCTTTGAAGCGCCCCTTGTCACCACCAACTACATGATCGACAAGGACGGCCACAACGGCGATTACTATTATCCCTACGCCAAGGGCATCAAGACAGGCTTCACCGACGAGGCGGGCAGATGTCTGGTCTCCACCGCGGAGAACAACGGCTACCGGTATCTGTGCATCGATTTCGGTGCGGCGTATTCCTATGAGGAGGACGTCAACTACGCGATGCTCGACAGCATCAAGCTCTACGATTGGGCGTTCAGCCATATTTCCTCTCAGGTCGTCTACTCCACGACCGACGTCATCGCGAATATCGCGGTCGAGAATACCAAGGACAACACGACTCTCGATCTGGTCCCCAGAGAGGACGTCCGTGCGCTGCTGCCGGAGAACTTCAGGACCGAGCTGATCACGAGCGAAACGGATCTGCCCGAAAGCGTGACCGCTCCGATCAATCAGGGCAGTGTGATCGGTACCGTGACCGTCTATTATGACGGCAATAAGGTCGGCACCACCGAGCTGTGCGCTTCCGCCAGCATCGACGGCGCGACAAAGTCCGAAAAGCAGGCGAAAACCGATACCGAGAATACCATGAAGCTGGTGATCATCATCTGCTTCGCGGTCGCCGCGGTGATCATCATCATTATCGTGATACTGGTCGTCAGAAAGGCGCGCCGCAAGAAGCGCGAGGTACAGCGTCACCGCCGCCGCTACTATTGATTTTTTAATGACAGAGCAGGGTGAAAACTCTGCTCTTTTTTCGTGTCTTGACTTGACTATTGCCGTGAAGAAGTATACAATAGCAATGGAATAATTATGAAAAAAGAACAGGAGGAACACTATGTCAGACTGTGTTTTCTGTAAGATCATCAACAACGAGATCCCGTCCGCCCGCGTATATGAGGATGACAGGATCATCGCGATCAACGACCTCAACCCCATGGCGCCGGTGCATGTGCTGTTTATCCCGAAGGATCATATCTGCTGTGCCAACGCCATAACGGCAGAGAACAGCTCTGTGATCGCCCATATCTTTGAGACTGTACCCAAGGTAGCCAAAGAGCTCGGCCTTGATAACGGCTACCGCGTTGTCAATAACTGCGGCGAGGACGGCGGCCAGTCCGTCATGCATATCCACTTCCATCTCCTCGGCGGTAAAAAGCTGAGCCTGGGTATGGGTTGAAGGATCCTTTATACCATAAAGAAGGTGTTTTCATGGTAAAATCATATAAAATGACCATCGCAGGCTGCGAGCGCGAGCTACCGCTGTGCTCTGTAAACGATAATCTCGATATCGCCGCGTTCATCATGTTCGGCGACGTAGAGGTCACCGTGAAGTCTGCCGCCGAGCTGTTAAAGTTAGCTCCCGAGCACGACATCCTTATCTCGGCAGAGGCTAAGGGCATACCGCTCTGCTACGAGATGGCGCGTCAGGGCTGCGGCGAGTATATCATCGCCCGCAAGGGAGTCAAGGTCTATATGCCCGACCCGATAAGCGTCAACGTGCGCTCGATCACGACGCTTAATCAGCAGACTCTGTTCCTCGGCAGCGACGACGTCGAGAAGATGAGGGGCAGGCGCGTACTTATCGTTGACGACGTTATCTCTACCGGTGAGAGCCTGCGCGCGGTTGAGGCTCTTGTAGAGAAATCGGGCGGCATCATCGTCGGCAAGGTAGCAGTCCTCGCAGAGGGCATTGCAGCCGACCGCGACGATATCATCTTCCTTGAGAAGCTGCCGGTTTTCCCCAAGAAGCCGTTCCCCGGATTCCCCGAGCAATAATCTTCGATAACTCAGAGGTAATAAGATGAAGCGATTGTTGGCACAGACAGGTATAACGTACTTTTCTGTGCTTGCAGTCGCTTTTTATGTGTCCGTTACCGCGACGATAATAATCGGAGCCGTCGGTCTGATCGCCGGTATCGTGCTGCTGTGTATAGAGAAGACCCGGAGAACGATATTCATACCGGCTATGGCGTTCGCCGCAGCTCTTGCCTGTATCGTGAACATCGGCTACACCTTCATTTTCGTCACGCCCGTTACGGAAAAGTACGCCTATTCGGAGCACGAGATAGAAGCTACCCTCATCGAGGAACCGTACAAGGCGTACTCCATGCACTACTA
>ONAS01000093.1 GCA_900315815.1 uncultured Eubacteriales bacterium
CGTTTGTGGAATACGACAACGCGCGCATGTACCGTTCCGGCGACTACGCCAAATGGGATAAAGACGGCAACGTACACATCCTCGGCAGACTGGATAACCAGGTCAAGCTCAGAGGTCTGCGTATCGAATTGGGCGAGATCGAAGGTCTGATCGCTGCGCAGCCGCATATCAAAAAGGTCGCGGTCATCATCCGCAAGCTCAACGGACAGGACAACCTCTGCGCTTACTTTACCGCGGACGAGGAGATCAATATCGACGCGCTGCGTGACGAGCTGAAAAAGCACCTGACGCACTACATGGTTCCGACCGCTTATCTCCAGCTCAACGAAATGCCGATGACCGCCAACGGCAAGACCGACATTAAGCTCCTGCCCGACCCGGTACCGGTCAGCTTGGGCGAGTATGTCGCGCCGGCAAACGCCACCGAGGAGTTCTTCTGCGAATCCTTCAAGAAGGCGCTGAAATTAGACCGTGTAGGCGCGACGGACGACTTCTTTGAGATCGGCGGTACCTCGCTGGTCGTCACCTCGGTCGTGCTCGACGCCTCCGAAAACGGCTTTGAGATCACCTACGGCGACGTGTTCAAATACACCACGCCGCGTGCGCTTGCCGAACTGTTCAAGGACGGCGAGGTCAACGACACCAACAAGCTATTCGACTTTGACGATTACGACTATACCAAGATCAACGAACTGCTTTCGAAGAATACTGTCGAGGCATTCAAGTCCGAGCCGCTGCGCGATCTCGGCAACGTGCTGATCACCGGCGCGACGGGCTATATGGGCGCGCACCTGCTGGCGGAATTCCTCAAGAGTGAGACCGGCAAGGCGTACTGCATGATCCGCAAGGGCAAATTTGACACTGCTCGCGAACGCCTTGAAAATATCATGTTCTACTACTTCGGTACGGACTACGAGGAAGAATTTGCCGATCGCGTAGAGGTTTTGAACGGCGACGTGACGGATTACAAATATTTCGAGCCGTTTGAAACGCTGCCGGTCAACACGGTATTCAACTGCGCGGCGAACGTCAAGCATTTCTCTAACGGTACCGATATCGAGGATATCAATGTCGGCGGCGCTGTCAACTGCGTCAGCCTGTGCAAAAAAATCGGCGCAAGACTGATCCACTTCTCCACGGTCTCCGTATCGGGCACCACGGACGATATGACCAAGCTCAGCCGCCGAGACCTTGACGAGCAGTCTCTCTATTTCGGACAGACGCTCGACAACAAATACACCTCCTCCAAACTGATGGGCGAGAGAAAGGTGCTCGAAGCAGCGGCAGACGGTCTGGACGCAAAGGTCATCCGCGTCGGCACACTGGCGGCGCGTGAGTCGGACGGCGAGTTCCAGATCAACTTCCTCACCAACAACTTCATGGGCAGACTGCGTTCCTACAGTCTGCTGGGCTGCTTCCCTTACGCCATGATCGAGAATCAGGTCTGCATGGGACCGATCGACCGTTCCTGCGAAGCCTTCGTCAAGCTCGCCAAAACGCCGCAGGCATGTTGCGTATTCAACGCGGTCAACAACCACACGCTTCCGCTGGGCGATATTATCCGCCAGATGAACGAGAACGGCAACCACATCGAGTTTGTCGAATACGACGTCTTTGCTTCCGCGCTGAACGAAGCGCAGAAGGATCCCAACAAGGCGGCGATCCTCTCCAGCATGACCGCCTACATGAACACCGCTCACGGCAAAAAGATCGTCGCGCTGCCCTGCAGTTCCCATTACACCACGCAGGTCTTGGCGCGCATGGGCTTCTTCTGGAACGCGAGCAACGAGCGCTATGTCAACGATTTCATCAACGTGCTGCGCGGATTCCTGTTCTTCCGCAGGGATAACCTGAAACGCTGAGAAGGGAAGAGACAATGAAACGAAACGGAACGCTTCTGAATAAAAAATACCGCAGCCTCTTGGTTGCGACGCTGGCGATGACGGCTTCGACCTATCTTTCCAGTATTCTGGACGGCATTATGGTCGGTCAGATTTTGGGTACGGTGCAGTTATACGCCATCAACCTGACGACATCCATCGTCTTTTTGCGCAGTATTCCGATAGCGATGTTCACCTTCGGCGGCAACACGCTGTCTGTCATCCACAAGAGCAAACGCGACCAGCAGTCCGCCGACGCGGTTTTCACCCTTTCCTTCTGGGGAGGCGTGCTCTCAACGGTACTGCTTTCCGTCATCGGCATCGCCACCATGGTGCCGACCGCTCAGCTGCTCGCGCAGGGCAAGCAGGAGCTTGTCGGCATGGTCGTCGACTATCTGCTTCCGCTTTGGGTGCTCACGCCCTTGGTCGCGGTCGTCAACCAGACAGCCGCCTACGCGCGGACAGACAGCCTGCGCAAGCTCGCTACGGCGCTGCCGATCGTCGCCAACATCATCAACTTGATCTGCGACTATATCTACATGGCGATTTTCGGCTGGGGCGTAGCAGGCGCTGGCTGGGCGACTGTCACCGGCTATGTCGTCGGCGTTTTCCTGACGCTGCTTTACTTCAAATCCAAGCAGCGCACCGTCCACTTTACCAAAGCGGCGTTCAAACAGCTGAAATCGCTCGGCAAGATATTCAGCGTCGGGCTTCCTTCCGCGCTGATCTATGTGTGCAACTTCCTGCGCCTGTTCTTCACCAACGCGATCATCCTGTCCTTTACCGGCGTTATGGGCGGCAAGATCGCCTCGGTATCCTTCTCGCTCAACAGTCTGGCGTTCATTCTGGTCGAGGGCGCTTCAATGACGCTGCTGCCGATCCTCGGCGCCCTGTACGGTGAAAAGGATTCCAACGGTCAGCGGCTCACCCTGCGCTACGGCATGATCGTCACCGTGGGGCTCTCGATTTTGGTGCTGATCGTCTCGGAGCTGTTTCCCGTTCAGCTCGCGGCGCTCTACGGCTTGACGGAGACTTCGATCACCTCCATATTCGCGGTCATCTTCCGCATTTTCTCCATCAACATTCCGATACTGGCGGTCATCTACGTCATGAGGACGTTCTTTCAGGCGACCAAGCAGCGCGGTCTCGCCAACCTGCTTGTCATGCTCGACGGCGTGCTGACGATCGTACCGCTGATGTACTGGTTCGCGCATTATGATATCTACTGGCTTTGGGTCTCCTTCCCGGTTTCCAAGGCGGTAACGGTGGCGATCACCCTGATCGCCATGCTCATCAGCAAAAAGGTGCAGCACAAGCGCAATATCCTCGGAATCGAGGAACAGGAAGGCATCGTGTACGATTTCTCCATCAAAAACGAAGTCAGCGAAGCGATCCATGCCTCTGAGGAGGTGATGGCTTTCTGCGAGCAGAACCGGGTGCCCGAAAACACCGTCAACGCCGTCGGCGTGACCGTGGAGGAATTGTGCCACAACATCGCCGTCTATGCCGCAACAAGCGGCAACAACGCCGTGGACGTCTGTGTGCGTGTGTTCCCCGACAAGGTGAACGTCCGCCTGCGCGACAACGGCGCGGAGTTTGACCCGACCGATTACATCGACAACAGCGGCAAGCGCATCACCGGACTGGAGCTGGTGAGAATGCTCAGCTCCACGATCAACTATAACCGCGTATTGGGCTTCAATGTCACCAACGTCGCCATCAATTACAACTAAGGCTAATCGAGGTGGTGAACACCATTTTTAAGTACAAAAAAACATCGGAGCAGTCGGAATATGTGAAACAACTGTTTCGATCTGCCGAACAACGCATCAATTTTGTGTACATGATCATTATGATCGCGTTTGGCGCGGCGATACTGATCTATATAATCAACAACCAGTGGGACGACTTGCGATTCTTTTACGGCGGCATAGCGGGAGGCTTCTTGCTGGTCGGTATCATCATCAATATCATTTTCCGCAAACAGGCATATCCGTGGATAAAATATCTCAATAATGTCGTCATGGTCATCACGATAGCGGTTCTGTGCGGATATTCCGACGATGTCGCGCCGCTTCTGTTACTGATACCCTTCATCAACAGCTTTTACTTCCGCCCGGTTTTTACTTTGGTGACAGGTCTGGTGTGTCTGCTGATGATGTATATCACGATCATGAGCATCATGCTGCCCTATTATAATATTGAAGGTAATTTTGAGTTTAATCCCATCCTTGCCATTACTTCTGCTTTTGACTTTACGGATGAAACGCAGCGCATGGTTTTCAGCGGAAAGAGCTTTTTGATGGTCGCCGGTGTGGCATTGGTGATCATGTCCGTTTATCTATCCCTCAGCAGCAGACGATTCACCATCCGCCAGGGCGAGCTGATGCAGAAAAACCTTACGACCGAAACCGAGCTGAAAGTGGCAAAGGATATCCAGGAGGGTATCTTATCCGCCGATTTTCCCGACAACGATTCCTATGCGGTCTATGCGAACATGACGGCGGCAACGGAGGTCGGCGGCGATTTCTACGATTACTTTCCGATCGACGAGACGCATCTGGCTGTCGTGATCGGCGACGTATCCGGTCACGGCATGGCGGCGGCGATGTTTATGACGCTGTCCAAAACGCTGATCCAGGTCTACGCGCGCATGAACAACGCCACCGACAAGACCTTTGAGCTGACGAACCGCTATCTGCAGCGTTCCAATCCCGCCAAGTTTTTTGTGACCAGCTGGATCGGCATCCTCGATCTGACGACAGGCACGCTGTCCTATACCAATGCCGGACACAATTATCCGGTGCTCATCCGCAAAGGCTGCGAGCCGGGATTTCTGAGCGACAAGCCAAATTTTGTCCTCGGCAGAAGGCGCTTGGTGCGATACCGTGAAAAGAGAACGAAGCTCAAGCCGGGCGACAAGCTCGTGCTTTACACCGACGGCGTGACCGAAGCGCAGGATGCCGCCGAGGAATTTTTCGGAGACGACCGGCTGCTTTCCGTCATCGCGCGGGAAAAGGAGCACGATCAGCAGGAGATCGTCACGGCAATCCGTCAGGCGGTGAACGACTTCGAGAACGGAAAAGACCATTACGACGACGCGACGATCCTCGCCTTGTCCTTCAAGGATTATCTCCATGTCGAGCCGCCGGAGAGCAAG
Source organism: uncultured Eubacteriales bacterium (assembly GCA_900315815.1). Classification (GTDB taxonomy): domain Bacteria; phylum Bacillota; class Clostridia; order Oscillospirales; family Acutalibacteraceae; genus Ruminococcoides. The sequence goes on from ONAS01000093.1 coordinate 5,041, forward strand.
CAGTTCTATCTGACGACCGAGACCTTTGACAGCGTGACGCAGTATGTCACGGAAAAATGTGCGGAAGCCGGCTGCGATGACGAAACGGTCGGCAAGCTGGAGATCGCCACGTCGGAGATCCTCGCCAACATCGAATCCTACGCATACGAAAACGGCGGCGAGCTCGAGATCCTCACCAAAAGCCGCGACCGCAGAATGACGATCATATTCAAGGACAGAGGCAAACCGTTCAATCCGCTGCTGGTACAGGAGCCGGACGTCAACATGCCGCTTACTGAGCGGAAGCCCGGCGGTCTGGGCGTATTCATCGTGAAAAAGCTGGTGAGCGAAACTTCCTATACATACGAAAACGGACAGAATATCCTGACGATCGAAATGGATTACTGAGGAGGGAATATGAAAAAAACGAAAATCATCTTAGCCGGCGATCTGCTTCCCATGCCCTGCAACTACGACCTGTTCTCAGCGGGCGATACGCAGGCGCTTTTCGGTGAAAAGCTGTGCGCGCTGTTCGCATCTGCGGATTTCCGCGTATGCAATTTCGAGGGCTGCTTTACGGACAGCGACCGGCCGATAGAAAAGATCGGGCCGAGCATCAAAGCGCCGGTCAGTTCCATCAATGCGATCAAAAACCTTGGGATCGATTACGCCACGCTGGGCAATACCCATTCCATGGACTACGGCAGACAGGGCTATCTCGACACCTGCCGGACGCTCGAAGAAAACGGCGTCGGCTATTTCGGCTGGGGAGAAAACGCCGCTTCTGTCAAAAGCTATGTGGAAATAGAGGACGGCGGCAGAAG
>ONAS01000024.1 GCA_900315815.1 uncultured Eubacteriales bacterium
TCGACGCGACGATCGCCAAAAAACAGAACGCGGGCAGAATCGACTCCACTTTTCTCTGTTTCCGGCTTTGGCTGAAGATCAGATACGCATGATACACCAGCATGAACGCGCTGATATAATAGCAGGTCAATCCCAGCGGTCCGCGCTGAAAATGATTGTTCTCATCGATCGAAAAGCTGATCTCACAGAACAGCGCGCTCAGATACACCGCCGCGTTCACGCCGACCAATATCCACAGCGGGATGTAGTTCCGTTTTCCGCCGATCAGATAGCAGAAAAGCAGGATGATCAGCGGCCGCATACAGTAGCCGATCATGGCGGTAACCGTCCTCATATACGGCAGGGTGATCCACTTGTCAAAGGTGTAATCCGCAACGTTCTGCACCAGCAGGATAAATGTCGATATGATAATCATCAGCATGAGCCGACGGTCGCGCTTTTTGATATACGGGTCGATCAGCACGATGATGACCGCGCCGATCAGAATGAACAGAAACGGGATCGCGACACGGTATTCCGCATACGCCATAGGATCCCAAGAGAATGTGTCAATCAAAAAACCACCTCCTGCACTTTTTATATCATAATCACCGTTTGAAAACAAGAAGTGAATCAATTAATCCTGATTTTAGTTCGCATCTCAGTATCCAAATGTCACGATCTCCCAGCCGCCGTCATCGGTACGCGCCAGCCACCACTGATAATCCGTGTAATCGGAATCAGCGTTGAAGGTCATTTCTCCGACGTCCTTCGGGGTATGGAAATCCATCAGGAACTCGGCGACCTGTGTATACTTCGCGTCGGGAGCGAGCTCGTTCATCCAAGCGAGATTCTTGTCGGTGACAGCTTCGTCGCCGGCATAGCGGATGTTCTTGAGATCCACGTCGCCCCAGAAAGCGAATTTGCATTCGATCTGGATCACGGCGTCCTTCAAATCGTCCTCGGTATAGATCTCAGAGCTGCCGAGGTCGATGCTCACCTCGCCGCCGGTGTATGCGCCGAGGTATTCCTCGAATGTGATCCCCTTATCGGTGATCTCCTTGGCTTTCGCTGTATCGTCGATATAGCGGATGTGCCACGGTTCATAGCCGTAACCGGTGATATATTCCTTGTCTTCCAGATAGCGGAGGATAAAGCCGTGATCCGCGAGCTTTGAGTGGATGGTCGCCCAGATGTCGGTGTACTGTATCATATCCTCGTTCTCGACGACGTCCTTGCCGTCGATGATCAGATACAGATCGAGCGCGAGACCGGTGTGGTGCTCGGAATAACCGGGCTTGGCGACGGTCTTTGCGGCATAGTCGGCGCCGTACTTCTCAGTGAAGTCGTCCATGATCCTCTGCTGCGCTTCAACACTTCGGCGAGCGGAGTCAAGATCGACATGGATATCCTCTTTCTCAAGGTCTGCTTTCAGCTTAAGATACGCGTCATACGCCTTTTTCTCCACCTCGACGTCGTCGCCGACGGAGTTGGTCATATGGACGGTCTCGAGCTTATCCTCCCAATCGTCGGGGAGCTTGTGGGTTTTGTTGACCAGCACCATGTAATCGATGCCGTCTGCGGCAGGAGCCTCAGTCACAGCTTCGGTCGCCGCCTCGGTAGCTTCTGTGGGAGTTGTGCTATTGCCGCAGCCGGTCAAAGCGAATGCAGCGATCAGGCTGACACATAAAAACAAGCAAATAATCGATCTCTTTTTCATCATAATTGTCCTTTCGTTTTAAGTTATTTCTTGGCAACGCCGTCGCCGTAGATGGTCGTCCAGTCGTTCTTCATGGATACGGCAGTGTAGCCGTTTTCTTCGCAGCTCGCGCGCATTTTATCGGCTTTTTCAATATTGCCGTTTTCGCGCTCGGTGTCGTCGCAGCAGAGCATGAATGCCGCCGCTTTATACTTGTTGTGATTGATGGTGAAGTTTGCCATCGCGGCGTCTCCGGAGCTGTTGCCGAAGCACAGCACCGGCTGTTGTCCGATCTCCTGCTCGATCACGCTGACCTTGTTCATCTTCAGGTTCTTGATGATGAACTCGCCGCCGGTGATGACCTTGTCGTCCTTTGAGAAGGTATATTCCAGACCGTCTTTATCGCCCTGATTCGAGGCGACCAGACTCTCGTCGGAGCCGATCATCTGACTCATCGGGATATCGATCGTACCGTCACACAGTCCGCGGGTGATCAGACGATCGGTACCGCTGATGATATACACCTTGAAATCGTTTGCCTGCAGGTATTTGACGACCTGCAGCATCGGCTGATAGAACGCCTGACCGTTGGTCATGTTTTCGTAGCTCTCCATCGGCGTATTTCTGTACTCTTTGACATAGGCGTCGAATTCATCGACGGTCATGCCTTTGAACGCTGTGGCGACCGCTGTACCGTGTTTGACGCTCAGGTCCTCCGGATACTCGCCTGTCTCAAAGTACTCTTTGATGATCTTTGCGGTTTCTTTCTCTTCATCGCTCGCCTTGTCTTTATAGTCGGGATCCTCCATGACGCGGTGATACAGCAGCTTGTGGTCAAAATAACCGGGATCGGTTTCACAGCAGAGCGTGCCGTCCATATCGAATACAGCAATACGGTCCTTTACGGGGATGAAATCCGATGAACTTTCATCGGTGACCGTTTTGATATACTTTGTCAGTTCCGCTTTCAGCGGCGCGTCCTTGGTCCAGAGCGATAACGCGTCCGCCTCTTTGCTGTCCGCCGCTTGGGTCGCGACCGTATTGCCTGCGGACGAAGTCGTCTGACAATTGTTTGCGGTAAATCCCCATGTACAGCAAACGGCGATCAGTGTAACGGCTAAAACCGCCGATATGACTTTCCACATCATCACGGGGTTTTCTTTCAATTTTTTCATTTGCGTACCTCCATTCATTATCCGTTCAAATGGCTAATATCATTATTCAGCGAAGAAGGCAGCTTGTAGCTGTACAAGCTGCCCCTTTTGTTTTTTCAGATCTTACTTCTTGACGAAGATGTATTTCTGATCGCCCTCATTATTGCTGAGCTCATTGCCCTTCAGGGTGAATTCGGTAGTCTGTTCTGCGCTGTCGGCCGAGGTTTTCATGGTGATAGCGATCTTATCGCCTTCCTGTTTCCATGTGCCGTCATAAGAGACGGATAACATATTGACGTTCATGACCACCGTACCGTCGGACTTGATCTCAAGAGTGACAAGATCTTCGGCTTTTTCGATGTTCAGCTGCTTGAGGAGCGCGTCGGCGTCCTGACCCAGTGATTCAGCCTGTTCCTTGACGACCTCATCGACAGCCTTACCGTCGATAGACTTGACAACATAATTGCCTTCGGGACCGGAACCGCAAGCGACAAGCAGAGCAGCTACCATCATTACGACCAGTGTGATTGAAATAATGCGTTTCATAAAAGTTCTCCTTTTTCAATATTATTCGGGGAAAAGCTCCCCGCGGCTGTCATTATCTTTTGCTTTTATTTCTTCGTATAAGTAAGCGTAGAGTCGGTATCTTCATCTTTCAAGGAAAGGGTATCTCCCTCGATGGTATACTCATAGTTGAACTTAAGTTCCTCATTATCTCTGGAAAGCACGACCTTGTTGTCCTTTTCGGTATACTTGAAGTCCATTGATATCCCGGCTGCGTCCATCGAACCGGTACCGTCGTCCTTGAATGTGATAGATGTTCCTTCGGCATCCTTAGAATTCCATGTACCGACAAGGGCGGATTTGCTGCCGCACGCGGTGAGCAGAGCAACTACCATCGCGATCGCCAGAACAAGCGCCAGGATCTTTGCCGTTTTTTTCATTGTTTTTCCTCCGTGTTTCTGAAAAATTGTACAGCATCGTTTTATGCTGATGAGTATTATAACATACCGTGTCCAACAAATGTCCAACAAATTCAGGGGTACACGGGCTTGATTTAAAAATTTTTTTCAGATTATTTTCATGATTTTTCAAAAATCTTGACTTTTTGTTGGACATTTGTTGGACATCTTCGTTTATAATTGGTATAATCACAGATAAGGAAATAATGGATAAGCGAGAGACCGGCTATGAGAATACTATGTGTCGATGACGAAAAACTGATATTGGACCTGACCGTATCCATGTGCCGCGCGCTACCGCAAAAGCCGGAGGTGACCGGATTTCAGAAAGCGGCAGATGCGATCGAATGGGTGCGTCTGCACAAAGCGGATATTGCCCTGCTGGACATCAACCTGTCGGATATGAACGGTCTGAAGCTGGCGGCGATGATCAAAGAGCTAAGCCCGAATACCGCGATCATCTTTCTGACAGGCTATTCCGAATACGCCGTCGATGCGATCGCTATGCACGCGTCGGGCTATCTGATGAAGCCCGTCAGCGAGGAACGGCTGAAAGCGGAGATCGACTACGCGGCCGAGAACATCGCGCTCAGAAAGGCAGCCCGCGGCAAGCGGAATATCGTTATCAAAACGTTCGGAAACTTTCATGTACTGGTAAACGGAGAAGCCGTCCATTTCCCGCGCTCACGGTCTAAGGAACTGCTGGCGTATCTGGTGGACAGGCATGGGAGCTTTGTATCCAGAGCCGCCGCCTTTTCCGTCCTGTATGAAAACAGACAATACGACAGACCGATGCAGAAGCAGTTCGACGTCATCCTGCGCAGTCTGCGCCAAACGCTGGAAGATTACGGCATCGGCGACATACTGGAGATGGGCAAGGGCGGCATCCGCGTCGTTCCCGTGCTTTTCGACTGCGACCTGTACCGTTTCTATGACGGAGACGCCGGGACCGTCAACGCCTATCGCGGCGAATACATGAGCGAATACGCATGGGCGAGCATCACCGAAGCGAATATCTCATAGAATACACCGAAACATTCAGAACGAAAGGAAAAACTATGAAAAATCTCAGGCAACACGCCACGGTCAAAAGCATAACAGGTATCGTTTTGCTGCTTATCCTGTTTTCGGCGATCGTGCTGACCATCGGTTATAACATCCTTACCGATGCGCTTTTGGAACAGTATTCCCAAGGCGCATATCTGACCGCAAAGGCGGCGTCACAGTATATCAACGCCGACGATATGGACGCGTATGTCCAAAGCGGCGGGCAGGGTGAGAAGTATACGGCAGTATGGGAGAATATGGATCGGCTCTGCAATGGGTCGGGCTCGACCTTCATCTATGTCATCATTCCCGACACCTCGGATTATGCCCATATAAAGTTTATCTTCTCGACGATAGACCACAACAGCAAATATACAAAATATGACTTTGGATACCTGAGAGAAACGACCAACGACGAATACAAGGAAAAATATAAAGCGCTGTATGATCAGACGGCGGACCGTGAACTGGTCGTGCGCGATAAAGGGTATATCGAGACCGATCCCCATATCACGATGATCGTACCGTTGAAAGCAAGCGATGGGAAGGTCAAAGGTCTGCTGTGCGTGCAGAGGCAGATGGATAATCTGACAAACAAGCGCAACAGCTTTGTCCGAAAGATCATCGTCGCACTCATTATCCTTGTCGTTATCGTGATCCTCGTCCAGAGCTTTTTCCTCCACCGCACGCTGCTGCGCCCGCTGAAGCTGATCTCAGATGAAGCGACGCGCTTCTCGACCGAGAACACCGTATCCGAGAAAAAGTTGTGCGAATCGATACGGAACAAAGACGAGATTGGTGCGCTGGCGGGTTCGATCGATCAGATGGAAGAGCAGGTACAGGCATATATCGAAAATATCACGCAGATAACCGCCGAAAAACAGCGGATCAACACCGAGCTGAATCTCGCGACAAGGATTCAGATAGCGATGCTGCCCAATACCTTCCCGGCATTTCCCGACCGCCCGGAATTCGATATCTACGCTTCAATGGATCCGGCAAAGGAGGTCGGCGGCGACTTCTATGATTTCTTCCTCGTAGACGACGATCACCTGTGCATGGTCATGGCGGACGTATCCGGCAAGGGTATTCCCGCAGCGCTGTTCATGATGGCGTCTAAGATCATCCTGGCAAACAACGCAAAACTCGGCAAATCACCCGCGCAGATCCTCACCGACACCAACGCCTCGATCTGCTCGAATAATAAAGAAGAGATGTTCGTCACGGTATGGCTGGGCATCCTCGAGCTCTCCACAGGAAAGCTCACCGCCGCCAACGCCGGTCACGAGTATCCCGTCCTGCGTAATGCTGACGGAAAGTTTGACCTGATAAAGGATAAACACGGCTTTGTCATCGGCGGTATGGACGGCTTGAAGTACAAAGAGTACGAAATCCAGATGACGCCGGGCTCAAAGCTGTTCCTCTACACCGACGGCGTACCCGAAGCGACCGACGCAAACGGCGAACAGTTCGGTACCGACCGCATGCTCGCGGCGCTGAATGAAAAAGCCGACGCCGCGCCGCAGGAAATACTCCGGCAGGTACGCGCCGCCGTGGACAGCTTCGTCAAAGACGCCGAACAGTTCGACGACCTGACCATGCTTTGTCTTGAATACAGAGGAACAGAATAATATCTCCTTCTCACAAGGGAACTCCCCAAATCCAGGCGCAGGCTGAGAGGTGCATGAGGGTGCATTTTTCGCCTTAGAGGGTGCATCAGTGTGCATTGTATCAATCATTCAGTCTAATGCCAAAGAAACAGCTTAAACAGTAATGTTTGGGCTGTTTTTTCTTTTGCCCTTATGCCGGAGTTCTAACGGCGTTCTAAAAAACTTCCGCTACGACATAACCTTTGAGAAGAGATCAGCCGAGATCGTATCTATCATGGATTGCTTTGTAGAATTATCAATATGCGCGTATGTATCGGCGGTAAAATTGTAATTGCTGTGCCCTAATAGCTCCTGCACGGCTTTCATGCTGTAACCGCTCGCCAACATATAGCTTGCGTTGCTGTGCCGCAGATCGTGAAAAGTAATCTTTCTCAATCCGTGCTTTTTGATGATCTTCGCAAACCTATGTGTAACGTAAGTGGGACAAAATACCCTTCCCGATCGTTATATATATGAAAGGGGTTTTCGGATAATGGTTTTATTCAGCACAGTCGGCAACTCCTCGCGCGATGAACGGCTCGAGGGATACCTGAAAGCAATAGCAAATGACGACATGACCTCGCTCAGACTTCTTTACGAAGAAACGGGCGCAGGTGTGTTCTCGTTCGCCCTTTCGATGCTGAAAAACCGCGAGGACGCGGAGGACGTCCTGCAGGACGTATACCTGTCCGTCCACAATTCCGCCCATCTCTACAAGCCGATGGGCAGACCGATGGAGTGGCTGATGACGATCACCCGCAATCAATGTCTGTCAAAGCTGCGTCAGCGCAGCAAGCAGAAGCCGCTCGAAAGAGAAGACACAGCAGTCGATTATTTCGACATTTCCGACAGTGATCAGCGCATCGCACTCAACGAGGCGCTGAAGTCGCTGACCGACGAGGAGCGGCGGATCGTAACGCTCCACTCGGCGGCGGGGCTGAAGCACCGTGAGATCGGCGCGGTGCTGGATATGCCGCCGTCAACAGTCCGGACAAAATACCACAGGGCGCTGAAAAAGCTCAGAAAACTGTTATCGGAAGGAGGCGCAAACGATGGCTAAGCTCAACAACAGACAACTCAGCGATATGCTGCATCGCGCGTTCTCGGACGCTGCCCCCGATAAGGCGGACGACATCGTCGCCGCCGCGAAAAACAACAGCGCCCCGACCTATATCGTATCGCAGGAGAATTTCAAGCTGAAATACCTCAGAAGAGCGGTGCTTGCCGCCGCGGTCGCGGTCGTGGTTTCATGCGTCATCATCGCCCTGATCGCGTTCCGGAAAAACACCCCCTACGCGACGATCACCGTTGAAAGCGACGAGTATGTAGAGATCACGCTCAACCGCGATCTGCGTCCCCTGAGCATCAGCGGAAAAAACAGCGCCGCCATCCGTCTTGCACGGCAGGCGGGCAAGTGCGGCAGCATCGGGGATGCAGTCGACGGCGTACTGGACGCGATGCTCAATAACGGGAATCTCGGCGAGAAAAGCAACACCGTCATGATCACCGTGGACGCTCCCGACAATGAAGCGTCGCTGCTGAAGGATTCCTTTGACGCGGCGAAGGCGAGCTTTGACGACAATGATTTCAGCGGCGCGATCCTGACCGCTGTCGCCTCCGACGATAAAAACATCGCCCGTTTCGCAAGCCGCCACCGCATTTCGGTCGGCAAGGCGGAAATGGTCACGGACATCATCCGCGCCGACAGGAGCTTCAGCACGGAAAACCTCTGCCGGCTGTCCGTAAACGACCTCAATCTGCTGTCATCCTACCGCAGGATCCTTTACACCAATATCGGCGTTTACGGCGAGTCGCGCGGCCTGATCACTCCTCAGAACGCGCTTGCCTTTGCCGCAGAGGATCTGGGCTTTTCCGACAGCTCGGCGACCGTGACGCTCGGCGTCGACCGGTACGGGCTGATCTACAGCGTGGCGATGCATTCCGACAGCGGGATCTATATCTATCGGATGAACGCCTTCAGCGGTGAGATCCTCGCGATATCCAAAGGCGATACCCCGATGACCGCACAGATGGCGGATCAAAGCACGCCGTCACCGCCTCCGACAGAGCAGAAGAACGCTCCTTCGGACAAGCCGTCGGAGAACGCCGATACGCCGCAGAGCTATCAGATCACGGTGACCGATCCGCGGACGGATCCCGCGCCGCCCTCGCCCGCCGCGACCGAGCGCTCAGACGACAGCGGCAATCAGTCTGCGGCGACCGGATCAAAGAAACAGAACCCGACGGCCGCAAGGCAGGATCCGGCGCCGGCGCCCCCGAAGCCCGCGCAGACGCAGAAGCCCACCGAGGCTCCCCGGCCGCTCGCGACAGAGCCTCCCGCACCGACAGAGGCTCCCCGGCACGAGCCGCCGATCTTTTCATCGGGCAGTTACCTGAGTTCCAGCAATACGCTCCAAAGCGGCAGTCCGCTGACGTCCTCCGCGCGGCAGATCGACATCCGCAGGGTCATCAACGGCTACGACGTGTTCTATGACAAGGACAGCTTCCCGTATACGTCCGACGGTCAGCAGGGCGGCATCTCCGCGCTGGTATGCTCTACCGAACAGCTCCGCCGGCTCATCGGTACCGACGTCAGCGGCTGCGACGACGCGTACTTTGCCGACCATGTGCTGTATATCCATATGAACCGCGACGCAAGCTACCACTGGATCAAATCCATCCGATCGGCATACATGGACGGCGGTACATTGTGCCTTGAGAACAGCGAGCCCGTCGGCTATTACATCAGCACCGACAGTTATCATCCCGAGCGGATCTATACCGTCGTCTATGAGCTGGACAAGTCCGATCTGACGGACCTTGAAAACATCATTGAATATACCGGCTGAGCGCGGTATAATGGAATAAATCCCCCCCTTGCTGTATTGAATCGAAAGGAGCGATCACAATGAAACGAACGACAGCATTCCTGCTGGCGGCGATATTACTGCTGTCCTGTGTCCCGATCGCCGCATCGGCGGCTCAGACGGACACAGCGCTGACGTCGGCGGGCACAGAGGCAAAATTCCGCCTGCTGCTGGAGGATCTCGAGCTGAAATGGTATCACCATGCAGACGACTATTTCTATCACGAGCTGGCGCAGTATCCCGAAAAGGATCCCGAATGGGTGCTGATCCGCGGCGGCTTGTTTGAAGCGGATCTGCCCGACGAAGGCTACGATTACAACTATGCCGTATTCGGCAATAAGCTGATCCGCGCCAACGTCCACAGCACGCCCTTCAGACTCGGTTACGGCGTGTATGACGTAAAGTCCGGCGCGTTCTACGACATCATCGACGCGTGGAACATGAACCTCAACAATCTGCGCGATGTGTGGGACAGCCTGAAGATCACCGATCCGTATTCGAAGGATGAAAACGGATACGAGAACAATATGTACGTTATCGGTGACGCCGACCGCGACGGCGAGGTCACGATCCTCGACGCGACCCGCATCCAGCGCTGTATCGCAGAGCTGGACGAAAACCCGTGGGAGGAATTCGCGTCGGTTCACCACGATTTTATCCGCGGCAATCAGATCGGCGGTATGACCGACTATGACCGCGACGGCGATACCACGGTCCTGGACGCCACCCGCATCCAGCGCGGCGTCGCCGAGCTGCCGAACATCCTTGATTACAGGCTGGCGTGGGATGAAAGGTTTTTCCCTTATTACGGTTCTGAAACAAGCTTTCAGACCTCCCTGCTGATCAACGATCTGGATGACCCGGATCTGGATAACACGCTTTTGGTCAACGACCCCCGCCTGAACGCCGAGAAGAAGATACGCGACGCCTATGATGACAGCTTCTTTGAAACCAAGAGCCTGCTGATCCTCAACGTCAGCCTCGGTTCAGGCACCTATCGCCTGACACTCAGCGGCGTTTCAATCGATAAGGACGGCGTGCTGAATGTCGATTTTACCCGCAACAATCCCGTTACAGCAACAACCGACATCAACGAGCGCTTTATCTGTATCGAACTCAGCAAGGCGTTCCTCGACGATATCAGGGATATCAAAACCACTATCACCCCGATAAAACGTCAGCCGAAAGACATCGACGCAAAGCTCGTCTATGAAGCAAAGGTTTACGGCGGCGAAGAGGATAACTCCAACGCGCTGATCAACAGCCGAGAGGCGCTGGAAGCCTTTACGGCGGATCACCTTGCTGTCAGCGCTCTTCCCGCGCAGTTCGACGATGCGTATTTCAAGACCCGCGCACTGGTCGGCGCGACCTTTGTCCTGGGCAGCAACGGCTATCAGCTGAGCCTGGACAGCGCGGTGCTTGAACCCGATTACAAGCTCCGCATCAAGCTCACTTATACCTCTCAGGGTCCTGTATCCGCTGTGGAGTCACCCCGCCTTGTACTGATTGAGATACCCTACGACGACGCTGCTCTCGTCAGCACTGTCGATATCCAAACGGAGTATGTCAAGCCGCTCGATCCCATCATTCCGTGTACCGTCGACGCAAAGCTCGCGCTGGATATCAAATCCGGCTCAGCGACCGGAACACCGGTTGCAAAGCTGCTGACCAACCGCACGGAGCTTTTCGAATTCTCGTCAAAACATGTGAATAACAAAAAGATCCCCGAAAAGTACGACGACGCCTATTTCGCGACCGGCGCACTGATCGGACTGAGCGTCAATACCGGCAGCGGCAGCATATATTTCAGCGATTGCAGCGCGCGGATCGAAGCCGACGGCACGCTGAGGGCCTTCTTCACTTGTACGAGCGATTATGAGTTCGTGACCGGCGACCTGAATCCGCGGTTCGTATTAGCTGAGATTCCCAATTCCTATAACAGCGTGATCACCGGCGTTAAGGCGGAGCTGGGATATAAAAGCGGCTTTCGTTACAGCGTGAATACAGATCCGAAGACCGGTGAGAAATCCGTTGTCATCAACGGGTATGCGGGCAGCGAGACCGATCTCACGATCCCATCGGAAATCGAAGGTTATCCCGTGACAGGTATTTCCGCCGGTGCGTTCCACGGAAATCCCACCCTGCGTTCGGTCAGCTTCCCGTACAACGCGCACATCGACGTCGGACAGTACGCATTTTCCGGCTGTACCGCTCTGGAGAGCGTCGATATGCAGTACAAACCGCTGGACGAGCCGATCGAGGCCGCACCCCAGACGCTGACAGCGCCCGAAAGGAAGGGCTTTACCGCTGTCGAATGGGGCGGATGCCTGATCAGATGATACCGACAACCGTTTTCCCAAATTCCGTTAAGCCCCATTTAACGTATGAACCGCCGCACATTTCGTGCGGCGGTTCATTGATGATTTGCAAGTATTGGCTTTGTCAAAGGATCGCGTCGTATGAATTATCCGCTGACGCTGATCCGTTCATTTCTGTTCTCTTTTACTGCTGAAGCGCTTCGACGCTGCGGAACACCATCGCCTCCAAAAACTCGGAAAACACACTGCGCCAGAACCAAACGATATGACCTGTTCGGTGACGAGCTCGCTGTCGTCGGGCGTTTGTCCCTCTTTCCCGAGGAACACCATCCTTTGACCGTCAAGGACATAGACGGTCGCGTGTTTTTCATCCGAGGCGGCGTCATAATCGTCCGGCTTCCAGATATGGATTTTCTTTTCGTAGCCGCTGCAGTCAAGGGTGACTTCGTCGAATACGGGATGATAATCGATCGCCGCGCCCTCGGTGTACGGCAGTAAGCCGTCGTCGGATTCATACCATCCGTCGGTGCATTGATTGAAGGCGACCTCCTTCGTTCACTTATCGCCGTAAGTGATCTTCACCATGTTGTACTGGGTGGGATTCCCCTCACAGCAGAAGGTACGCGCGTCATCATCCTCACTGTACACAGTCATAGCGATCTCTTCGCTCTCACCGGTTTTGCTGTTGAAAAAAACTGCCGCGGCATGATCGCTTTTTGTGCTTTCCTTAAATACAGGTAATGATGATTTTCGTCCGTATCCCGGGGCTTTTCCTTTGCTTTTTCGGTGCTGCATCCGGTGACAGACGCGACGATCATCACCACGGCCAGAATCGACGCAAGTATCCTTTTCATTCGTATCTCTCCTCCATCTCTTTTGGGGCGCCGCTTTCTTTCATCGGCTTCTGCCGTCAGCACAGCGGATGATCCTGCATCGGTTTGATGCGGGGCGGTATCACTTCGGGATCAGACCGTTGACCAGAATGAACGCAAGAAGGATCGGCAAAATATACTTGAAGTAAAAGACCGATCCGTGTTTCATTTTGACGCCTTTGCCTGTATTTGCTTCCGCCGTAAAGCTGTCAAAGCCCCATCCGAAGCGATAGGTGCAGAACAGCAGGAAGATCAGCGCGCCCACGGGCAGTATCAGGTTGCTCACGAGGAAGTCCTCTATGCCGAGGATATCCATCCCGAAGAGCTTCACACCCGACAGCACGTTGAATCCGAGCATACAGGGCAGGCTCATCACAAAGATGAAGATGCCGTTGAGAACAGTCGCTTTCCTGCGCGGCCATCCGAAATTGTCCATACAGTTGGCGATCATATTTTCGAAAACCGCCGTGACGGTCGAGAAGCTCGCAAAGCTCATAAACAGGAAGAACAATGCGCCCCAGATCCTGCCCAGCGGCATATTGATAAAGATCTTCGGCAGTGCGACAAAGATCAGCGAGGGCCCCTCCTCCGGTGTGACGCCGAAGCTGAAGCACGCCGGGAAGATGATCAGACCGCTCATCAGAGCGACAAAGGTATCCAGCGCGGTGATGCGGATCGCTTCGCCTGTCAGCGTGTTGTCCTTTGACATATAGCTGCCGAAGATCTCCATGGCAGCCATACCGACGCTGAGGGTAAAGAACGCCTGGCTCATTGCGGCGCTGATCACGTTGTACAGTCCGGTTTTTCCGATCGAGCTGAAATCGGGCAGTAAATAGAACCGGAGACCTTCCGCCGCGCCTGACAGCGTCAGGCTGTTGACGACCAGCACCAAGATCAGTCCGAGCAGACAGATCATCATGACCTTCGATTCGCGTTCTATTCCTTTTTTCAGCCCGAGACTGCATACCAAAAAGCCGAGTACGATGATGATCGCCATGAAGATCAGCATCTCCAAAGGATCAGCAAGCATTTTATCATAAATGTCATCCGCCGCCTCTGTGCTTATCCCTTCAAAAGCACCCGCGCCGAACTTCCAGAAATAGTCGAGCATCCAGCCGGAGACCGTGGTGTAATACATCATCAAAAGGTATAAGCCCGCGATACAGAACCAGCCGTGGATATGCCATTTCTGCCCCTTCTTCTCAAGCGTCTTATAAGCGCCGACGATGCTTTTACGGCTTGCGCGGCCCATCGACAGCTCCATCGTAAGAATGGGGATCCCCATCAATACCAGAAACACTAAGTAGATGACGACAAACAATCCCCCGCCGTTTTGTCCCGCGACATAAGGGAATTTCCATATGTTGCCGATGCCGATCGCGCAGCCTGCGCTGACAAGAATGAATCCGAGACGGGATTTGAAGCTTTCTCTCTCCATACGCATCGCCGTACCCTTTCCGAGAATGATCTTTCTGATGATATTATACATAACAGCCGCAGGAATTGCAATAATACGGGAGCCGAATCTGAAAATGACCGGCAGGCGGCAGCTTGATGCGATCCATAAATACCGGGCTCAGACTTATACCGCGATCTGAGCGCGGCTTCCGCCGGAGCGGTCTTTCTTGATGACGATCTGCTTGTCGATCTTCTCCTTGAGATCGGCGACGTGCGAGATGATGCCGACCAGTCGGTTGCCCTCGCTGAGGGACGCAAGCGCATTGAGGGCGTTTCTGAGAGAGTCGTCGTCGAGTGTGCCGAAGCCCTCGTCCACGAACATGGTATCCAGCCGGATACCGCCTGCCGCGGACTGTACCTCGTCGGAGAGCCCGAGCGCCAGCGACAGTGACGCCATGAACTTTTCGCCGCCGGACAGGGAGCTGACGCTTCTTTCGCTTCCGTTATAGTGGTCGATGACATCGATATCCAGACCGCTCTGGGAGCGCTTGTTGTCGGCTTCGACGCGGCGCTTCATCTCATACTGACCGCCGGACATCACCATATACCGCGTGTTTGCGCGGGCGATGACGCGGTCGAAATAGGTCATCTGGATGTACGCCTCCAGTGTGATCCTGTCCTTGCCCGAGATATCGCCGTTTGCGGTGTCGGACAGGGCTTTGGTCAGCTTGAAACGCACCTCCAGCTGTTCCGCTTCTGCCTGCTTGCCGATGATGTTCTGTAGCGTCTTGCTGTTGGAAGCGTAGCGGTTGCTGATCGTCTCACGGCGACGGTTCAGGGCATCTTTCTGCGCAGACAGGTCTGCTTTTTCCGCTTTCAGCTTTTCTTCGTCAAGCTGTACCGCCTCGGCGAGTTGAGCTTCGAGCTGTACGCGCTTGCCGATCAGCTGTTCCAAAATCTGCTTCTGATCGCCGTGCTTCTTTTCTGCGGCTTCTTTTGCCTGCTTCAATGAGGCGATCCTGCCCTCCAGTGTTTTCAGATGATCCTGCGCCGCCTGCTTGTTTTTAAAGCGCAAACGAAGTTTGATTTCCTTGACCTGCTCAGTCAGAGAGAGCTTTGTCGCGGTTTTTGCGGAGAGTTCTTTTTCTGCATCGGAGATATCCGACTGCAGTTTTTCGATCGCCTCCTGCTTTTCGGGGATCAGGGTGTCGAGCTGAGACTTGCGCGTGATTTTTGTTTGCAGTTCTTTAACAGACTTCTCCAGATCGCGGATACTGTCCGAAAGTTCGGTGATACGCTTTTCGAGCAGTTCCTTAGCCTCGCTGAAATCCGCGTCGATGCCGTTCTCCGCGAGCTGTTTTGTCAGCGATTCCTTCTTGCTGTCGAGGCTGCCCTTGCGCTTGGCGCATTCCGCGCTGAGGGCCTGCGCGGACTTCTGCATATCGTCCGCTTGCTTCTTTGCATCCTTCAACTGCTTTTCGGTCGGAGCGACGGCTGATTTTTGCGCCGGGGACGGATGCTCTGTCGATCCGCAGACGGGACAGGGCTGACCGTCCTGCAGACTCTCGGCGAGGATGCCCGCCTGTTCGCGCAGGAAAGCGGCGTTCAGCTCGTTGTACTCATTCGCGAACTGCTCCGCGATCCTGATCGAGCTGTCGCATTTTTCCTGAACCGAAGTCAGCGTTTCAACATCTTCCAGATAATCGTCGATCAGAAGTCGGATGTTGTTCAGTTCTGTTTTCTTTTTGGAGGCTTCTTCTTTTTTTGCTTCCAGTTTGATCTTATCTTCAGCCGCGCCTTCGAGCGTGGTTTTTTCATCTTTCAGCTTTTGGAGCGCTTCTTTATCCGATTGCAGTTTTTCTTTTTGCGTATTGATCGTATCCGCTGTTGTTTTGATCGTGGATTCGAGGTCTGTAAGCGCCTTTCGGAGCTCTTCGTGCTTTTCATAATCCGGCATCTCGGCGTTCAGCTTGCCGACCTCCGCCGAAAGGGTATCGACCTCTTTGTAAGCCACCTGTGCTCGGCTGACTTCCTCCTGCAGGACGGTCAGCTTTTCGGTTTCCGTCTCGATCTGCTTTTTGACAGTCTCTGCGGATGTTTTCGCTTTATTATACTCGTCGACCTTGCCCAGTTCGGCATTCAGCTTCGCAAGCTGTTGATCGATCCCGCCGAGCTTTTCGTCCAGCTCTTTGAGGCTGTTCTCGTCGGCAGAGTTGATCCGTTCAAGAGCCTGCACAGTTTCGGAGATAGGCGCCTGCTGACGCTTCGCTCTGTCGATCAGCAGATACTCGCCGCTGTCGTCGGCGCAGAGGATACCCGCGATATACTGCTGTATGCTTTTTTCCGCGTCATCGAGATTGCGCTTTGAACGGATGAATTCATCCTTCAGCCTGCGCTGGAGGCTTTCGTAATTCTCCGTCTTGAAGATCTGACGGAAGATATTTTTCCTCTCGTCGGTGGAGGCGAGCAGGAGCTTTTTGAAGTCGCCCTGCGCGATCATCGCGATCTGCATGAACTGCCTGCTGTCCAGCCCGATGATGTCGTGGATATGATCTTCGACCTCGGAGCGTTTGGTGATCACTTTGCGGTCGGGCATCTCCAGCTCACAGTCGGCGGTCTCTTTGGTGAAGCCCTCGCCGCGGTTTTTCGGGCGCAGGTATTCGGGATTGCGCTTGACGCGGAATTCCTTGCCGCCGCAGGAGAAAATCAGCTCCGCAAAGGTCGGGGTCGAAGCGTCGGCGTATTTGGAGCGCAGCATATTGGGCGTGCGTTCCTTACTGCTGGTCTCGCCGTACAGGGCGTAGACGATCGCGTCGAAAATGGTCGTCTTGCCCGCGCCGGTATCGCCGGTGATCAGATACAATCCGCTCTGACCGAGCTTGTCAAAAGGAACGGTTGTTTTTCCCGCGTAGGGTCCGAACGCGGACATTGTTAACTTTAATGGTCTCATTTATACTACTCCCTAATAAAAAGATTGAATTAGATATTAGTGAAAAATTCTGCAGAGCGCGGCGGAGGTCGCAGGCAGGCTCGGCACCTGTCAAGACCGACAACAAAGCTATGCGGGATTTTCGCAATAGATGTTAAATATTTTTGTTCAGGAGTAGTATTAGCCCTCCCATACGCTTTCGATCATATTCTGTAAGTACTTCTGCTGTTCTTCGGTCAGGTCCTGACCGTTCTGCACACGGTAGAAATCCGCGAACAGCTCCAGCGGCGACTTTGTCTCCACCTGCGCTTCGGGCAGGAGCTCGCCGCCTGCGCGGGTGCGCTGATTATCGTAGTCGAGACGCATCAGATTATGATAGATCGTTCTAAGCTTGCCGACCGCGTCGGGGATGTCATCCTCATCGGTCAGGGTGATGCGGACATAGTCCTCCCGATAGGTCGTGCCGTCATAAAAGCTCTTTGCCGTCAGCTCATTGTATAATCCTTTCAGCTCGACCATATCATGCTTCGGGGTAAGCGGTACGATGCGGACGGTTAGCGTTTTATCATCGGCAAGCTCGCCGACCGTCACGGATTTTTCGTCCTTTGCCTCGGAGAAAGAGTATTTCAGCGGGGTACCGCAATAGCGGATTTTTTCGCTGCCGCAGTTCTGCGGGCGATGGATATGCCCCAGCGCAACATAGTCGAAGTCGGCAAAGACCTCTGCGTCGATATTATCCGTACCGCCGACGGAAACATCCTCGGACTCGGTGCGGGAGGAACCCGTCACGAACTGGTGGGTGACGAGGATATTGCGCTGTGCGGTGTCGATCTTCATAGCGTCGACCGCAACTTTCAGCGCGTCGTTGTAGGTGTTGATCTTCTCGCTCTCAAAGTACGGGCGGACATGAGCCGGCTTGATGAACGGCAAGAGATAAATGTTCACGCCCTTTACGGTGAAAGGCGCTATCTCGCCGCGGTAGACGGGAGAGATATGGATGCCGCTTTGGTCGATCAGGCGCGAGCCGAACGCCAAACGCTCGGAGGAATCATGGTTGCCGCTGATGATGAACACCTCCGTCTCACGCTTTGACAGTCGATAGAGAAAGCTGTCGAGCAGCTCCACCGCCTCCGTTGTCGGGACGGATTTGTCATAGACGTCGCCGGCGATGATGACGGCGTCGGGATTTTCGTTATCAATGATCCCGAGGATCTGATTCAGGATGTATTCCTGTTCCTCGATCATCGAAATCTCGTTAACGCGTTTTCCGATATGTAAATCGGACAGATGAATGAATTTCATGTGTACTCCTGTATGTATTGATTCAATTGCTGATTGTGCGGCTATTCCCCCGGTAATCGGCATCGATCTCCTTGTGACGGTCATCCGCTGTTCCTGCGGATCCAAGCGAAAGCGCGCCGATCGTTTCGGATCCCGGCGCGCTGTTTTGATATGGATTTGGTGTTGTTCAGCTTACCGGATCACGCAAATGAGTCCATGCAGTCGGTATCGATCGTTCCGTACTCGCAATCCGCTTGATTTTCCATCGTGAACGGCAGGACGTCATCTTTTTCATTATATCATATAAAAGCGAAAAAAGTCGTTACAGATCCGTCTTTTTTGAAAGATTTTAAAAGCTGCCCGAATCACGGACAGGTCCGGCAATACGGACAAAGAAGGCACGCCTCTGCGGCCGTCGTCATCAGATCCGGCCGCGGGATCCTCACAATTCCCGCCGATGAGACGATGTTCTCATAACGGTTGCATTCGCCGGATAATTCAGATATAATACGATCAGGATAACCTGCGGTATCAATCAGTCATCATAAGGAGAGATCACGATTGAATTATTATTCGTTTATCATCATATTGACCTGGGTGACGCTGATGATCCTCTCCCTTTTGGTGCGGGAGAACGACCGCATCGTACGCAAGGATGCCGGATCGTATTACCTGACCTACGGAGTGATCGCGCTTGCCGCTTTAGCGGAATGGCTCGGTCTGAGCTTCAACGGCGATCCTGCTGTTCCTGTCCGGGTACTGCAATCCGTCAAATGCGCCGACTATATCCTGACGCTGCTGGCGGGCGGCGCTCTGATCGCTCAGCTGCATCGCCGCAGCATCTTTCGCATCCTGATACGGATCGTGCTGGCAGTCAATACCGTGTTCCAGCTGATCGCGGCGTTCACCGGATGGATGATCTCCGTCGACGCACAGCATTATTATTCCCACGGCCCTTTATACAACGTCTATATCGCGCTGTATCTGATCCTGATCACCCTTGTGGTGCTGGAGTTCGTGACCTACGGACGCAGCTTCCGGAGGCAAAACAAGGTCTCCCTGTATTCTACCCTGATCTTGATCGTATCGGGGATCATGATACAGGAAATCTCCGGAGGCGAATTCAGAACGGCATATCTCGCACTGACGATCGGGATGGCGCTGATGTTCATCCACAATACGGAGTTTACGCAGCTCGCCGCCGATGATTCACTGCGGGAACAGCGGTTCCAGATCATGATGAGCCAGATACAGCCGCACTTTCTGTACAACTCTCTCGGCGCGATCCGCGAATTGTGCGACAGCGATCCCAAGGCCGCGGGCGACGCCGTAGCGAAGTTTTCGCGGTATCTGCACGGGAATATGGAGTCGCTCAATCAAAGCGGTCTGATCCCGTTTGAAAAGGAGCTGGAACACACAAAGCTCTATCTGGAGCTCGAAAAAATGCGATTCGAATCCGCCCTGCAGGTATCGTATGATATCGCCTGCACACAGTTCTCACTGCCCGCGCTGACGCTGCAGCCGATCGCGGAGAACGCGGTCCGCCACGGAGCGAGAGGGAAAAAGCAAAAAGTCGGGACGGTTGCCGTGTCCTCGCGCGAATACGCCGACAGGTATGAGATCTCTGTCGCCGACAACGGACCGGGCTTCGATCCGGACGCCCCTGCGCCGGACGACGGGCGTACCCATATCGGCATCCGGAATGTTCGCAAAAGGCTCCAGCATGTCTGCGGCGGAGAGCTGCGGATCGGATCAGATCCCGAAGCGGGCTCGGTCGTGACCATCGTGATACCGAAAAAACGTGTGAAACAGGAGAAGTGAAATGCTGATATTTGCCATTGACGACGAGCCTAAAATGCTGAGACTGCTGCACAGGGCGATCGCCGAAGCCGAGCCTGACGCGGAGATCATGGATTTTGAGGATGACGAGCTTCTTTTTGACGTGATCACCGGGCAGGGCAAAAGACCCGATGTGGTGTTTTCCGACATCGAGCTTCAGGGATGCAGCGGACTGGAGCTTGCCGTAAGGATCAAGCGATTGGTCCCGCAGACAAAGATCATCTTTGTCACGGGCTATCCGCAGTACGCGGCGGACGCTTACCGTATGCACGCGAACGGATATATCATCAAGCCGGCAGAGCCCGCGCGCATCCGCGAAGAGCTGGACAACCTCGATCTGCCGAAAAAGACCGAAAAGCCGCAGGAGAAGCTGCGCGTCCGGTTCTTCGGGAATTTTCAGGTTTACCGGAACAGCGAGCCGCTGGTTTTCAAGCGTTCAAAAACCAAAGAGCTTCTCGCCTATCTTGTCGATCGCGAGGGCGCTGTCTGTACCGGCGGCGAGATCATCGCGGCGCTCTGGGAAAACGATTCCGAAAGCAGCAGGAAGCAGTATCTGCGCGTGCTGACGAACGATCTGCGTGAAACGCTGGCGGCGATCGGCATGGAGAAGGTGCTGATCAAAAAGCATAATCAATGGGCGGTACGGAAGGACCTGCTGGACTGTGATTACTATCGGATGCTCAGCGGCGATGTCGACGCCGTCAACGCCTATCACGGCGAATACATGAGCCAGTACAGCTGGAGCGAGCTGACCGCGGGCAGACTGCATTTCAAATAAACGAGTATCAGCGTCCCTGATCGGGACGCTTTTTGTTTCCTGCTGATGTCGCTGGACCCCGCTGTTCTGCACGATCCCGATGATCCTTGTACCGCTTTTGTAACACTCGGTGTGTTATAGTTGAATGGATTATAGGGGACGTGTCTTCTGTTGCTGTGTTTTGCCGGTTTTTCGTACGCCGGATAGAATGGCGCCGATGAATAAAGCTTCCGTCTGTATGAACCGTGACAAATCATGAACAGCGAAAACACGATCCTGATCTGAGGAGGAATCATATGAAACACAAGGGCTTCAAACGGTATGTTTCGATCCTGCTGGCGGTCATACTCGTGATGGGTATGCTGCCCCTGTCGATACTGACGGCAAGCGCCTTCGTCGCAGATCTGACCTATTATACGGCGAGCTGGGACGACAGCACCGGCGAGGTGATCACCACGGGAGCCTCGCTCCCGGAAGGCGCGGTAGACCTCACCGTTAAATATCCGGGCTTGCCCTATGCAATTACTTTCGAAAACGGCGGGTTCTACTACGTTTCTCACAGCTGCACCTATAACGAACGTGCCGCTGTCAGCGGTCACGCAACACTGTTTATCCCCGATGGCGTCGCGCTGGAGTTCAGAAAAGGCATCACGCTGTCCCAGGGAAGCACCCTGACGGTCTGCGGCGGAGAACTGTCAACAGGCGAACTTCATGCGAACGCCAATTCCGACGACTGTGCCGGTATCGGCGGCATGAAAGACGGAAACTGCGGTTCTTTGATCGTCATGGGCGGTCAGATCACCGCGCGGGGCGGCACGGACGCCGCGGGCATCGGCGGCGGCGACGAAGGCAGTCTTAACGGTGACGTGGTTGTATACCGCGGCGTGATCTGCACCTACGGCGGCAAATACGGAGCAGGCATCGGCGGCGGCTATTACGGCAAAATGTATAATCTGACCGTCTACGGCGGCTGGATCAACGCGTACGGCGGCAAGTACGGCGCGGGCATCGGCGGCGGCGAAGGCGGCAGCCAGTTAGGTACGATCACCGTCTGAAAGGGTCACATCCGGTCTTACGGCGGCGAATATGCGGCAGGTATCGGCGGCGGTCAGGAATGGCTCGGCAAAGGCGGCAACGGCAGTACTGTCAATGTCTCCGGCGGCGAAGTTCTTGCTGTCGGCGGCATACACGGCGCGGGCATCGGCGGCGGTGAAGACGGACACGGAGGCGACGTCACTGTCACCGGCGGCACGGTCACCGCTGCCGCAGGAGAACAAGGCGCCGGTATCGGCGGCGGTCAAAACGGACACGGCGGTAATGTGACGATCACAGGCGGTAAGGTCAACGCGCATACATACACAAGCGGCGGCGGCGCAGGCATCGGCGGCGGTTCCGACGGAGAGCAGGGCGGCGCTGTCAGGATCTGCGGCGGCGAAGTCAACGCAAAAGGATACGGCGGAGCGGGCATCGGCGGCGGATCGGAAAAAGACGGCTGCGATGTCGAGATCACCGGCGGTACTGTTACCGCAGAATCTGTCGGTTACGCTGCGGGTATCGGCGGCGGCAGCGGCGCGAAGAACGGTACCATAACGATCACAGGCTCCTTTGAAGAAGATCAAAGCATCACGGATGTGACCGCCATATCGTTCCGCGGCGCGGGCATCGGCTGCGGCTGGGGCAGTGAGAACCATCAGAACAATGATATCATCATCGACTCTGCCGCTGTAAAGGCAGTTGCCAAGGAAGGTTATGCTGCCGGCATCGGCGCAGGCGGCGGAGACAGAGCCGGCGGCAACGGCGGCAGGATCATTATCAGAAACGCTGTCGTTTGGGCGGGCAGTCAGAAAGGCGCCGGCATCGGCGGCGGCGGCTGCGGCGACGGCAGACTCGGCAGCAAAGCCGGACACGGCGGACACGGCGGCGAGATCACCATCGATAACAGCGCGATATTCGCTGTCTCTTCCCAACGCGGTGCGGGCATCGGCGGCGGCGAAGGCGGCGACGGCGGTCAAATAGCCATCAGCGACAGCTATGTCGAGGCAGTCGGCGGTTACCAGAGCTATAACTACATGAAGGACGGCAGGACCGAATCAAGAACAACCTATCAAAGCTTTCCTCACGGCAGTGTATTTGACGATTTTCTGGATCAATACTATGAGAGGATCGCCGATATCATCATGGACTGGCTGTACAGCGGTGAATTCGGCGGCGCGGGTATCGGCGGCGGCGATAAAGGCAAAGGCGGTTTTGTCGAGATCTTCGGCTCCAGCGTTGTTCTCGCGACAGGCGGCATGAACACGACCTCCGCGATCGGTTACGGCAACAGCGAAAACGCCCCGGGAACGATCTTCTTTCCGGATTGGGCAAAAGTCAAGGCGGGCAGTGAGTACAAGGATATTAAAGAGGTCGATCACGAGCTGCGTCAGCGCGCGTGTTATCAGAATCGATGCGCCCTGATCGAGACTTGCGACCATTCCAAAACGGAGTATCAATGTATCGATGAGCATGAACATGTGAAGATCTGTTCCTACTGCAAAACGGTGCTCGATGATCCCGAAGCCCACGAATGGAATGAAACCATGACTTGCATAAAGTGCGGCGCGCAGCAGGAAAAACTGACAGTAACGATCATTCAGCAGGGCTGGGACACAAGTACAGTCCAAAGTACCGAGGAAGTGTACAGACTGGCAAAATATAATCTGCCGGAGAGCACCGAAGCTCCCGACGACAAGGAATTCGTCTGCTGGGTGATCGATGACGGCGTCTACGGTTCTCCGGGTGATGACTTCTATCCCGAGAGCGATATGACCCTCACGGCGGTATACGCCGATCTGGCGGAGACGGATTATATCAACGAACAGGGTGTGGAGTGCACTGTCCTCGCGCGGAGAATGACCGCAGACATCGGTCTGCTGACGCCGGGATGGTATGTTGCGGACAGCGGCGTCATCATGGATAATCTCCGGATCACGGGCAATGTCAACCTGATCGTCGCGGACAATCCCAACAGCTCGACCAATAATCATTTTCTGGATGTGAAGAATTCGCTGACCGGTGATACACAGCCGGGCAATACTCTCACACTTTACGGACAAAAGAAGCAGAACGGTTTCCTCCAATTCGAAAAGACGGCGTCGCTTGACAAGGTCTTCCAGTACGGCGGAAAGCTTCTCGGCTACGGCGGCGTCGCCGGAGGCGGTCAAAGGACGCTGAATGTCAATGAGCTGACGCTTGCAAGAGGCTCGCTTGACATCACCATACTGAACGCCGGGACGATCAATCTGTCGGGCGGAAAATCCGAGATCGGACACCTGACTGCCAAGCAAGCCGTTCTCGGCTGGACAACCCTGTCCGACTCGATCTATATGGCGATCATCGACATGGAAGACGGCGGTAGCATGCGCGTCGTTGACGGAAAGTCGCTGAAAGACGAAAATACGGAGATCTACGCCGGCGTGCTCAGCGCTGCTCAGATCAACACCGCGCAGATGAAGACCCTGACGCCGTATCATCCGAGTCACGGCTACGGCGATCCCGAATGGGAGTGGGCGGATGACTGCAGCACCGCAACGGCTGTCTTTACCTGCAAGGACTGCGGACACCGGGAAGAGGTACAGGCGGTCGTCGCCAGAGATACCAAGGACAGCGAACCTGTCTATAAAGCCACCGCTGTGCTTGATGACGAAACCTATATCGGCTATACGGCCGCAAACTACTTTGTCTATCGTTCTCTTTCGCTTCAGGGCGATATCGCCGTGAACTTCTATCTGTATATCCCCGAAGAACTCAGATCGGAAAAAACAGAAGTCGTTTTCGCGTGGGACGGCAACAAGATGGACTCAACCAAGAAGGAAATGGTCGTCCCGTGGAACGAGTTTATCGCAAACGACGGCTTATACAAATTCTCATGTAATGTCTGTGCCGCCGAAATGAGCGACGAGATCACCGCGGAGCTGTACCACGACGGCAAGCTGTTGGAAACCAATGTGTTCAGCGTCAAGGAATACGCGAAGATCATTCTGTACAGCGATGACTGGATCGCGGACTATATCGCGAAGACAAGTCAGGCAAAGTACGATGCGCTCGCGATCCTTGTCAAATCCATGCTGAATTACGGCGCGAATTCTCAGACTCAGTTCGGCCATCACACCGATGAGCCTGCAAACGAGGGCGTCGGTTATCCCCTGGATTATCTCACGCGCGAAGAGATCACCGGTATCGCGGGAGATATCCCGGACAATGCCGTGTTCAGCACGGCGCTGGAGGGGACCAGGCTTGAGTATTACGGCTACAGCCTGCTGCTGAAAACCAAGACGGCTCTGAGGTTCTATTTCAGAACAAAGGCCGATGATCCCGATCTGAGCAGCCTGTCGCTCGGCGGTGAGAATATCGTACAGCGCTATAATGACAAATTTGTCTATATCGAAATGGTCGGTATCTCCGCAAAGGATCTGGAGAATACGATGATGCTTCAATACGCAGGCACCCCGATGGGTGAATATTCGGCGCTGTCTTACGTCAAGGATGTTCTGACAGACGCCTCGAGTGATCAAACGATCATCGATACCGTTACGGCTCTGTACCGGTATAACAAAGCGGCGGTCATGTTTTTTAGCACCCCCGCTAATGAAGGAGGCGGAGAATAATGAAAGAACTTTACAAGGGCGCTGAGCTGGAGATCATCAGGTTCGAAACCGATGACGTGTTGATATCGACCGGCGTCCCGACAGAAGGCGACGACGAGCTCCATATCAAGACCTGACAGTACCCTGACGGGATCAGCGGAACGATCATCACATCGTTTCAGCGATCGATTGATGAAAACAAAAACTGCAAAAGAAGCCGGATGATGTATTTTGAATCATTTTGCGCTTCCTTAGCCGAAAAAAAACAGGCAGTCCGAAAACTGCCTGTTTTTCTTTTCGGGATCGTCCTGCCGATCGTGCCGATAGTTCTGACATATCAACACAGCCTCCCGCGACCGATCGTGAACCGCACCCCGTCAAGAGGACAGAGAAATAATTAAAAGAATATTTACAATGTAATAGTTTAGAAGTACCGCAAATTTTGGCTGGACAAGGGAAAT
>ONAS01000105.1 GCA_900315815.1 uncultured Eubacteriales bacterium
CACCCTGATGACCAACCTCCCACAGACGCATTCACATCCGCCTCCCGATAACGAACTCTTATGTTTGCAGATCACGCCGCACCCTGATGACCAACCTCCGACAGACGCACTCACACCCGCGTCCTGACAACAAACCCGACAGGCGCAAAAAAACAGCCGCCCGGACGGACGACTGTGTATCGTTGGTATTCTGATCTCAGGCTTCGACCGCGACGTCCGCGTCGGGACAATCATCGTCGACCGGGTGATTCTCTCTGAAGAGGGAGCCCGTGACCTTTTTCAGCGCCTGCATGCTCTCCAGAATGCCGAACACCGCGAACGGGATCAGCATCACAAAGAACGGGAGCATGAACTGGCTTTTCGCCTCACAGATCGTATGGTACAGGATCCCGCCCAGCACCGCCGACGGCAGGATCACCATCGCGGGGGAGAGCTTCTTTCTGACGAACAGCCATACCATCCCCGCGGCAAAGCCGAGGAAGATGATCATGTTGTAGAAGTTGAACCACCTGTCAAACACTCTGGACAGACCGCCCGTGTAGACGGATTTCGCGAACTTGGGGAAGGGATCGGGGTTTTCCGCGGACGCCTGCGGGAAATCATGTGTGCGTACCTGACTGACCCAGATGGACTGGAACGACGGCTCGTTGAGCTGGCTGAGCAGCTTGGAGCCGTAGAAATCCCACAGCCTGCCCTCCTGCTTGAGCGCCTCTCTGCGGGCGTCGATCTGCTCACGCGCCTCCTTGTCGGCGGCGGCGGTATCCATCTGATTCTTCGCCAGCGTGTTCACGCCGTTGAACGAGAACCATCCCGCGTAGCGCGGAGAGGATTCCTCCTCGGTCACGCCGATATATGCGTACAGGTCAGAGGTGACGCGGGTGCCGATCGCGGTGCCGCTGCTGCCGGCGTACGCCTGCTCGATCACCATCTTGAGACCGATCGGACACAGGATCATCAGCGCCGCGACTGCGAGGGCGATCAGCCTGAGCTTTCCGATCACATGCAGGATCAGCGCGATCACGATCGCGATCATCACCACCATGTAGGTGTACTTGAGAAGCACCGCGAGCGTCATCAGCAGGACGGCGAGTCCGCCGAACAGGAGCTTGTCCTCCTGCATGAAGCGGATCGTGAAGAACACTGCCCACACAGACAGCGCCAGACCGATCAGCACGCCGTTGGTCAGCGTGGTGATGAACATCGGCTGGAAGCAGAAGATCAGCGTGATCGCGGTCATGTTGGTGACGGCGGGACGCTCAAAGAGCTTTTTCGAGACCATGACCAGCCCGACATAGGCGAACTGCAGAGCGATGATGTTGGGGATCTGCAGGAGGATATCCTTGCTCTCGGCGCCGAAGATCTTGAACAGGATCTCCGCAAAGAACACATAGCCCAGCTGGAACGGATAGAACTGATAGTAAGCGTACTGGCCTGCGTACGCCTCGGTGAATTTATCGTAATTGCCCTGTGCGGCGCCTCTGGCGGTGGCGAGCATCGTAGCGGTCTCGCCGCTGGCGATCGATTTGACCGTGGTGACCCAGATGATCGGAAGCACCGTCGTGATCACCAGCATGATCCCCGCGACGACCTTGGTGTTGAGCTTGCTCAGGTGAACGTTCTTTCTCAGAAGCACCAGCAGTCCGAGGATCGTCAGGATGATCAGCGCAAGGTTGGTGACGACGCTGTCGTTATAGAACAGGACCTTTTCCGAGGCGGGATTTGCCGCCTCGAATCGGCAGGTCTGCAGGATGCTGAACACGGAGACCGCCGCGAACAGCAGTCCCGCCAGCGCGACCGCGATCGCCGTGCAGATGGTTACGGTTTTTTGTCGGATGACCAAAGTGTTGTTTTTCACGTTGTTTACCTCTTCAGATAGCGAAGTCGTCTTTGTTGAACGAGGGCAGCTTAGCCGCGCCTCTGGGCGTACGCATGATCGGATTGTAAGCGAATTTCCTGCATTTTCCGTTTTTGAGGACCCTGTGCGCGTCACAGAACCGGGTACTGCCCTCGGTCTTGGAGTGGCTGCAGTAGGTGCAGGACGGCACGATGTTCCTGCCGAATAGCTGTTTCTTCATAATATCACCGAAAAATCATAAAAATGGTTATCAAAAGTATTATAGCATTAACTTTTCTCTATTGCAAGAGATATGAAACTGTAGTATAATCGTTTTGGTGATTTTTTTGAAGATAGATTCCAACGTATTCCGACTCCATGAAAAGGACGGCGTTTGCTGGCTCACCTACAACGCCCTGTCCGATATCCCGTTCATCCGCCACGCCTTTTCGACAAAGCTGGGCAAGGGCACGCGCACCGTCCACCCGATGGACATGAGCTTCGACCACGACGACCCCGACGCGGTGACGGAGAATTACAAAATGCTCTGCCATGCCGCGGGCTTTGATTACACCTCGCTGGTCGCCTCGTCGCAGGACCATCATACCTTTGTCCGCGTCTGCACCTCTCAGGAAAAGGGGATCGGCATCTACCGCGCAAAGGATATCGAGAGCGTGGACGGTCTGGTGACCATCGAGCCGGGGCTGACCCTCTGCACCTATTACGCCGACTGTACGCCGCTGTTTTTCGTGGATACCGGCACCCATGCCGTGGGACTGGCTCACGGCGGCTGGCGCGGGACTGTGGGACGCATCGCCGAAAAGGTGATCCGCACCATGACCGACAGCTTCGGCACCGATCCCGCCGACGTCGTCTGCGCCGTCGGACCCAATATCGGCAAATGCTGTTATGAGGTCGACGAGCCCTGTGCGCGGCACTTCTATGACTTAGGATTGGATAGTGACCGCTTCGTATTCCCGAAAGGGGACGGCAAATTCATGGCGGATATGCTCGAATGCAACCGTCAGATCCTGATCGGCTGCGGCGTGAAGCCCGAAAACATCACGCTGGGCGACCTTTGCACCAAATGTCACAGCGACCTGCTGTGGAGCCACCGCGCCACCAAGGGCGACCGCGGCACCATGTGCGCCATGCTGCGCATCAACCCCGAAAAGTAAGCTGTACCAAAAGCAGCAGCCTCCGACTTCGGTCAGAGGCTGTTTTTATTTCTGTATCGGAATAATATTGTCAGTTTATTTCTCAGAGAGAATAATATTGTCAGCTTATTTCTCAGAGAGAATAATATGGTCGGCTTATTTCTCAGAGAGAATAATATAGTCAGGTTTATTTCTGCAAGAGAATATTACTGTCGGGTATATTTCTTTGACAGAAATATAGCGATCGCTGACGGAATGGTTTGATTCTTCATTAGAAATATATTGATCGCTGACGGTATGGTTTGATTCTTCATTGGAAATATAATGATCGCTGACGGTATGGTTTGATTCTTCATTGGAAATATATTGATCGCGGACGGAATGGTTTGATTCTTCATTGGAAATATATTGATCGCTGACGGAATGGTTTGATTCTTCATTGGAAATATATTGATCGCTGACGGAATGGCTTGATTCTTCATTGGAAATATAATGATCGCGAACGGTATGGTTTAATTCTTCTTCGGAATATTCAGATGACCGCCGTCGGCAAACCACACCCGATCCACCGCGAATTCCCGCCCGTTGAGGTACTCCAGACTCCCCGCGGGAGTGGTGAACACAAACCCCAGCTTGTACGAATACAGCGCCTGCCGCCGGATCCCGTACCGCGCGTTGAGCTTCCTGTCGCCGTACTTCTCGTCGCCCAGCAGCGGGTGCCCGATGTGCGCCATATGCGCGCGGATCTGGTGGGTGCGTCCCGTGTGGAGCAGTACCTCGCACAGCGAGAGGGCAGGGGAGGCGTCCAGCACCGTGTACTCCGTGACGATCTCCTTCGC
>ONAS01000075.1 GCA_900315815.1 uncultured Eubacteriales bacterium
ACTTGAATACGGATACAAAAATCCCGCGGCTGTCATTCCGCGGGATTTTTCAGTATATAGGGGAAATAAGATAGAAAACGTGTTATTTGTCGTGACAGCTGCCGCTCATGGGGCATCCCTTACAGCAGCCGCAATTGCAGACCATGGATTTGCCTGCTCTTTTCTTTTTGATCATGCCGGCGATGATCGCGGCGACAACGCCGATCAGAACCAGACAGATCACGATGGTCGCGATGTTTTCTCCCAGCCATTGCAGCATAACGATCACTCCTTGATGATTATTTGACGCGCACCTTTTTGGTGAGCCTGGTCGCTTCCTTGTACGGCTTGAACAGCATGAATATCATGCCCGCCAGAAGCAGCAGTGAAATGATAAAGCCGATGATGTCGATATTGCCGCTGAACGCGGAGCCGATCTGATAAATGCACAGGGATACCGCATACGCGAAGCAGCACTGATAGGTGATGGCGAAGGCGGTCCATTTTGCGGAGTTCATCTCGCGTTTGATGGCGCCCATCGCCGCAAAGCACGGCGCGCACAGCAGGTTGAAGGTCAGGAACGAGAAGCCCGCAAGCGCGGGGAACGCCGCGCGCAGTGCCTCATAGGCATTGCCTTCGCCTCCGTACAGTACGCCCATGGTACCGACGATGTTTTCTTTGGCGATCAGACCGGTGATGGATGCGACAGCCGCCTCCCAATTGCCCCAGCCGAGCGGGGCGAAGATCCACGCGATGCCGTTGCCGATCGCCGCCAGCATGCTGTTTGAGATATCATCGGAGGAAAGCATCTGAAAGCTTCCGTCGACCCAGCCGAAGCGGCTCAGAAACCACAGTACGATGGTGGACAGCAGGATGATGGAACCCGCCTTCTTGATGAACGACCAGCCGCGTTCCCACATCGAACGCAGGACGTTGCCGACCGTCGGGAGATGGTATGCGGGCAGCTCCATGACGAACGGCGCAGGCTCGCCCGCAAAGGGCTTTGTCTTTTTCAGCATGATGCCGGAGAGAATGATCGCCGCCATTCCGATGAAATATGCGCCGGTGGAGACCCACGGGGAGTTGTTGAACAGCGCGCCCGCGATCATGGAGATGAACGGGATCTTTGCGCCGCAGGGGATGAATGTCGTCGTCATGACGGTCATACGGCGGTCGCGTTCGTTTTCGATGGTGCGCGACGCCATGATGCCGGGGATTCCGCAGCCGGTACCGATCAGGATCGGGATAAAGGACTTGCCGGAAAGCCCGAACCGTCGGAACACTCTGTCAAGGACAAAGGCGATGCGCGCCATGTAGCCGCAGGCCTCCAAGAACGCCAGAAGCAGGAACAGTACGAGCATCTGCGGTACAAAGCCGAGCACCGCGCCGACGCCGCCGATGATACCGTCAAGGATCAGACCCGACAGCCATTCGGGGGCGTTCGCCGCTGTCAGCCAGCCCTCAACGATCTTAGGGATACCGGGTACCCATACGCCGAACTCAGCGGCGTCACCGGGCTTTCCTTCGTTATGGATGAAGGTCTCGCAGGCTTCCTTCACTTCCTCGCCGCTGACTTCATTTTCTTCTGTCGCCAGCGTGTCTTCATCCGTGGTTTCATAGGTGAACGTATCGGTGTCTTTGATCGATGCGCTGAACGCCTTGACCGCATCGATCGCCGCGTCTGCGTCATATTCGAAGCCCTCGTCTTCTTCATCCTCAAAGACCAGCAGATCTTTGCCGAACTTGTCGCCTGACGCACCGTTGATGATGCCGATCGCCTCTGCCTGCTCCTCTGTCTGTGCGGTTCCGATGCCGAACAGATGGTAGCCGTCGCCGAACAGACCGTCGTTTGCCCAGTCGGTAGCCGCTTTGCCGACCGCGACCATGGACAGGTAGTAGACAAGGAACATGATGACCATAAAGATGGGCAGTCCCAGCCAGCGGTTGGTGACGACCTTGTCGATCTTATCGGAGGCGGTCAGCCGCCCCTTCTGCTTGTTCCGGTATACGCCCTTGATGATTTTGCCGATGTAGACGTAGCGCTCGTTGGTGATGATGGACTCTGCGTCGTCGTCGTATTCCTCCTCGACCGCCTTGATGTCTTTTTCGATATGCTTCAGGGTGCTTTCGCTGAGCCCCAGCTTTTCGATGACTCTTTCATCGCGCTCAAAGATCTTGACCGCGTACCAGCGCTGATATTCCTCGGGAAGCTCATGGACGCACGCCTCCTCGATGTGGGCGATGGCGTGCTCTACCGAGCCGTCAAACGGATGCTTGGGTACGGGCTTGCGCTCCTTTGCGGCGTTGACGGCAGCCTCGGCGGCTTCTCCGATGCCGGTGCCCTTCAAGGCGGAGATCTCCACAACCTTGCAGCCCAATGTGCGGCTCAGCTCCGCGGTATTGATCTTGCTGCCGCTTTTCTCGACGACGTCCATCATGTTGACCGCGACGACGACCGGGATCCCCAGCTCGCACAGCTGGGTGGTCAAATACAGGTTGCGCTCGAGATTGGTGCCGTCAACGATGTTGAGGATCGCATCGGGTCGTTCTTCGACCAGATAATTCCGCGCTACGACCTCCTCCATCGTGTAAGGGGAGAGAGAGTAGATGCCCGGAAGATCGGTGATCGTGACCTCACTGTTCTTTTTCAGCTTGCCTTCTTTTTTCTCTACCGTGACGCCCGGCCAGTTGCCGACAAACTGATTGGAGCCGGTCAGTGCGTTGAACAGGGTGGTTTTGCCGCTGTTCGGGTTGCCCGCAAGGGCGATTCTGAAACTCATAATGACCTCATTTCTGGGTTAGTTATCGCTAACTCATACCTAAAAAAATAATACCGGATAATGCCGATTACGACCCCGCCGTTGATGAAGCAAATATAAAGACAGAGCTTATCAATAGGCGGAAAAAAGCGGTGCGCCGCCGGGTGTCATTCCACCTCGACCATCGCGGCATCCGCTTTGCGGATGGAAAGCTCATACCCGCGAACGGTCACTTCGATCGGATCGCCCAGCGGAGCCACCTTGCGGACGGTGACCTCCACGCCCTTGGTGATTCCCATATCCATGATGCGCCGCTTGACAGCGCCCTCGCCGTGGAGCTTCTTTACTCTTGCGGCGGAGCCGATGGGGATTTCTCTGAGAGTTTTCATGTTCTTCCTCCTTATCTTCATTACGGTCAGTGTGAGGGGGTTTGTCTCCTCATCATGCCGCTTTCATCATACCATGATCTTTTGCGCCATTTCCTTGCTGACAGCGATACGCGCGCCCTTGACGCTGACGATCAGGTTGCCGCCGATGGCGCTGATGACGGTCACCGTCCCGCCGGGGACAAAGCCCAGATCATGCAGATGGGCGCGAACCTCGCTGCTGCCGCCGATACGACGGATCATGTTTTCTTCGCCGATGACCGCGAGCGTGAGCGGCATATCATCAGATCCTTTCCGATATCGGTCAGCCACAGCCATAAATGGTTAGTGAGAGCTAACCGATATGTCAAAAATAGTTAGCTAAAGCTAACTTCAATGCTATTATAGCCGCTGCCGTCGAAAATGTCAATACCGTTTTTGAAAAAGACGCAAAAATCGCTTCCTGATACTTTGTGTAGTACAAAACGCAAAAATGTTGTTGTGCATTATCAACAAAAGGAATCATGACTTTTTATCAATTTAGTGGATTTTTTCATTCTGAGAACGGTTTTTATTGTACCGAGTCCCGATTTGTACTATAATGATATGGTAGTTCGGATTCTCGGCAGGGCTGCCGGGCCGCAAAATACAATCAGTATACTCTTGAAAGGAGTTTTAAATTTGAAACAGTACGACGCAAAACACATCATCAATATCGCTATGGCAGGTCACTCCGGCGCAGGTAAGACCTCTGTTGCAGAGGCGATGCTCTACCTCTCCAAGGCGTCCGATCGTTTGGGCAAGATTGCCGACGGCAATACCCAGCTCGACTTTGACCCCGAAGAGATCCGCAGACAGGTATCGATCGTAACCGCTGTCGCTCCCGTAGAGTGGAAGAACACCAAGATCAATATCATCGACACCCCCGGTCTGTTTGACTTTGAGGGCGGCGTATATGAGGGCTATCGCGCCGCTGAGAGCGCGGTCATCGTTGTTTCCGCAAAGGACGGCATCAACGTCGGTACCGAAAAGGCTGTCAAGGCCGCCGAAAAAGAGGGTCTGACCAAGATCTTCTTCGTCAACGGCGTCTGTGACGAGGATGCGCGCTTCTATCGCGTGCTGGAAGACCTCAAGGCGACCTTCGGTCCCTCCGTATGCCCGATCATCGTTCCCCATATCGAGAACGGTCAGGCGAACACCTACATCAACCTGCTTGAATACAAGGCTTATAAATATGATAAGAAGGGCAACGCTTCCGCCACCGCGATCATCCCCGAGATGGGCGATCGCTTTGAGGGCTTGAGAGAAGCCATCAAGGAGGCTGTTGCCGAGACCTCTGAGGAGCTGATGGACAAGTTCTTCATGGAAGAAGAGTTCACCCCCGAAGAGATCATCACCGGCGTATCCCAGGGCGTCAAGGACGGCTCCATCTGCCCCGTATTCTGCGGCGACGCGGCAACTACCTACGGCATCGAGCAGTTCCTGTCCACCCTGACATGGCTGGCTCCGTCCGCCGAGGTCAAGGGCGGCGAGACCGGCGTAGACGTCAACGGCGAGCCTGTTGACGTTGAGGTCAATGATAAGGCTGCTACCGCGGCGATCATCTTCAAGACCGTTGCCGACCCGTTCGTCGGCAAGCTGAGCTACTTCAAGGTCGTATCCGGCAAGGTCTCCACCGATACTCCTCTTGTCAATATGCGCACCGGCAATCAGGAGCGTATCTCCAAGGTTCTGACCGTTCGCGGCAAGAAGCAGGAGGAAGCCTCTGTAGTCACCGCCGGCGACATCGGCGCTATCCCGAAGCTGACATCCGCCAACACCGGCGATACCCTCTGCTCACCGACCCGCAAGGTCATCCTTGACGGTATCGATTATCCCGCACCTTCCTTCTCGATGGCGATCTATCCGAAGAAGAAGGGCGAAGAAGATAAAGTTGCACAGGGCCTCTCCCGTCTGGTCGAAGAGGATCCCACTATCAAATATCTCAGCGACCCCGAAACCAAGGAACTGGTCGTATCCGGTATGGGCGAACAGCACCTCGACGTCGTTGTTTCCAAGCTGAAAGCGAAGTTCAACGTCGATGTTGAGCTCAAGCAGCCGAAGGTCGCTTACCGTGAGACCATCCGCGGCAAGTCCGATGTCGAAGGCAAGCACAAGAAGCAGTCCGGCGGTTCCGGCCAGTACGGCGACGTTTGGATCAAGTTTGAGCCGTGCGATTCCGACGGCCTCGAGTTCGAGATCGCCGTTGTCGGCGGTTCCGTACCGAAGCAGTTCTTCCCGGCTGTTGAAAAGGGTCTGCGCGATTCCATCAAGAGCGGTCCTCTTGCCGGTTACCCCGTAGTCGGCGTCAAGGCGACTCTTTACGACGGTAAGTACCATCCCGTTGACTCCAACGAAATGGCGTTCAAGACCGCCGCTCAGCTCGCGTTCAAGGCAGGTATTCCGCAGGCGAAGCCCGCTCTGCTGGAGCCGGTCGGCACCCTGAGAGCGACTGTTCCGGACGCCTACATGGGTGATATCATGGGCGAGGTCAACAAGCGCCGCGGCCGCGTACTCGGCATGAATGCCGGCGAAGGCGGTATGCAGATCGTTGAGGCTGAGGTCCCCATGGCTGAGATGGCTGACTTCTCCATCTTCATGCGTCAGTGCACCCAGGGACGCGGCACCTTCACCTTCACCTTCGAGCGCTATGAGGATGCTCCCGCTCAGGTAGCTCAGAAAGTTATCGAAGCAGCAAAAGCAGAAGCCGAATAAGCGAGTCCCCTTAGAGGGGGAGGGATCCGTCGGAGTGCGGCGCTTTCACGCGCGGCAGACCGGATGATTCCCACAGCCTCGTTTTGCGGTTATCCGCATAAGCCTTTATAGACGAACACCCCGTGATTATCACGGGGTGTTTTTGTCTGCAAAATTTTGCAAAGAAAACTTTGCAAAACCTCTTGACAAGTAAACTTGGCAGCGCTATAATCATGACAATCCAAGTTGACAAGAAAACTTGGCGAAATCGAAGCGCCAGCGGTACCGGCTCACCAACAGCCTGCAGCGCGCCGGCATTAGCAAAAGGAGTTGTCATCATGAACAAAGAAGAGATTTTGAAGAAGGCACAGGCAGAGAACAACGGCAGGGACGTCGCCGATATCGACGCCCAGCAAAAGGGCGCGTGGGTTGCGTATATCATCGGTGTGATTCTGCTGATCGTTGTTGATACTGTCAACGGCTTTGTCCTGCACAACGTCAACAGAGGGGCTGATTTTGTCCTGTTTTCCATGGCGTTCGCAGTATTTATGACCAAATACCTGCGCCTGAGAAAGCGTCACGAGCTGATCGTCGCCATCATATGGGGTGTACTTGCCGTCTGTATGCTGGTCATCTGGGTGCTGCAGTTAGCGGGTGTACTGTGATGGAAAATGAACTGATACTCAAAAACAACCTTGCCGCCATCCGCAAGCAAAAGAAGCTTTCGCAAAGCGACCTTGCCAAAATGGTGGGCGTGTCGCGCAATACGATCAGCTCGATCGAGACCGGTCAGTTCAACCCGACTGCGAAGCTCGCGCTGATTCTCTGTATCGCACTCGATAAGAAATTCGAAGAGATCTTTTATTTCTGAAAAAGGTGATCCAATGAATACAGCAATCGTTTACTATTCGATGAGCGGCAATACACATCAGACAGCAGAAAAAATCGCCCGGCTCACCGGTGCAGAGCTGATCCGCATCGAACCGGTCAAGGAATACCCTTCCAAGGGCTTCAAAAAGTTCCTGTGGGGCGGTAAGAGCGCGGTGATGGGCGAGACCCCTCAACTGCAGCCCTATCGGTTTGAGGGCGACTGTGACAGGGTCATTCTCGGAACGCCCGTATGGGCGAGCAACATGGCGCCACCGATCAGAAGCTTTATCAAAGAGAATCGGGACGCACTGAAAGACAGATCTATCGCAGCGTTCATTTGTTTTTCCGGAGGGGG
Source organism: uncultured Eubacteriales bacterium (assembly GCA_900315815.1). Taxonomy (GTDB): domain Bacteria; phylum Bacillota; class Clostridia; order Oscillospirales; family Acutalibacteraceae; genus Ruminococcoides. The sequence goes on from ONAS01000075.1 coordinate 7,062, forward strand.
CGCCGACAAAGCGCTTGAAAAGCTCAGAAAACTGCTCGGAATCGACGGCTTTGATGCAGAATTGGTGCTGATCGACCCGAAGGACAAGCCCTCTCCGGAGAACGAAGAGAAAATAAGAGCATTTTGTGATAAGCTGAAATGAAAAAAGCCCTCTCGTGTGAGAGGGCTTTTGTGCTGTATCTCAGTTGATCTGTTACGGATCAACCTCTGATGATCATACTCTTGCCGGTCATTTCCGCGGGCTGCTCTATGCCCATGATATCCAGCATGGTGGGTGCGATATCAGCCAGAACGCCGCCGGCTCTGAGTTCCTTGCATTCGTCATAACCAACGACGCAGAACGGAACGGGATTGGTGGTGTGCGCGGTGAACGGTGTGCCGTCCTTATCGATCATGCGGTCAGCGTTTCCGTGATCGGCGGTAATACAGGTGACGCCGCCCATTTCGGCAATCGCGTCGGTGACCTTCTTGACGCCCCAGTCGACAGCCTCGACTGCCTTGACAGCCGCCTCGAATACGCCGGTGTGACCGACCATATCGCAGTTGGCAAAGTTCAGGATGACCATGTCATATTTGCCGCTCTTGATAGCCTCGACGCACTTTTCGGTGACCTCGTACGCGCTCATGTGAGGCTGGAGGTCGTAGGTCGCGACAGCAGGCGACTTGACAAGGATCCTGTCCTCGCCCTCGTACTGCTTCTCAACGCCGCCGTTATAGAAGAACGTGACATGCGCGTATTTCTCGGTTTCGGCGATACGCAGCTGAGTCTTGCCGAGCTTGCTCATATATTCGCCCATGGTGTTGGTGAGCTTCTGCGGCTTGAACGCGATCTCGACGTTCGGCATGGTCGCGTCGTACTGCGTCATGCAGACATAGGTCAGCGGGAAGAAGCCGTTTCTGCGCTCAAAGCCGGAGAAATCCGGATCGACCAGCGTGCGGGTGATCTCACGCGCACGGTCGGGACGGAAGTTATAGAAGATGACGGAGTCGCCCTCTTTGACGGTATCGCCGCCGGCGATGACCGCGGGGATCATGAATTCGTCGGTCACGCCGTTGTCATAGGAGTGCTGGACCGCCTCGACGGGATCGGTCTCATCAACGCCCTCGCCGTAAACGATAGCGGAATAGGCGCGCTCGACACGCTCCCAGCGGTTGTCACGGTCCATTGCGTAGTAACGGCCCATCACGGTGGCGATCCTGCCTACGCCGATCTCCTTACACTTTGCGGCGGCTTCGGCAACATATTCCTTCGCGCTGGAGGGCGGTACGTCGCGTCCGTCGAGGAACGCGTGGATAAAGACCTTGTCCAGACCCTTGCGCTTTGCCAGCTCCAGAATGCCGTACATATGGGTGCTGTGGCTGTGAACGCCGCCGGGGGACAGCAGACCGAACAGATGGAGCGAGCTGTTGTTCGCGATCGCGTTATCGACCGCCTTGCACAGGACCTCGTTCTCAAAGAAGTCGCCGTCCTCAATGGACTTGGTAATGCGGGTCAGCTCCTGATACACGATGCGGCCCGCGCCGATGTTGGTGTGACCGACCTCGCTGTTGCCCATCTGACCGTGCGGCAGACCTACGTCCATACCGGACGCGCCGATCATGGTGACGGGGTTTTTGAAGAACAGCTGATCCAGATAAGGGGTACGCGCTTCAACGATCGCGTTGCCGTATTTGGGCGCGATGCCGAAGCCGTCCATGATGATTAATGCTACTGGTTTTTTCATAGTTGTTTCCTCTCACATAATGCCATTCGGAGAGCGCTCCCCGGATGACAAGCAGATGATTAGTTTCTTGTTGCCGCCGCAACGATCGCCGCAAATTTCTCCGCAACGAGAGAAGCGCCGCCGATCAGACCGCCGTCGACGTTGACCTTCTGGAGCAGCTCGTCGGCGTTCTTGTCGTTCATAGAGCCGCCGTACTGGATGGTGACAGCCTCTGCCGCCGCTTCGTTGTACAGCTTCTTCAGGCACTCGCGGATGAATGCGCAGACTTCCTCTGCCTGCTCCGCGGTAGCGGTCTTGCCGGTGCCGATCGCCCATACAGGCTCATAGGCGATGGTGACGTTTTTCAGTTCTTCCTCGGTGACATCCCACAGGTCGAGCTTGATCTGACGGGCAACGACCTCCTCGGTGATGTTGCACTCGCGCTCCCACAGCAGCTCGCCGACGCATACGATCGGCTTCAGACCTGCCGCCAGAGCAGCCTTGGTGCGCTTGTTGACGGTTTCGTCGGTCTCGCCGAAGTACTGTCTGCGCTCGGAGTGACCGAGAACGACATATTCTACGCCAATCTCCTTGAGCATGCCGGTGCTGATCTCGCCGGTGAACGCGCCGCTCTCAGCCCAGTGGCAGTTTTCCGCGCCGATCTTGATGTTGGTGCCCTTTGTTGCTTCGATAGCGGTCGCAAGGTCAACGTAGGGAACGCACGCAACGACCTCACAGCCGGCGTCCTTTACCAGAGGAGCGATCTCTTCCAGCAGCGCTTTTGCTTCGGACGGAGTCTTGTTCATTTTCCAGTTGCCGGCGATGATCGCCTTTCTGACGTCTTTTTTCATAACAGATTTCCTTTCAGTGATGGTAATACAGGGCGAGAGATCCCCGCCCTGTCGATTTGTAATGATCAGTCTTTATCCGCGATCGCCGCGATACCGGGCAGGACCTTGCCCTCGAGATACTCGAGAGAAGCGCCGCCGCCGGTGGAGATGTGGCTCATCTTGTCGGCAAAGCCGAGGTTGACGACAGCCGCAGCGGAGTCGCCGCCGCCGATGATGGTGGTAGCGTCGGTCTCAGCGAGAGCCTTCGC
>ONAS01000009.1 GCA_900315815.1 uncultured Eubacteriales bacterium
AGGCGATCTCCGGTACTGAGGACATCGCGCGTGTCGCCACCATTTCTTCCGGCGACGAGTTCATCGGCAAGCTGATCGCAGAGGCGATGGAAAAGGTCTCCACCGACGGCGTCATCACCGTTGAAGAGTCCAAGACCGCCGAGACCTACTCCGAGGTCGTCGAGGGCATGATGTTCGACCGCGGCTATATCGCGCCCTACATGGTCACCGATACCGACAAGATGGTCGCCGAGATCGACGACGCTTTCATCCTGATCACCGATAAGAAGATCAGCAATACACAGGAGATCCTGCCCCTTCTGGAGCAGATCGTCCAGTCGGGCAAAAAGCTCGTCATCATCGCCGAGGACGTTGAGGGCGAGGCGCTCACCACGCTGGTGCTCAACAAGCTGCGCGGCACCTTCACCTGCGTTGCCGTCAAGGCTCCGGGCTTCGGCGACAGACGCAAGGAAATGCTGCAGGATATCGCGATCCTGACCGGCGGTACCGTCATCACCTCCGATCTGGGTCTGGAGCTCAAGGACGCCGACCTCACCCAGTGCGGCCGCGCAAGACAGGTCAAGATCACCAAGGAAGACACCATCATCGTTGACGGCGCCGGCGACGCGGAGGAGATCAAGAACCGCGTCAGCCACATCCGTCAGCAGATCGAGACCACGACCTCCGATTTCGACCGCGAAAAGCTGCAGGAGCGTCTGGCGAAGCTCGCCGGCGGCGTAGCTGTCATCAAGGTCGGCGCTTCCACCGAGGTCGAGATGAAGGAAAAGAAGATGCGCATCGAGGACGCCCTCTCCGCTACCAAGGCGGCTGTTGAGGAAGGCATCGTCGCGGGCGGCGGCGTCGCGCTGATCAACACCATCCCCGAGGTCGAAAAGCTGCTTGACGCCACCAACGGCGACACCAAGACCGGTGTGCAGATCGTCCTCAAGACGCTCGAGGCGCCCATCAAGCAGATCGCGAAGAACGCCGGTCTGGAGGGCTCCGTCATCGTCGAGAACATCAAGCGCGAGGGCAAGGTCGGTTACGGCTTCAACGCGCTGGATGAGGAATACACCGACATGATCGCCGCGGGCATCGTCGACCCGACCAAGGTCACCCGCTCCGCGCTGCAGAACGCCGCTTCCGTCGCCTCCATGGTCCTCACCACCGAGAGTCTGGTCGCCGACATCAAGGAGCCCGCGCCTCCCGTCGCGGCCGCTCCCGACATGGGCGGAATGTACTGATCCCGATAACGCTTTCAAAAGCCTGCTCTGCGGAGCGGGCTTTTTTGCGTCCTTTTTCCGATGTATCGATTTTTTGCATATCGCCGAAAAAATCGCGCATACTGTTATTACCAAACATTCAGGAGGTAATGATATGACCGACAAGGAATTGCTCTATATCGAGGACGCACTCGGACATGAGCAGTATTTTCAGCAAAAATGCGACGAGACCGCCCAAAACCTGCAGGATCCTGAGCTGAAGCGCTGTGTGGAGAACCTCTCCGACCGCCACGCCCAGATTTTCCGCCAGTTTTATTCACTGCTGTAAGGAGGGACAACGATGGACGACAAGAACCTGATGCAGAATCTTCTGCTGCTCGAAAAGGGCGTATGCGACCTGTATATGCACGGCGCCGTGGAAAGCGGCACCCAGAACGTGCACCTCGCCTTCAACTCCGCCTTCACCGACAGCCTGTCGATGCAGAACGAGATCTATTCCAAGATGACCGAGAAGGGCTGGTATACCCAGAAGCAGGTCGACCGCAACAAGATCGACACCCTCAAAACGCAGTATTCCTCCTTTAACGGGTAACAAAAAGCCCCTCGTCAGAGGGAGCCTCACAAGCACAAACAGACGGCAGTCATCTGGCTGCCGTCTGTTTTGTCCGGGATTGTCTCATTTTGCGAAAGGACAGGTCAGATACGTGTATCCCGACCCGACCCTACATATGGTTGTCAGAATTCCTCTTTGATCGAGCGCAGGAAGAGGGCGGACAGCTCCGCCTCAGGAGACGCGCTCTCAAAGAGGATGCGGTACACTGCCGTCGTGATCGGCAGCTCCACACCCAGCTTGTCGGCAAGCTTGCACAGCGCCTTGCTGGTCATGACGCCCTCGGCGAGCTTGTCGAATTTCTTGCCCTTGATGAAGTCCTCGCCGTAGCGGCGGTTGTGGCTCCACGCGGAGAACAGGGTCGCCTCGTAGTCGCCCAGATGACACAGTCCGTAGGCGGAGATGGCGTTGCCGCCCGCCGCCTCGATCAGCCGTGCGATCTCACGCGTGCCCCGCGCCATCAATGCGCCTTTGATAGAGGTATAGCCCGCGCCGTCCAGCATGCCCGCGGCGATACCGATGACATTCTTGGCCGCTGCGCCGATCTCGGAGCCGATCAGGTCGGTGCCTATGTAAAAACGGATCAGCTCGCTGTTGAACGCCTTGACCAGACGCTCCTTGAGCAGATCGTTGTTCGAGTCGATGACCATACAGTTGGGGATGCCCCTGACGTAGTCCTGCGGATGTCCGGGTCCGACCCACACCGCGACGGGCGTCTTGCTCTCGTCCACAAAGTCGCCGACGACCTCGGACAGACGGCTGCCGGTGGCGACCTCGATGCCCTTCATGCACAGGACGATCGCCTTGCCGTCCAGATCGTTTTTTGCGATGTCCTCCATGTACGAGCGCAGATACTGGGACGAGATGGAGATGACGATCACCTCGGCGCGCTCCACGGTGTAGGGAAGGTCGTAGGTGACCTCGATGCTGTCGGGGAAGGTGAGGTAGTCGTTGTGATGGGTGGTCAGAAGCTGCTGCAGCTCCGGAGCGTCCTTGAGTCCGCAGGATACGACCTCATGACCGATGCGGTCGAGGTACCATGCGATACAGCTGCCCCAGCGTCCGCAGCCTAATACGGAAATTTTCATAATGATTCTCCTAAAGAAATATGACCGTTTTGAAGAGTGAATGCCGTTCAAGACGGAGCGCTCCCCGTGTCAAAGGGCAGACGGCAGGGGAGGGGATCTCCGCGGCCGTTTTGCCCGAGCGATTCAATGGATAAAAAAGTATCCCACCTGACCGCAACAGTCGTTAGATAACCTGCCTACATAATGACAGGTGGGTGCCCGCCCTGCGGCTTTAGGCTCCCTTCGTCCAAAGGGTCTGGGAGGTCTGCACACCGCCGAAGGAGCTAAGCTCCCGATTTAAAAAGTGTAGGGTTATTTGTGACCGATACGCGCGTCAGGCAGGATAGTGCCTGAGTTATTCAGTTTTTGCACCCGCTCGGGGCGATGCTTTATGTGTCGACGTCTTCGTTAAGGTCGTCAAACAGCTCTTCAAAATGCTTTTCGAATTCGGCGGCAAGCTCATCCACCAGAGCGTCGTCATCGACCTCGACGAGCTGTTCCTCGCCGTCCTCCTCGATGACCTCCATGATGTAATATTCGCCGTCGTCCTCGACCGCCTCCTCGGCGGAATCAAAGATGGGATACAGGGCATAGAAGACGCCCTTGTCGTTTTCTATCGTGTCCAGAATCTCAAAGGTATGCTCAACATTTTCCTCGTCGACCAAAGTGATGAGGTCGGGTCTGAATTCGTTATCCATTCAATACTCCTTTGATTTTATGAGTCCATTTTACACTGATTGCAGCGGTAAGTCAATAGCAAAATTTAGCTTATTAACAGTATATGCGGATTTTTTTGGTTTATTATTATCCTGATTTGAGAGGGTAACAAAATTGAGATTTTAATTTTCTTAATAAGAAATATATTCGTGCTGCCGCGGCGTGCTTCACCGTTGATCACCGATCCCCGATCCGATGCATCGCCGGGCGCGGCGCACAGCTGTGCCGTGATGACAAAATGCGCTTGTGCCATGCCTTTTTTCGATAAAAACTTGAAAAAAGCACGCGGATATAGTATAATACTGCTATCTATAAAATGGAGGCAAAGGGCGTTTTGCGGCGCCTGTACCCGAAGCTTATGTTTTTGCTGAAGCCATATGAAAAGCTCCCGCCGGAATTACGGAATGATTCCGTGCGTACATATTATGATATACTGGCGAAAAAGCGCCCGAGCATCTTCTTCAAGCGGGTGACGGACATCCTGCTCGCGCTGGTGATACTGGTGTTCCTGCTGATACCGATGGCGGTGATCGCCGTGATAGTCAAGACGACGTCCAAGGGGCCGGTCTTTTACCGTCAGGAGCGCGTGACCTCCTATAACCGGCATTTCCGCATCCTGAAATTCCGCTCCATGACCGTCGGCGCGGACAAGGCGGGCGCGCTGGTGACGTCGGCGCATGACTGCCGTGTGACGAAGGTCGGCGCGACGCTGCGCAAATACCGCCTTGACGAGCTGCCCCAGATCTTTCACGTGCTGTCCGGCAAGATGAGCTTTGTCGGGACGCGTCCCGAGGTGCCGCGCTTTGTGGACCGCTATACGCCCGAGATGGCGGCGACGCTGCTGATGCCCGCCGGCATCACGTCGCTGGCGTCGATCCGCTACAAGGACGAGGACGAGATCATCGGCAGCGTCAGCGATCCCGATGACGTCGACCGCATTTATCTGGAAGAGATCCTGCCCGAGAAGATGAAGTATAATCTGGAGTACCTCTCCGGCTTCAGCTTCCGCGGCGATATCAGGCTGATGATCGATACCTTCCGGAACGTTATCTGAAACCCGAAGGAGGATTATGATGAAGAGATTCAAGGCCGCCGTGCTGGACGCCTCGCTGTTCAGACGCAGCTATATCATCGTTCTCTTGCTGTGCAATGTGACCCTGCTGCTGATCCCCGCGTATATCGCGCTGGTCGTGACCTTTTTCTGGGGCGCGTTTTTGGTGATCCGCAACGAGATCAAAAAGCATACCGCCCTCAAGACCCGATACGGCATGTGGCTGATCCTGTTTCTGATCGGGTCGGTTTTCACACTGGTTTTCCATATCAGCAGTCAGCTGATGACCAATGTCTACAACGTGATCATGCTGCTGCACGCGGCGATCTGCTTTTTCATCTTCTACAGCGTACATACCGAAAAGCATCTCAATTTCCGCCGCGAGTTTTATTCGATCTGCGCCTTTGTTGTCTACAGTACCACCGTGCTGGGGATCATCGGGCTGGCGTGCCTGATGGCGGGCATCAAGGTCGAGATCTTCCACATCGGCTTTATCGTATTTGAAAACCGCTTCACCGGTATGTACATGAACCCGAACTATCTCGGATATATCTCGGTATTCGCGATCTTCTGCTGTCATGCCCTGACCAAAAAGGACTTTATCACGATCTCCGGCAGAGAGCGGGTCAGCCGCATCTGGCTGGGCTCGTGCCTGGCGGTCAACGGCGTCTCGCTGCTGCTGTGTGATTCCAACGCCTCGATGGTGCTGATGATCGGCTACGCGACCGTTTTCTGCGCCTATAAGATCTTCTGCAGTGATTTTCAGTTCGATTTCAAAAAGCTGGTCAAGAAGATCACGGCGTCGCTGCTGGCGGGCGTCTTTATTGTGGCGTCGCTGCTGTTCGTGCGTCACATCACCCAGATCGGCTTTGCCGAGATCGTTCGGATGACGAGCACGATCTCCGTTCTGCAGGACGCGGATATTTCCGACGAGGAAGTCATTACCTTTGAGCATGAGAACAAAAACGTCGATTCCGGCAGGCTCACCCTGTGGAAGCAGGCCGCCGAGATGTTCACCGTCAGCCCCGTGACCGGCGTCGCGAGGGGCAACATCTATGAGATCGGCGAAAAGCTCTTTGAGCACGGCGTGAAGTTTTCCGGCAAATACGGTGTGTTCGCGCCGTATATCACGGATTTCCATAACGGCTACATCATGATCATCATCAGCGCCGGCGCGCTCGGCTTTGTGCTGTTCCTCATTTTCCTGATCAAATTCATGTGGCGGATGACGCGGCATGTGCTGCGCAACAATACGCTCGGCGAAAGCATGCTGCCGTGTATGTACGCGTTTTTGTGCGCGTATCTGGTCTTTGCGATGGTGGAGATCACCATTCTGTTCAATATCACGTTCATGGTGGTGTCGTTCTGGCTGGTCATGGGATATTCGTCGTGCTTCCTGACGAGGTTCGAGCCGGATCATCCGATACGCACCTTCACGCTGTTCAAAAAACGCTTCCGCAGAACGCTTCTGTAAGGATCTGCCGGCAGGATGTATTTTTTGCCCTGTGACGGACGACAATATGCTTGGTGATAGCTGTGAAAGTATTTTTAAAACGAGACACATCCGGGCTGTACTCCCGCTTTGAGATCCTTGACGATCGCGGGAGGCTCAAATATACCGTGCGCGGGAAGAATACCCCGTCGGGAGAATACGTGAGGATCCGCGATAAGGACGAGGCGGTCGTCTGCAAGATCCGCCGTCTGGGCTTCAGCGCTCTCTCGATGTTCGCAATCCGCGCCGATGACGAGACCGTCCGGCTGAATATCGCCGTTGCCGGAGCGGTCGCTACGGTACGCTTCCGCGGGATCAGCTTCTGCATCCGCGGCGATGTACTCACGGGCAATTATGATATCCTTGACGCGGACAACAGCGTTGTCTGCACGGTGTACAAGGATTTTGCAAAGAGGACGCTCACGCTGAAAATGAGCTCCGAAGAAAGAGAGCTTTTCTGTATCGGGGCGGCGGTCTGTATCGACAGCCTGTCGGTGAACACGACGCCCGCGCTGCAGATGACATAAATATACGGCGCTCCGTAAAGACTCGGAGCCGCAAAAACGGAGGTTATTATGGACAGGTTACTACAGCTTTTATCTGAGAATTCATCCCTTACGACCGCGGAGCTTTCGATGATCCTCGGCGAGCCTGAGGATTATATCAGCGCCCAGATCAGGGAGTACGAAAAGAGCGGCATCATCCGCGGCTACCGCGCCGTCGTCAACTGGGACGCGGTACCGGAGTCCGGCGTCGTCGCGCTGATCGAGCTGAAGGTCGCGCCCCAACTGCAAAAGGGCTTTGACGAATTTGCGGAGAGCCTTCTCGGCTATGAGCAGGTCGAGTCCGTCTATCTGATGGCGGGCGCCTACGATCTGCTGCTGACCGTCAAGGGACGCACCATCCAGGATGTTTCCGCGTTTGTCGCGAAGCAGCTCGCCGCGATGAACGGTATCCTTTCCACCGCGACGCACTTTATGCTCAAGCGCTATAAGGAAAACGGCGTCTCGCTGGTGGACGTTGACAAGAAGGACAGAAGGGAAATGGTACTCTGATGAATTATTCCGATAAGCTGACGGAGTCGATACAGACTGTCAGACCCTCGGGCATCCGCCGCTTTTTCGATATCGTCAATGAGATGGACAACGTCATCTCGCTGTCGGTCGGCGAGCCGGATTTCCAGACGCCGTGGCATGTCCGCGAGGCGGGCATCACCTCGCTGGAAAAGGGACGTACATGGTATACGCCCAACCGGGGCTTCAAGGAGCTTCGTCAGGAAATAACAAATTTCTATAAAAGAAAATACAATGTGGAATACGATCCGCTGACCGAGGTGGTCGTCACCGTCGGCGGTTCCGAGGCGATCGATATCGCCATCCGCTGTATGGCGGGCAAGGGCGACGAGGTGCTGATCCCGGAGCCGTCCTTTGTGTGCTATGTTCCGCTTACGATCATGGCGGGCGCGACACCCGTGGTCATCGAGACGAAGGCAGAGGATCATTTCCGCCTGACCGCGCATCAGCTGGAGGAGAAGATCACCGAAAGGACAAAGCTGCTGATCCTGCCGTTCCCCAACAATCCCACCGGCGCGATCATGGAGCGCGGGGATCTTGAGGCGATCGCCGAGGTCATCCGCAGGCACGACCTGATGGTGCTCAGCGATGAGATCTATTCCGAGCTTACATATAACGGCAAAAAGCACGTCTCGATCGCCGAGATCGACGGCATGCGCGAGAGGACGGTCGTCATCAACGGCTTTTCCAAGGCGTATGCGATGACCGGATGGCGTCTCGGCTACGCACTGGGGCCAGCCGATGTGATCGCCATGCTGACCAAGCTGCACCAGTACTGCATCATGTCCGCGCCGACGACCGCGCAGTACGCGGCGATCGAAGCGCTGAGAAACGGCGACGACGATATCCGCATGATGTGCGATCAGTATGATATGCGCCGCCGGCTCGTGGTCGGCACGCTCAATGATATGGGACTGTCCTGCTTTACGCCGGAGGGCGCGTTCTATGCGTTCCCGTGCATCCGTTCCACCGGGCTGAGCAGCGAGGAGTTCTGTACACGCCTCCTGCAGGCAAAGCACGTCGCGCTGGTCCCCGGATCCGCGTTCGGCGAATCCGGCGAGGGCTACGCCAGACTGTCCTATTCGTATTCCATCCAGCACCTGAAAGAGGCGCTGAAGCTGATAAGAGAATTTATTTCGGAGTTGTAACATGATCACCGTAAAAGCTCCCGCAAAAATCAATCTGACCCTCGATATCCTGGGCAAGCGTCCCGACGGATATCACAACGTCGCGATGGTGATGCAGACGGTTTCGCTGTATGATACCGTCACCGTCGATTTTTCCGACGGCGAGGGCGACGGCATCGCGGTGTCCTGTCCCGCATATCCCGACGTGCCCTGCGACGAGCGCAATATCGTCTGCAAGGCGGCGCGCGCCTTTTACAAGCACACCGGTGTCAAGCCCCGTCCGCTGACGATCGCGGTGGATAAGGTCATCCCGACACAGGCGGGGCTTGCCGGCGGATCGTCCGACGGCGCCGCGGCGGTGCTCGCGCTGAATCAGCTGTACGATACGCGGCTGAGCATGACGGAAATGGCGGAGATCTGCGCACGCTTCGGCTCGGACGTTCCGTTCTGCCTGCTGGGCGGTACGATGCTCGCCACCGATACGGGTACGACCCTGAAAAAGCTGACCGCGATGCCGAAGTGTCATATCGTCATCTGCAAGCCGGATATCTCTGTCTCAACCGCGGAGGCGTACGCGCGGTGCGACGCGCGTCCCGCAAAGGGCTTCCTCTATACCGACGAGCTGGTCAAGCGCCTGTACAGCCGCGATATCCGCGGACTGGCGGCGTGTCTGTACAACGAGTTCGAGCAGGTGATGGAGCTGGAGCAAATCAACGAGATCAAGCGGATGATGCTGAAGGAAAAGGCGCTGGGCGCTTCCATGAGCGGCTCCGGCTCGGCTGTCTACGCGATATTCCTCAATGAGAAGAAGGCGCTCAGCTGTGTTGAGAATCTGAAAAAGAAATATCATAACGTATTCCTGACTCAGCCGACCAAAACGGGCTGTTTCATTGAATAAACCGAATTTTACCTGCCGACAATCTACATAAGAAAGGCAGGTAATATTTTTGAAAAGATTTTGCACCCTCCTGATCCCCGCTCTGCTGATCGCGTTTCTGGTGTCGGTCGTCCCGTTCGTCGATTCCTGCAGAGAATTGTCCGACGACGTACTGCGCGTGCATATCCTCGCAAATTCGGATTCCGCCGCCGACCAGAGTCTCAAGCTCGCGGTGCGTGACCGCATTTTGGAACATTGCTCGGTGTATTTTGATCAGTGTGAGGACAAGAACGAGGCACTTGCCGTGACGCGTGAGCATCTGGATGAGATCGAAGCGGTCGCGCAGAGCGAGATCCACGCCCACGGCTTTGATTATCCCGTCAAAGCGGAGGTCGGACAGGCGTACTTCGATACCCGATACTACGAGGAGTTCACCATGCCCGCGGGGTGGTACGATTCCCTGCGGCTGACGATCGGCGGCGGAGGCGGAAAAAACTGGTGGTGCGTGATGTATCCCGCACTGTGTGTCGGCGCCGCGTGCCGCGAGAAGATGAAGGAGGACCTGTCTGACGGCGAATATCGCGTCGTGACGGCAGATCGGGTGGATTTCCGCTTCAAGCTGGTGGAATACTGGGAAGAGCTCGTGAATTTTTTTCGCGGGGGCTGACAAAGTCCGATAAACCGCCGTATCGGTGCAGTATACTGTATACAAGGCGATCCAAGCCGATAAACCGAAAACCGATGATCGTGCCGCTCTGCGGATGCGATCGGATCAACAGGATAAAGAGAAATTACAACGATACAGGAGTCAAAAATGCTGCGATTGATTCTGGGCCGCTCCGGCTTCGGAAAAACCGAATATCTGCGCCGCACGATCGCCGATATGGCGCGTGCGGGCGACGACAAGCTGTTGGTGATGGTCCCCGACCAGATCACCTTTGAAACCGAGACCGCGTTTCTGGATCTGCTCGGTCCCGCCGATGCGGGACGCGTGCTGGTCCTGGGCTTCTCACGGCTGTGCGACTATGTCTTTGAGGCGACGGGGAACCGATTCTCCTCCTTTGCCGACGAGGGCGTGCGGAATCTGGTGATGAGCCTCGCCCTGGAGCAGGTCGCCGACCGGCTGACGATATTTGAAAAGCGTGCGGGATCGCGCGATCTGCGCGAGATCATGCTGTCGGTCGTGAAGGAATACAAAAAGTGTTCTCTGACGGGCGATACGCTGCGCGCCGCCGCCGAAGCGGTGGAGGACGAAACGCTCGCAAAAAAGCTGACGGACAGTGCGCTGGTCTACGACGCCTACAACGCGATCATGGAGCAGAGCTATATGGATCCGCTGGATTCGCTGACAAAGGTCGGCGAGCTGCTGGGAGAGCATCCGCTGTTCGAGGGCTATACCGTTGCCGTCGATTCCTTCTACGGCTTCACCGCGCAGGAGTACGGCGTGATCGAGCGCCTGATGGTCCAAAGCAGGGACATGCTCGTCGCGCTGACAGACGACGGCGGTCAGGGGGACGATACCTCGCTGTTCTACGCGCCGCAGAGGACCCGCGCACGGCTGAGCAGGATCGCCCGCGCTCACGCGGTGGAGATCGCGCCGTATGTGCGGCTCACACAACCATACCGGTTCAGCGCTCCCGCCCTCGCGGCGGTGGAGGAGAACCTGTACCGTCTCGATAAGGTCCCCTTTGAGGGCAGCGCGGACGCGGTGCGCGTATATGAAGCGTCCGGCATCTATGACGAGTGCGATCATGTCGCGCGGACCATACGCCGTCTGATCGAGGACGGCTTCCGTTATCGCGATATCGCGGTGATCGCGCGTGATACCCAGAAATACGCGGGCGTGCTGGACGTCTGCTTTGATAAATACGATATCGCTTATTTCATGGACGAGCCGGTCAATATCGACGCGATGCCGATCGTGCGGCTGGTGTCCTCCGCCTTTGATGTCGCGTGCCGTAATTTTGACCGCGACGATGTGCTGACCCTGCTGAAAACGGGGCTGTGCTCCTATGAGCTGAGTGATATCTCCGATTTTGAGAATTACATTTACGTGTGGGATATCAGCGGCAGACGGTTCTTTGACGAATTCACCGCGAATCCGTCCGGCTATTCCGACACGTTTACCGATGAAGACAGAGAACAGCTGAGCCGCGTCGAAGCCCTGCGCGCCGATATCGTCGGCAAGCTGAGGACCTTTGCGCGGTCGATCCGCGACGCCGACGGCAGGACGATCGCAAAAGCGCTGATGAAACTGCTGTACGACCTGAAATGCGACGAGAACATCGACCGCCTGTGCGATGAGATGGAGAGCAGGGGAGAGGACGATCTGAGCGCGGATCTGGTGCGGATGTGGGGCGTGATGTGCGAGCTGCTGGACAAGACCGTCGCGGTGATCGGCGATTACGCGATCGATCCGCGCCGTTTCGCGGAGCTGCTGTACGTCAACTTTTCCAACACCGAGGTCGCGAGCATCCCGAGAGGACTGGACGAGGTGGACGTCGCCTGTGCGGACCGTTCGCTGATCAGCGGCAAAAGGGCAGTCTTCATCATCGGCGCCAACGAGGGCGATTTCCCCAGAACGCCGGTCGAGGCAGGCGTCTTTACCGACAGCGAACGCTGTATGCTCAAGGCGATGTCGCTCCCGCTGTCCGATTCTGTCAGAGAGCTGTTCTCTACCGAGCGGTATTATGTCTATTCCGCGCTGACGGCGGCGTCCGAGCGGCTTTACATATCCTATTACACCGCCGATCTGGTCGGCGAGAAGCGCGCTCCGTCGGATATCCTGACGGAGCTTTACGGCATCCTGAAGTCACTGAGCGTGACGTCGTTCGACATGGTGCCGGTGACCGAGCATCTGCTGTCGGAGCGCGCGGCGTTTGATTATCTGATCGAGCGATACCATAGCCATTCGGCAGACGCAGAGGCGATCCGCGCTTATTTCAAAGACAGCGAGGTGTACGCCCCGATGATGGCGGCGATCGACTCGCTGGAGGGACGCACCCGCCGCCGCATCACCGTTCCCGGTCTTACGCAAAAGCTGTTCGGAGCGGAAATGCGCCTGTCGTCGACAAGGATCGAATCGTATCACCACTGTCCCTTCGGCTACTTCTGCGAGTACGGACTGCGGACCAAGGATCGCCGCCGTGCCGAAATGAACGCGCTGAAATACGGTACGATGATCCATTATGTGTTCGAATCCTTCTTCGGCGCCCACGACCGCGCGTCGTTCGATACGATGACGGAAACGGACGTCGCGAAGGAGGTCTCCGCCCTGCTGGACGGTTATCTTGAAACACACTTCGGCGGCGAAAAGGATAAGTCAAGACGCTTTCTGTACCTGTTCAACCACATCAAGGCGACGGCGGTCAAGCTGGTGTGGCATCTGCTGGAGGAATTCGCGCAGAGCGATTTCACGCCCGTCGACTTCGAGCTGGGCGTCGGCGAGGATATCCCCGCCTATACGCTGGAGCTGGAAAACGGCCTGAAGCTGACCGTCAGGGGCAGTGTGGACCGAGTCGATCTGTGCGAGCTGGACGGCGTGCGGTATGTGCGCGTCGTCGACTACAAGACAGGGACAAAGCTGTTCAATCTCAGCGATATCTATTACGGCATCAACCTGCAGATGTTCATCTATCTCGCGGCGATCGAACGCGGCGCTCAGGATCGCTACGGCGACGGTCTGACGCCTGCGGGAGCCTTGTATATGCCGGCGGTGACGGCGAACGTTTCCGCCGACGGCACCGCGACCGAGAATGAGGTGCGCAGGGAAATACTGAAGAAATATACGATGAAGGGCGTCATCCTGGACGACAGCCGCGTGATCACCGCCATGGAGCACGACGGCAGGGGCGTGTATATCCCCGTCAAGCTCAAGGGCGATCAGGTGGCGTCCGGGAGCGGCTCACTGGCGACGATCGAGGAGCTGGGCGCGATCTTCCGGCGTGTGGATATCCTCATGCGTCAGATGGCAGAGTCGCTGTACGACGGCGTTGTGGATGCGATGCCGCTCAAGGGCGATTATGACGCGTGCAGATACTGCCGTTATCGCTCGGTCTGTCTGCGGGACGAGGACGCGCCCTCACGCGAGGCAAAGAATATGAACAAGGCGGAGCTGTTCGAACGGCTTCGCACAGAGGAGGCACAGGATGGCGAAGCAGAGAACATGGACGGCTAATCAGCTCAGCGCGATCACCGCGCGCGGCGGCTCCGTCATCGTGTCCGCCGCGGCCGGCTCCGGAAAAACCACCGTACTGGTGGAGCGTGTGATCCGCATGATCACCGATCCCGACCCCGAAAAGCGTGTGGACGTCGACCGCCTTCTGATCGTGACCTACACCCGCGCCGCGGCGGCGGAGCTGAGGACGCGGCTGTTCAACGCGCTGGCGGAGGCGATCCGCGAGAATCCCTCGGACGCGGGACTGGTGCGTCAGCAGGCGCTTTTATCAAAGGCGAACATCTCCACGGTCGACTCCTTCTGCTCGTCGCTCGCGCGTGAATTCTTTTATGAGCTGGATATCGACCGCAAATATCGTATCGGCGAAAGCGGCGAGCTGGCACTGCTCCGCGCGGACGCGATGCGCCTGACGCTGGATACGATGTATACCGAGGCGCACCCGAATTTCTTTGTGCTCGTGGAGACCTTCGCGTCCTCCAAGAACGACGCCGCGCTCGAGGCGAACATCAACCGCCTGTACGATTTCATCATGTCCCATCCGTTCCCGGACAGATGGCTGGACGAGAAGCTGAGATACTTCGACGATTTTACCGATGCGTCGACCTCCGTATGGGGCAGGATCATCAGCGATTATACCGTCGACGCGACGGAATATATGGAAAGCCTCTACGAGCGGGGATACAGCGCGATCTCGCTCGAGGAGGAGATCTTCAAAAAGGCCTGCGGGCTGTATCAGTCCGACCGCGCCTTCCTGGATCGCCTCGAGAAAGCGGTGAAGCGTTCAAAATGGGACGAGATCCACGCGGCGCTGCAGTCGTTCGTTCCCGGCAGATTCGTCGTGCGCGGCTATTCCGACCATCCGCTCAAGCTGGAAGCTTCTGCCGCGAGGGACGCGTTCAAGGGCGTTATCGCCAATCTGCAGAAGCTCTACGCGCAGGACGATGCGATGTGCCTGTACGATATCGAGCTGCTCAAGGACTACGCGGCACAGCTGTTCCGCGCGGTGCGTCTGTTCCGTGAGAATTACACCGCGCTCAAGCGCGACCGCAATCTGGCGGATTACGCCGATCTGGAGCATTGGGCGGTGGAGCTGCTGGTGGACGGCGGGACTATGCGCCGCACGCCGCTGGCGGAGGAGATATCGCACCGCTTCAGCGAGATCATGGTGGACGAATTCCAGGACGCGAATGAAACGCAGGACGTGATCTTCCGCGCCCTGTCCGATAACGACAGCAATCTGTTCGTGGTCGGCGACGTCAAGCAGAGCATCTACGGCTTCCGCCACGCGATGCCTGAATTATTCCAAAGAAGAAAAAACGGCGCGGTGCTGTATCACCCTCAACAGCCTGTCTTTCCCGCAAAGGTCATTTTGGAACAGAACTTCCGCAGTGAAAGATCGCTGCTTGCCGCCGTCAACTATTTCTTTACAAAGCTGATGTCGCCGTCGGTCGGCGATATCGAATACAACGAAGAGGAGCGCCTGTATCCGGGTCTGGATTACGACGCGCCCGTTTCCGCGCCGATCGAGCTTGCGCTGATCGATAAGGAGGGCGTCGGGGAGAAGAATCCCGCCGTGTGCGAAGCGCGGCTGATCGCCGAGCGCATCCATGAGCTGATCGCGCAGGGCTATCCCGTCAAGGACGGCGACGGTTACCGACCCGTCCGATGCGGGGACATCGCGGTCCTCATGCGCAACATGACCAAGGCGCCCAAGTACATAGAGGTTCTGAATACCTGCGGACTGCGCACGCACAGCAAAAGCGGCGACAGCTTCCTGGACAGCCTTGAGATCATGCTGATCTCCAATATGCTCAGGGTCATCAGTAATCCAGCGACGGATATCCCGCTGCTCAGCGTGATGATGAGCCCTGTGTTCGGCTTTGACGCGAACGATCTGGCGAGGATGCGCAGCGCGAATCGGAACGGTTCGCTGTACGCGGCGCTCACGCTGGACGCGCAGGCGGGAAACCGCAAGAGCACGGCGTTTCTGGAGGAGCTGCGGTATTACCGCGAGCTGTCGGCGACGGTGCCGCTGTCAAAGCTGATCAATGTGATCTACGAGCGGTCGTCCTTCATGACGATCGTCAGCGCGCTGGACAGCGCGTCGTCGGCGCGCAATAACCTGCGGATATTCTTTGACTACGCAAAGACCTTTGAGAGCAATACCCACAAGGGGCTGTCGGCGTTCGTGAATTACCTCGACCGTCTTGTCGAGAACAAGTCCGATCTGCCGTCTGCCGCCGCGGAGGACAACGCGGGAAGCGACGCGGTCACGGTCATGAGCATGCACTCCAGCAAGGGTCTGGAATTCCCGGTGGTGTTCCTTGCGGACACGTGTCACAGCTTCATCAGCGACACGTCGGAAAAGGTACTGCTCCATCCGAGGTACGGCTATGTGCAGAAGCGGTACGACGCGGTCAATTCCGTCAGCTATAATACCATGCCCTATGAGGCGCTGGCGCTCGAGATCAAGCGCAGTGAGATGAGCGAGGAGCTGAGGATCCTGTATGTCGCGCTGACACGTGCGCGGCA
This sequence comes from uncultured Eubacteriales bacterium, assembly GCA_900315815.1. Lineage (GTDB taxonomy): Bacteria > Bacillota > Clostridia > Oscillospirales > Acutalibacteraceae > Ruminococcoides. The sequence continues at coordinate 15,926 of ONAS01000009.1, forward strand.
GAAGCTGATCGCCGTGGCGACCCCTCAGCACGGTGTGAAAAGCTATCTCGGCGGGATCGCGAAAAAGCTGTCCGGCGAGCGCAATCTGACCCCGTATGTGGTGCGGTCGGCAAGCTCGATGGCGGACTGGCTGACCATGTGCGCGATGCTCCATCCCGACGGCGCGCCTCTGCGCAATCATATCGACGCGCAGATCGATACAGAGCCGACGGCGGATTTTGCCTATGACTGCCGCGTGGTCGAGCTTCCGTTCGACGCGGAGGATCGGCAAGGAGCCGACGATCAGCGAGAGCAGGAGGCGGCGGTCGAGCCGAACGGTCTGATCATCGAAGAGCTGAAACGGCACGCGCGGTTCGTATATCCGTACGGCAGTCTGCGCGGACTGCCGGCAAAGGTCGCGGCTTCTGCGCTGGCGCATAAGCAGTCGGCGAGAGCGGGCGAGAGGTATCTTTCCCGCCCCGCGTTCCTGAGCAGAGAGAAGCTGAATTCCGCGGAAAAGGGAACCGCCCTGCACTCGTTCATGCAGTTCGCGGATTTTGCCGCGGCGAGAGAGGATATCGGCGCGGAGCTGCGACGACTGACGGACGCGGGATACCTCACCGGAGTGCAGGCGGAGAGCATCGATCTCGAACGCGCTCAGCGGTTCATCCATAGCGGGCTGGTGACGCGCTGTCTGAACGCGCGGCAGGTGTACAAGGAATACCGCTTCAATGTGCGGATCCCCGCCGCGGCGGTGACCGACCGTGATGACGAGAGCATCCGCGGTGAAACGGTGATCCTGCAGGGCGCGGTCGATCTGGCATTTGAAGAGGACGGCGCGCTGGTAGTCGTAGACTACAAGACCGACAGGGTCAGACATCCCGAGCAGCTGCGTGAGATGTACGCCGCACAGCTGATGCTGTACAAGGACGCGCTGACACAGTGCCTCGGCTTACCGGTAAAGGAATGCACCATCTATTCCGTGCGTCACGGCGCGCAGGTCGTGGTGTATCAGTCAAAATAATTCCGATGAAGAAAAAAGGCGGTACCCGAAAGGTACTGCCTTACTTTTATGCTTCTATGATTTTCTCGGCAACTTTGATGCCGTCGACTGCCGCGGAGACGATGCCGCCCGCGTAGCCCGCGCCCTCGCCGCAGGGATACAGTCCCCTGAGGCTGACGCTCTGCATGTCCTCGCCGCGGATGATGCGGATGGGAGAGGACGAGCGGCTTTCGACCGCCGTCAGTACGGCGTCGGGGTGAGCAAAGCCCTTCAGTCTGCGGTCGATCATCGGGATCGCCGCGCGGAGCGCATCCGTAACGAACGGCGGGAGGGTGTTTTCCATCCGGGAAAAGGTCGTCCCCGGACGATAGCTCGGGAGCACCTCGCCGAAGCGGTCGGATTCTCTGTCACGGAGAAAATCGCCGACGCGCTGGATCGGCGCGTGATAATCGCCGCGTCCCGCGAGGAACGCCTTCTTCTCCAGCTCCCGCTGGAAGTACATGCCCCTGAGCTTGTCGTCGCCGGGGATGTCCTCCGGCGCGACGGATACCAGCAGCGCGGCGTTGGAATTCACCCGATCGCGGGCGAATTCGCTCATGCCGTTGGTGACAACGGTGTCCTCCTCGCTCTGAGAGGCGACGACAACGCCGCCCGGACACATGCAGAAGGTGTAGACGCCTCTGCCGTCCTTCAGGTGGACGCTCTGCTTATACGCCGCGGCGGGGAGCCTTTTGTACGCTTCGCCGTATTGGGAGCGGTCGATGCGTTCTCTGAGATGCTCGATCCGCGCTCCTACGGAAAAGGGCTTCGGCTCCACGGCGATCTGCTTCTCCGCGATCATTTCAAAAGTGTCGCGTGCGCTGTGACCGATCGCAAGCACCAGCTCGCTGCATTCGATCAGCCGCTTTCCGTTTTTGTCCTCGACCTCAGCGGCACAGACCGCGTCGTCACGGACGCGGATATCGCACAGCCGTGTATCAAAGTAAATGTCCGCGCCGAGGGACAGCAGGTCCCTGCGCAGATCGCGGACGGTATCGTAGAGTCTGTCCGTGCCGATGTGCGGCTGGGCGTTGTACAGGATCTCTTCGGGCGCCCCGTGCGCGGCAAATTCGGTCAGCACCTTGCGGGCGCGGCTGTCCTTGGTGCCGGTGTTCAGCTTGCCGTCGGAGAACGCCCCCGCGCCGCCCTCGCCGAACTGCACGTTGCATTCGGTCCTGAGCGCTCCGCCGTTCCAGAAGGTCTGTACGGCCCTTGCGCGTTCCTCGATCGGTGAGCCGCGCTCGATCAGGATCGGCCGCACGCCGCTTTGCGCAAGGATCAGCGCGCAGAACAATCCCGCGGGACCTGCGCCGACGATCAGCGGTCGTTTGCTTGTGTTCTTCGGGATCGGCGGGGTGTAGCGGTACTCCTCACAGATCGCGGCGTTCTTTGACTTTGCCCGGGAGAGCGCCGCTGTTTCGTTGATATGAAGGTGTACGTCGACGCTGGTGACATAGTGGATGTCATCTTTGTGACGCGCATCGATCGAGCGTCGGTAGAGCGCGGTGCTTTTGACGGCATCCGCGGGAATGCGCAGCTCGCGGGTGCACGCTTTGCGGATATCTTCGTCGGTATAGCCGAGCGGGAGCCTGACGTTGGAGATGCGGATCATAGGCTGTCCCCCGCGCACATGCCGCTCGCCCAAGCGAACTGCAGATTGTAGCCGCCGCAGTCACCGTCGACGTCCAGCGCTTCGCCGATGAGATACAGCCCCTTATGACGCTTCGACTCAAAGGTACGCGGGTCGATCTCGCTGAGCTTCACACCGCCCGCGGTGACCTGCGCGTTCTTGAAATCCTGACGGGGAACGGTCCGGAAGCGCCAGTCGGAGAGGATGTCCGTCAGATGATTTAATTCTGTAAAGGAAATATATTTGCAGGGCGTCGCCGGCTTCAGACCTGCCGTTCTGATCAGCGCGAGTCCGATGCTCTTGTGGAACATGCCGACAAAAATATCGGCAAGCTCGCCTTGACGGTTGATCCTGACGCGCTGCTTCAGCTCGCCGAGGATCGCGTCGCGGCTCATTTCGGGCAGAAGGGATACGGCGATCTCACACCCCGCATGGCGGTTGGCGAAGCGCGAGAGATTGAACACGCAGATGCCCGACAGGGCGCTGTCGGTGAACTGCACTTCTCCGCACTCGGTTTTGATGATCCGACCGTCGTGCAGCAGGCGTACCTCGGCATTCGCGCGGACGCCCTTGAGGGAGCGGAGCAGGACGCTGTCCGCCTTGACGGGCGAGAGGGAGGGAGTGGTTTTAGTCACGGCGAGCCCGAACGGGCTGAGGATGTCGGAGCTGTTTTCGCGCCCCGCGTGATCCGCTCTGCCTCCCGTGGCGATCACCAGCTTTTCCGCGGTGACGCAGACGTCGCCGCCGAGGATCTCATATTTGCCGCGCACCCGTCGGATCTCGCGGATATCCGCCCCGCAGACGGTTTCAACGCCGTAATCGACGAGCCGCATCCGCAGAACATCGAGGACGGACGACGCGAGATTGGAGCGCGGGTAGACCCTGCCCTCGGCGTCGGTCCGGGTCATCAGACCGATCTCGTTGAAGTAACGGATGACGACGTCGGAGCTATATTTCTTGAAAAGAATATTGATCAGTTCCTCACTGCCCTCTCCGTGATAGCTGTCCGCTGCCGCGCCGCGGTGGCTGAGGTTGCATCTGCCGTTGCCGGTGACCAGCAGCTTTTTGCCGACGCGGTCGGCTTTTTCGAGGAGGAGGACGGTGCTGTCGGGATTGTTCACGGCGGCCCTGAGCGCGCACATCATGCCCGCGGCGCCGCCGCCGATGATCGCCGCGTAAATGTATCTGCGTTCCATCTTACTTGGGGGCGAAGATCGCGCCGATCGCGCCGAAGATGCCCATCGACGCCAGACCCATGATCACGCCGGCGAGGATCACGCCGAGGAAGACGGCGATCACGCTTTTCTTGAAATCCATATCGAGGATCGACGCCGCGAGGGTACCCGTCCACGCGCCTGTGCCGGGGAGCGGGATGCCGACGAAGAGCATCAGCGCGACATACAGGCCCTTGCCGCTTTTTGCCTCGAGCTTCCTGCCGCCCTTTTCGCCCTTTTCCAGGCAGAAGGTGAAGAATTTTCCGATGAATTTTTTGTCCTTGCCCCAGATGAGGATCTTTCTGGCGAACAGATAGATGAACGGTACGGGGAGCATGTTGCCGATGATCGCGATGATATACGCCCACACCATATCGCAGTGGAAGCCGACGGCATAGGGGATCGCGCCGCGCAGCTCGATCAGCGGGACCATGGAGATCAGAAAGATGATGATATAATGTAACATGTCATTCTCCTTAAACACAAATTATCACATATAGCATTATAACTGAAATAGTACGCTATTTCAACCATAAATTAAAGGATTCCATGAAATTGATATTCAGCATTTGACAACTTATTCCGATTGGATTACAATAGCCAATGAAAACAAGAAGAGAAGGTGCCTTTTGAAGAACGGAAAACGATGGATCGCCCGGCTGATCTTTACACTGCTGAGCGCGGCGGCGATCGGCTTCATATTCTTTCATTCGTCCATGAGCGCGGACGATTCCTCGCTGGAAAGCGGGGGTGTCGTTGAATGGCTCAACGCGCTGTTCCGCGGGATGGGCATCCCGCTTGAGCTGAATGACCATATCGTGCGCAAGCTGGCGCACTTTACCGAATTCGGCGTATTGGGCGCGCTGTTGTCTGTGACCGTCTTTCTGTATCTCTCCAAGCGGCTGAGGACGCTTCTGATCGCATTGCCGGCGGGACTTGCCGTCGCGGTATGCGACGAGCTGATCCAGACGACGTCACAGGGCAGGTCGTGCCAGCTCGGCGACGTTGTAATCGACTTTTGCGGCGTGCTGACGGCCGCGCTGATCGTCCAGCTGGTTTTGTATCTGATACACAGGCACCGACTGAAAAAGGAAGGTAACGGGAATGAGTGAGCTGACGCAGAATAAAATGGGGACGAAGCCCATGCTGCCCCTGCTGCTCGGGATGTCGCTTCCGGCGATGTTCTCGATGCTGATCCAGGCGCTGTACAACGTTGTCGACAGTATCTTTGTCGCGTCCTACAGCCCGCTGGCGCTGACTGCGGTATCGCTGGCGGCGCCGATGCAGATGGTGTGCATTTCCTTTGCCGTCGGTACGGCGGTGGGCGTGAATTCGCTGATCGCGCGTCGGCTGGGAGCGAAGAATTTCAAGGAGGCAAACGCCGCCGCGACCACCGGCGTCATCCTCGGCATGCTGAACTGGGCGCTGTTTCTGGTCGTCGGACTGCTCTTGTCCGGCGCGTTCATCTCGATGTTCACGAGCGACAGTCAGGTGCTGGAATACGGTACGCAGTATCTGTCGATCGTTCTGTGCGTTTCGGGCGGCATGATGCTCGGCAATATGGGTGAAAAGATCCTGCAGTCGACCGGCAACATGATCCTGCCAATGCTCAGCCAGCTGCTGGGCGCTGTCATCAATATCATTTTTGATCCGCTGCTGATCTTCGGCATCGGACCGTTTCCCGAGATGGGCGTCGTCGGCGCGGCGGTCGCCACCGTGTTCGGTCAGATCTGCGGCATGGTGTTCATCATGATCAACCTGTTTGCGAAGAAGCACGCCGTGAAGATCTCGTTCAAGGGCTTCCGCATGAGCGGTCAGGTGGTGAAGAACATCTACGCCGTGGGCGTCCCCGCGATCATCATGCAGAGCATCGGCTCGGTCATGGTATCGGGCATCAACGCGATCATTTCGATCGCGGATGTGACGCGGATCACGGCAAACGGCTACATCAACGCGTTCGGCGCGTATTTCAAGCTGCAGAGCTTTGTGTTCATGCCGGTGTTCGGACTGACGCAGGGCACCTCGCCGATCATCGGCTACAACTACGGCGCGCGGAACAAGAAGCGCATGTACGCGGCGTTCCGCATCGCGGCGGTGATCGCTTTCTCGATATTGACGGCGGGCTTTCTGGTGTTCCAGATCGCTCCCGAATGGATACTGTCGTTCTTTGCTTCCGGCGACGCCGAGGCGAACGCGCTGATGCTGGAGGTCGGTAAGCCGGCGCTCAGGATCATCAGCCTGTCGTTCTTCTTTGCGGCGTTCGGCATCATGTTCTCCGCGCTGTTCCAGGCGGTCGGCAAGGGCGTCTACAGTATGATCCTGTCCGTCCTGCGTCAGCTGGTGGTCCTGCTGCCCGCGGCGTTCCTGCTGTCGAAGCTCAGCCTGGACGTGATGTGGTACGCGTTCCCGATCGCGGAGATCTCCGCATTGGGGATCGCGCTGATCTTTTTCCTGCGTCTGCGCAGTCACGAGTTCAGAATGCTCGACGCGCAGTAATATCATTCTTTTTCGCCTCATAAAATCTATGGGGTGATATTATGAGTGAGATCAGGCGCGATGAGATCATATACGAAGAGGGCTGGCGCGAGGAAAAGCCGCTGTCGGAAGAGCGCGCGGCGCCGTCGGGAGAGATCCCCGCGGAGCAGACCGACGCTCCCCCGCAAAAGGAAAAGCAGGACGGCTCGCGGCCGCTGCTGACCGTACTGCAGCTGGTGCTGTGTATGGCGGCGGCGCTGGTGCTGTTTCTGCTCAAGGCGATGGACAGCAGCGCGTATCACGGCTTTATGAGCGCGTATGCCGAGGAGATGGCAAAGCCGGTCGTATCGCAGAAGGTTTTCGACGCGGTGGACTGGAACGCGCTGTTCGGCGGCGGGAAGGTGACCGTGACGGCGACGCCCGATGAGCTTCCGGATCGGTAAAACGGCGGTGACCGTCGGTTACGAGGCGGCGGCGGCACTGACCGCCGTGCTGATCCTCGACCGCGAAAACCGCGTGATCTGCTGTATCGCCGCGGCGATCCTGCACGAATCGGGACATTTGCTGATGATGCGGCTGTCCGGTGTGCGGGCGAGAGCGGTGACCCTGCGGATCTTTGATGTGCTGATCGAGGCGGAGCGTCCGCCCGGGATGCGCGCCGACGTTTGGATCACGCTGGGCGGCGTGCTGATGAATCTCCTGTGCGCGGCGCTGTTTCTGCCGGTCTGCCTCAGGCTGGCTGCCGCGAACCTTGCGCTGGGAGCGTTCAATCTTTTGCCGGTGATCAGCCTTGACGGCGGTCATCTGTATTATTTGCTTTTGTCACGGCGGTTCCTGCCGAAAACCTGCGCGGTCGTCGTCAGGCTGACGACCTTCGCGCTGCTGGTGCCGCTGTTCACGGCGGGACTGCTGATGCTGTTCCGCTCAGGATATAATTATTCACTGCTGGCGATATCGCTGTATCTGCTGGCGGTATTGATGTTCAGATAGGAGTTCTGTATGTACCCTAAGGAAATCGAAAAATACCTGCTCAAGGTCCAGAAGCCCGGCCGCTATGTCGGCGGAGAGCCGGGCGCGGTCGTCAAGGATAAGCGCGCCGTCGATGTGCGGTTCGCATTCTGCTTTCCCGACACCTATGAGATCGGCATGTCCCACCTCGGCATCAAGATCCTGTACAGCCTTTTCAATGAGAAGCCGTACATCTGGTGCGAGAGGGTATTTGCGCCGTGGATCGATATGGAGGAGCAGATGCGCGCGCATGCTATCCCGCTGTACGCGCTGGAATCGGGCGATCCGCTGACCGATTTTGACTTTATCGGCTTCACCCTGCAATATGAGCTGAGCTATACCAATGTGCTGAATATGCTGTCGCTGGGCGGGATCCCGGTGCTGAGCAGGGACAGAAAGGATCTGAACCATATCGTGGTCGCGGGAGGCCCCTGCGCGTGCAATCCCGAGCCGATCACCGATTTTGTGGATATCTTTTTCCTCGGAGACGGGGAAGAGGTGGACCTTGAGGTCATCGAGCTGTACCGCGTGTGCAAGCGCGAGGGTAAGAGCAAAGAGGAGTTCCTGCGGCTGGCGGCGCAGATCAGCGGCGTATATGTGCCGTCGCTGTACGACGTCAGCTATCATGAGGACGGGACGATCGCCGCTGTGACGCCGCTCGACGGCGCTCCCGCAAAGATCGAAAAGCGCGCGATCATGGATATGGACGCGTGCTACTATCCCGACAGCTTTGTCGTTCCCAATATCGAGATCGTCCACGACCGCGCGGTGGAGGAGATCTTCCGCGGATGTATCCGCGGGTGCCGCTTCTGTCAGGCGGGCTTCCTTTACCGTCCCGTGCGCGAGAAAAGCGTGGACTGCATCAACGAACAGTGCCGCGCGCTCTGCCGCAATACCGGCTATGACGAGGTATCGCTGTCGTCGCTGAGCTCCAGCGACTATACGCAGGTCGTGCCGATGCTGAAAAAGTTGAACAGCTGGGCAAAGCAGGAAAAGGTCAGCCTGTCGCTGCCGAGCCTGCGCGTCGACGGCTTTACCGACGATATCCTTGACGAGATCAAATCCGTCCGCAAAAGCGGTCTGACCTTCGCTCCCGAGGCAGGGTCCCAACGCCTGCGCGACGCGATCAATAAAAATGTGTTTGAGGACGAGCTGATGGATACCTGCCGCGTCGCGTTCGAGGGCGGGTACACGACCGTCAAGCTCTACTTTATGATCGGTCTGCCGACCGAGACCATGGACGACGTCGCGGCGATCGCCGAGCTGGGACGCAAGGTGGTCGATACCTATTACAGCGTCGAAAACCGTCCCAAGGGGAAATCCCCGCGCGTGACCGTATCCGCTTCGTCCTTTGTGCCGAAGCCGTTCACGCCGTTCCAGTGGGAGCCGCAGGACGATATGGACACCCTGCGCGAAAAGCAGAAGCATATCAGGGCGTCGATCACGACGAAGAAGATCACCTACAACTATCACGATTCCGATACGTCGTTCCTCGAAGCGGTCTTTGCGCGCGGCGACAGAAAGCTGAACAAGGCGATGCTGCTCGCCCACGAACGCGGGATGCACTTTGACGGCTGGGGCGACTGCTTCTCGCTGCAGCGCTGGCTGGATATTTTTGAGGAGTGCGGGATCGACCCCGCTTTCTATGCCAACCGCCGCCGCTCCTTTGACGAGATCCTGCCGTGGGATCATCTGGATTACGGCGTGACCAAGGAATTCCTGAAGCGCGAGTGCGAGCGGGCGTATGCTTCGAAGCCCTCTCCCAACTGCCGCGAGAACTGCATGAACTGCGGCGCGAAAAAATACGGCGGAGGTGTGTGCTATGAAAAACGCAAGAGTGTTCTTTGAGAAAAACGGTGCGTGCAAATATATCTCGCACCTGGATCTGAACCGCGTCATGCTGCGCGCCGTCGGCAAGAGCCGTCTGGATATCTGGCACACCGAGGGCTTTCACCAGCACGCCTATATCACCTTCGCGCTGCCGCTGTCGCTGGGCTTCGCGTCGACCTGTGAGAGCATGGACTTCCGACTGCTGGACGATCACGCCGATATGAGCGCGATCCCCGCACAGCTCAATGCCTGCCTGCCGGACGGCATCCGCGTGTATCGCTGTGCCGAGGCAAAGGACAAGCCCGCCGATATCGATTCTGCGGTCTACGCGGTGCGCATGGAGCCGATGAATGCGGATGATATTTCCGATAAAGAATTATACAGCAAGCTGAACGACTTTCTGGCACAGCCTCAGATCATCACGGAAAAAAAGACCAAGAAGGGGAAGAAGGATATCGACCTCAAGGCGTATATCCTCGACTGTGACCTGAGCGATGCGGACGGCGTCGGCATGACCCTGCGTCTGCCCGCGGGATCGTCGCTGAACATCAATCCCTCACTGATCGTGACGGCGTTTGAGGCGTACTGCGGCGCTGAGCTGCACGCCGACATCACACGCACGGCGATCCTCACCAAGGAGGGAAGACCCTTTGAGTAAGAATTACGATATCGTCCTTCTGGACGCGGACGAGACCGTCTATGATTTCATCCTTGCCGAAAAAACCGCGGTCAGCCGCACGCTGGCGCATTACGGCGTGGAGCCGACCGACGAGGTCGTCAGCCTTTACAGCGCGTGTAATCTGCAGTGCTGGAAGGCGCTCGAAAGGGGCGAGCTCAGCCGTGACGCGCTGAAGACACTGCGCTTTTCGATGCTGTTCGAGCGGATCGGCCGAGAGCCGGTCGATTTTGCCGCCGTCAACAGGATGTATCTGGAGAACCTCGCACAATGCGGCTTCATGCTGCCCGGCGCGACGGATTTTGTAAAGAAGCTGCATGAGGAATACGATGTGAAGATCTATCTGTCCACCAACGGGCTGACCGTCCCGCAGACGGGACGCTATCGCCGCTCGGGGATCGACCGCTATGTGGACGGCATCTATATCTCCGAGCAGATCGGCGCGTCAAAGCCCTCGAAGGAATACTTCGACTTTATCTTTGCCGACCTCGGTGTCACGGACAAAAGCCGCGTGATCATCCTCGGCGACAGCCTGACCTCGGATATGCAGGGCGGCAGGAACGCGGGCATCACGACCTGTCGGTATCTGCGCGAGGGGACTCCCGACGGCAGCCCGCTGTGCGATTACGAGATCACGGAATACGATCAGTTTTTTGATATCATCTGAAGGCATAAAAAAACCGCCTGCTCTTTTTCGGAGCAGGCGGTTTTTGCGTGATGCCGATCCTTTGGCGGACGGATGCTTCAGGTCGGACGGATCGGTCGTCGCACTTTCCGGAGCAGGCGATTATTACTTTGCGCCGGTCAGCAGCCTCCATGTGACCGGACCGACGATACCGTCCGCGGTGAGCCGATGCTTTTTCTGGTAGACCCTGACCGCGTGATCGGTCTCTTTTCCGAAAACGCCGTTGACCTTCAGCACCCTGCCGTCGGGATCCCTGTAGCCGAGCCAGTTCATCAGACGCTGGACGGTCTTGACCTGCGCGGCGGGACAGGCGTAATCCGTCCCCAGATAATAAAAGCCCAGCTGTACGCTCTGCGTGAACTTGTCCGCGGGGGCGGCTTTTGCTGCGGGAGCGGACGCATCCGAACCGATCACGGAGGTGTTCTCGATCAGGTTCATATCCACATCGCCGCTGATCCCCGGGACGGAGCCACGGTCGGAGTACTGCCAGATATCGCAGGCGAGCTGATGGGCGCTTGCCCAATGCGCCAGCCAGATGGAATACTTCGCGCTGAGCAGGTCGTAGTCGTGGTAATTTTCAAACCAGTCCGGATTGGAATAAACGCCGGGACGGAAGCCGCCCGCGCGGATCAGATCGCAGAAGCATTCGGTCATCTGCGTCAGGAGCGATCTGCCGAGCGACTTCTGGGATTCCTCCTCCATGTCGTAGTATACCGGCAGGTCAAAGCGCTTTCCCTGGATGCAGGCAAGGCACGCTCTTGCCTCAGCGGCGGTGCCCTCCATGCTGTACGCGTAGCTGTACCAGTAAGCGCCAACGTATAGCCCCGCCGCCCTTGCGCCGCGGTAGTGGTTTTCAAACTGATCATCCTTCTGGGCGGCTTCTCTGCCGTAGCCCGCGCGGATGATCACCGCACGGATCCCCGCCGCCTTCACCTTTTCGAAGTTGACGTCGGTCTGCCATGTGGAAATATCGATGCATTTGACGGACATATTCTGCCTCCTTTTCAGAGTATCGGAACACATGGTTCCACCTATGCCGATAAATGACGAAAAGTTGCATAAAACTATGCAACAAAAAGTACCCGGACCGTTTCGGCTCGGGTACGGTGATATCGGTGACAGAATCAAGGCAGCTTGACGATGACGACCTCGAAGGGGCGCAGACCGTAGTTGAGGCGGAAGGGTCTGCCGTCGCACGGATTGTTGTCCGCGTACATTTTCGGACAGCCGCCCAACTCGGCGGGTCCGCCCTGACCGGGGATGTTGTCATAGGTGCTGAAAAGGCGGGTGTACTCGCCGCCCATCGGAACGCCGCAGGCATAGCCGTTGTGGTACCACGGGGAGAAGTTGCAGATCACCAGCACGGCGCCGTCGTAGTTGAACGGATTCCTGCGGATGTAGCTGATGATGTTTGCGTCGGCAAAGTCGCGGTTGACCCATTCGAAGATGCGGCTGTCCTTGGAGTCGCGGTACAGCGTCGGGGTCGCCCGATAGATGGAGAGCAGACGCCTGACCGTCAGCATGACGTCGCGGTGGCTGAAATCGTCCTCAAGATGCTGCTCGAGCGCTTTGGTGACGTCCCACTCGGATTTCTGGGCGACGTCCTGACCCATGAACAGCAGCTTTTTGCCGGGGAAGGTGAACTGGAACGCGTACAGCGCCTTCATGGCGGCAAAGCGTTCGTCGTCATTGCCGATCATCCTGCCGAAGATCGAGCCCTTGCCGACATTGACCTCGTCGTGCGAGAGGACCAGGATGAAGTTCTCCGAGAAAGCGTAGTCCGCGATATGGGTCAGCTCGCCGTGATGATAGCGGCGTTCGTGATAATCGTAGGACAGGTACTTGAGCGTATCGTACATCCAGCCCATGTTCCATTTGAGCGTGAAGCCCAGACCGCCGATATGGACGTCGTTGGTGATGCCGCGCTCGATGGAGGAATCCTCCGCCATCAGATAGCCGTCGGTCATCTGGGTGAGGTCGCAGTTGATCTGCTTGAGGAAGCCGGTGCTTTCGATGTTGATGTGACCGCCGTGGATATTCGGGCGCCATTCGGTGCGGCTGAAATCGGCGTACTGCATCGCGGCGACCGCGTCCACACGCAGGGAATCGATATGGAATTCGTTGATCCAGTAAAACGCGCTGGAGATCAGGAAGGAGATGACCTCGGGCTTGCCGTGGTCAAAGGCATAGGTGCCCCAGATGGGGAACTCCGCCCTCAGCGGGTCGGCGGATTCGTACAGCGGCGTGCCGTCAAAGCGGCCGAGCGCGAAATCGTCCTTCGGGAAATGCGCGGGTACCCAGTCGAGGATGACGCCGATGCCGCTTCTGTGGAGGCGGTCGACGAGATAGCGGAAGTCGTCGGGCGTGCCGTAGCGGGCGGTGGGGGCGAAGTAGCCCGTCACCTGATAGCCCCACGAGAGGTCAAAGGGATATTCGCAGATGCCCATCAGCTCGACATGGGTGTAGCCCATGTAGGTGACGTATTCGGCAAGACGGTCGCCCAGCTCGCGGTAATTCAGGAAGCCGTCCGTGTCGTCCTCATCGCGGAATTCCTTTTTCCAGGAGCCGAGATGTACCTCGTAGATCGCCATCGGGTTATCGACGACGGTGGTGTTGTCGCGGCGGCTCTGATAGTCAGCGTCATTCCACTGATAGCCCTCAAGGGGACAGACGATGGACGCGTTGTCGGGGCGCAGCTGATAGCGGAAGGCATAGGGATCGCTTTTCAGATGCTTCTCGCCGTCGGGACCGGTGATGACGTAGCGGTAAGCATCGCCGCTGTCAACGCCGGGGATGAAGCGCTCCCAGATGCCGTTGCCGTCGCGCTGCATCGGATGCTCGTTTTCCCAGCCGGCGGAATCACAGATCACGCTGACGCTCCGTGCGTTCGGCGCCCATACGGCAAAGTTCGTGCCTTTGACGCCGTTCTCGGTGACGATGTGCGCGCCCATTTTTTTGTAGACCTCATAGCTGGTGCCTTTGTGGAACAGATAGCTGTCCACGTCCGTAAAGATACCCATAAATGTTCCTCAAATCAAATTAGTTTGCCGCTTCTGTGACGGTGCTATGATGATTATAATGATTTATCGGTAAAAATGCAAGACCAAATCCGAAAAAAAGCGCATTGATTTGTTACTTTTGACATATTTTTCCACGATATTCCGCCGCTTGGATGAAAACGCGGAAAGCTCTTCTTGACAAACGGCGCGTTTGATGATATAACCTACTTAACAGATGGGTAGGTGCTGGAGCGCCTGCCCGATTGACGGAGGGAATGATACGATGGCAGAGAATATTCAGCAGCGCATCAACGCGCTGACAGACGCCCTGATGGCGGATTACCAAGGCGGCAGGACCATTGACGAGATCAAGATGTTCGAGTATCCCGACAAGGAGATCGTCATCGATATCCTGGAAAAGATCAAGATCGTCGTCTATCCGGGCTACTACAAAAACAGCAATTACCGCACCTATACGGTACGCAACAATATCGCCATCCTGCTGGAGGACATCATCTATAACCTGATCAAGCAGACCTCGATCGTCCTGCGGTATTCCCCGGTCTATGAGGATTCCGACAGCGGCGCGATCGCACAGGCGGCTCAGCGCATCACCTTTGAGTTCCTGGAAAAGATCCCGAAGATCAGGGAGTACATCGATACGGATATCCAGGCGGCGTTCGACGGCGACCCTGCGGCGTACAACAAGGACGAGATCATCTGCACCTATCCGGGGCTGTACGCCATCTTCACCAGCCGCGTCGCGCATGAGCTGTATCTGCTCGGCGTTCCGCTGATCCCGCGCATCATGACCGAGCATGCCCACAGCATCACGGGGATCGATATCCACCCCGGCACCACCATCGGCAAGTATTTCTTCATCGATCACGGCACCGGCATCGTGATCGGCGAAACGACCGTCATCGGCGACAACGTCAAGATCTATCAGGGCGTGACTCTGGGCGCGCTGTCCACCAGAGGCGGTCAGAAGCTCAAAAACGTCAGGCGGCATCCCACCATCAGCGACAATGTGACGATCTATTCCGGCGCGTCGATCCTCGGCGGGGAGACCGTCGTCGGCAAGAATGTCGTGGTCGGCGGCAACGCGTTCATCACCACCTCCATCCCCGAGGGCGCCCGCGTCAGCGTCAAAAGCCAGGAGCTGCTGTACAATTATGACGCAGGTCATCCGGTGGAGCGCAAGGAGATCGAGCCGGACGAATCGTGGTATTACAATATATAAGGATGAAACAGGAGAAGCGTCATGTTTGATTTTGATACGGTATACGACAGAAGGATCCCCGGCGACATCAAGTACGAGACGATCGGCGGCACAGAGGATATCATCCCGATGTGGGTAGCGGATATGGATTTCAAAACCGCTCCCTGTGTGGAGGAGGCGGTGAAGGCGGTCGCCGCGCGGGGCATCTACGGTTATCAGAGCGTGGATGCGGCGTATCGCCGTCTGGTGCGCGCGTGGTACGGCAGACGGTTTTCCTTTGAGATCGCGGACGAATGGATCGTGCCGTCGCCCGCGGTGATGTATTCCGCCGCGTGCGCGATCCGTGCGCTGACGAACGAGGGCGACGCGGTGCTGATTTTCGAGCCGGTCTACTATCCGTTCTCCAACGTTGTGAGGTCGAACCGCCGCAGGCTGATCGTATCCGAGCTGACCCGCGCCGACGGACGATATACGATCGACTTCGGCGATCTGGAACTCAAACTCACGGAGAACGAAGTGAAGGCAGTGCTGTTCTGCTCTCCGCACAACCCTGTCGGCAGGGTGTGGACGAGGGAAGAGCTGGAGCGCTTTGCGGATATCTGTCTGAAGCATCATGTGTATATCATTTCCGACGAGATCCACTCCGATCTGGTCTACGCGCCGCACAGACATATCCCGATCGCGTCGCTGTCCGCGCGGATCGCCGCGCAGACCGTCACCTGCGCCGCGCCGACGAAAACCTTCAACCTTGCCGCGATCGAAGCGTCCAACATCATCATCGCGGACGAGGCGATCCGCACGGCGGTGCAGAAGGAGATGCGCGCAAGCTGTCAGATGGGGATCAACGCGTTCGGTATCGCCGCAACAAAGGCGGTCTATGCCGACGGGGAGCAGTGGCTCGACGAGCTTCTCAGCTATCTGGACGAAAGCAGGCGCATCCTGTGCGAAGCCTTTCCGCAGGGCGGGCGCGTCAGCGTCAGCGCGCCTGAGGGCACCTATCTCGCGTGGCTGGACTGCCGCGGGCTCGGCTTGTCCGACAACATGCTGTACAATCGGTTCCTGCTCACCGCGGGCGTCCGTTTGCACAAGGGCGGTACCTTCGGCGACAGCGGCACGGGATTCATGCGGTTGAATTTCGCCTGTCCGCACAGCGTCCTGAGAGAAGCGATCCGCAGGATGAAAACCGTGCTGTAGGCTGTTGTCATTGTCACGATTCCGACGCCGATTTGCGCAAAAGATTTGGCGGGAATGCCGAAATTCGGAAAAATACCAACCAACCTATTGACAAAGTAGGTAAATAGAGCTATAATGCGGTTGCAGTCGGATCCGGGAGAAACTTGCCACTTTTGCTTGACAAAGTAGGTTGGTTGGGATTATAATTCGATTGCAATCAAACGAAAGGAGAAGCTTGCCATGACCGCTGCGATGATCACCGTGATGACGATGTGGATGTGCGGCATCATGTGCCGTGCTATGGCAAGCCGTGCCCTCATACAGCGTTGAACTTTTCGGTGCTGTGGCGAGGGGGCGTAATGCTCCCTTACTTTTTTTGTCAAAGGAGATTCGTATGAATACCACAAGATTCCTGATAACCTCCAATCTGTACAGTAAGCGAATGTGTCGTTGATTGTCAAAATAAGTCATGAAAGCCTTTATAGAAACCAAGCCTTTATAGAAACAATACTTATACCGACAAA
Source organism: uncultured Eubacteriales bacterium (assembly GCA_900315815.1). GTDB lineage: Bacteria > Bacillota > Clostridia > Oscillospirales > Acutalibacteraceae > Ruminococcoides. Next base: position 32,383 of record ONAS01000009.1, read on the forward strand.
TCAACTCAAAGGAGAAATACCAATGAAAAAGCTTATTTCCGCAGTACTGGTTATTGCACTCGCACTCACATCCGTGTTCGCGCTTTCCGCCTGCTCCAAGGAAGAGAGCAAGGACGGCGGCGACAAGGGCGCTTCCTCCGTCACCATCGCGATCCCGAACGACACCACCAACGAAGCACGCGCGCTGCTGCTTCTGCAGGAGCTCGGCTTCATCAAGCTGAAGTCCGACGCGGGCATCACCGCGACCGTCCGTGATATCGAGGACAATCCGAAGAACATCGAGTTCGCGGAGATCGAGGCGGCTCAGCTTCCCTCCGCTCTGCAGGATTATGACTATGCGGTCATCAACTCCAACTACGCGATCGACGCGGGCATCAACCCGGTCAAGGATTCGCTGGGCATCGAGGGTTCTTCCTCCGCTTACGTCAACATCATCGCCGTCAAGAACGGCAACGAGAACGAGCCGAAGATCAAGGCGCTGGTAGCCGCGACCGAATCCAAGAAGGTCGTTGACTTCATCAACGAGAAGTATGAGGGCGCGGTCGTCCCCGCGGTCGACAACCCCACCGACGGCTTTGATCCCTCCATCGATTACGATGCGCTCAAGGGCACTACCATCACCGTAGCGGCTTCTCCGACGCCGCATGCGGAGATCCTCGCGATCGTCAAGGACATCCTTGCCGAGAAGGATATCAAGCTCGAGGTCACCGAGTTCACCGATTACGTCCAGCCGAACCTGGTCGTAGACAACGGCGAGCTTGACGCGAACTACTTCCAGCATGTTCCGTATCTGGACGACTTCAACGCCGAGAACAACACCGATATCGTATCCGCGGCAGGCATCCATGTCGAGCCGATCGGTCTGTACGGCGGCAAGCAGAGCAGCCTTGACGCTCTGAAATAATCATCGTTAGCTTATGCACCGAGCAGCTGCCCGGTGCATCGCTGTTTGTTTGAAGGAACGATCATATGATAGAACTCAGAAATTTATCCAAAACCTTTCAGACGGCCGACGCGACTGTTGAGGCGCTGAAAAATGTCAGCATCACCATCGGCGACGGTGATATCTTCGGCATCATCGGCATGTCCGGCGCCGGAAAATCGACCCTCGTGCGCTGTATCAATATGCTGGAGCGTCCCGACGAGGGCGCAGTGCTGATCGACGGCGTGGACGTCGGCGGGCTGAAGAACAAGGAGCTGCGCGCCATCCGCCGCGAGGTGACGATGATCTTCCAGGGCTTCAACCTGCTCATGCAGCGCACCTGCCTGAAGAACGTCATGTTCCCGCTGGAGCTGGAGGGCGTCAAAAAGGCTGACGCGAAAAAGCGCGCGATGGAGCTGCTGGAAACGGTCGGGCTCCCCGACAAGGCGAACGCCTATCCCGCGCAGCTTTCCGGCGGTCAGCAGCAGCGCGTCGCGATCGCGAGAGCGCTGGCGACCAACCCGAAGGTACTGCTGTGCGACGAGGCGACCTCCGCGCTCGACCCCAAGACCTCCCACGCGATCCTCAACCTGATCCGCGAGATCAATGAGAAGCTGGGCATCACCGTGATCATCATCACGCACCAGATGAGCGTCATCGAAGAGGTCTGCAATCATGTCGCGATCCTGGACCACGGCGTCGTCGCCGAGCAGGGCCGCGTCGTCGATATCTTCACACATCCCAAGAGCAAGGCGGCAAAGCATCTTGTGTTCCCCGAGGGCGAGCAGGAGATCCTTGTCGAAAACGCCGACTATCGCCTGCGCGTGATCTTCGGCGGCGCTAAGGCGGCAGGCACGCCGCTGATCGCCCAGCTGGCTAAGGAAAAGGGGATCGAGGCGAATATCCTCGGCGCCTCCACCAAGGCTGTCGGCGACAAGGCGTACGGCAATATGCTGCTCTCGTTTGCCGATGAGGACAGCAAGGACCGGGCGGTCGCGTTCCTGTCGGCGATCGAGGATATCATTGTTGAGGAGGCGGAATAATGGCTGAGTTTTTTGCATCGAAGGATTGGCTGGATACGATCGATATCGTCAAGACCGAGGTCCCTCTGGCGATCTGGGAGACGGTATACGTCACGCTGATCTCCACGCTGATCGCGCTGGCGATCGGACTTCCGCTGGGCGTTCTGCTCGCGGTCGGCGATAAGGACGGCATCATCCCGCTGCCCGCTCCGCTGAGACATTTTCTGAACATCCTGATCAACCTGCTGCGTTCGGTACCGTTTCTGATCCTGATCGTCGTGGTCGCTCCGCTGACGCGTGTGATCATCGGCAAGGCGTTCGGTACCGCTGCGTCCATCGTACCGCTGGTGATCGCGGCGTTCCCGTTCATCGCGCGTCTGGTGGAAAGCTCCGTCAGGGAGGTCAACCCCAATATCGTGGAGATGGCACAGAGCACCGGCGCGTCGCCCCTGCAGATCATCGTCAAGGTGCTGATCCCCGAAAGCGTCCCCGGTCTGATCTCCAATATCACGATCGCGCTGACCACGATCCTCGGCTATACCGCGATGAGCGGCGCTATCGGCGGCGGCGGTCTGGGCAAGCTGGCGATCAACTACGGCTACTATCGCTACAAGTATCTCGTCATGATCATCACGGTCATCCTGCTGATCATCCTTGTCCAGATCTTCCAGACGATCGGCACCAAGCTGTCCGTCGCGTCGGACAAGCGGCTGAAAAAATAAACATCACGCAAAATCGGCGTTTTAGTTCTGATAAGGAATTAAAACGCTTTTTTGCTGTCATCCGGGGCGCGGAACTGCGGACTATTGCTCCAAACAGACGGGGATCCTGTCGAAAAAAGCAAAAATTCTCCGTTATGGTGAATGACATTTTCAAAATTGTATGCTATAATATATCCAATAACTATGTCAGGCGGAAAAGCAGATGATGAAAAAGAAACTGATCGTGATCGGCTGTGCGTGCGTCGTGCTGTTGATCACGCTGATTATCGTAAGCGTCAATACCGTAAAGAGCTTCAAAGAGGACAAGCAAGAGAATACCGCGACCGAGGCGACCGAGGCGCCGACCGAACAGCCCAAGCAGACGAAGTATATGATCGAGGGCGCGGAGGATAAGGTCATCCCTCAGACAGAGCTGAAGGCAGGGTGCGAGACCTACGCCTGCACCATGCTGATGAACATCCTGGGCTTTGATCTGGATGAATTCACCTTTGCCGACAATTATCTCGACTGCCACTATGTCTATGAGGACGAGGAGACCGGCTATATGGAGGGTCCGGATATGTACAGCGCGTTCGCGGGGACCGCGTACGCGGGATGGGGCGTATACGCGCCGTCCATGGCAAAGAGCATGAACCGCTATCTCAGCGATCAGAAATCCGAGCTGAAGGCGTACAACTATGAGAACATCCCCGTATCGACCCTGTGCGAGGAGTACACGCAGAACGGTATCCCCGTCATGATCTGGGCGACGACGGATATGCAGGAGCCGTATGTTTTCAATACATGGACGGTCAACTACGTCGATGAGAACGCCAAGACCGAGATCGGCGATTCCTTCAACTGGTACGCGCACGAGCATTGTCTGGTGCTGGTCGGTTTCGATGACAAGGAATACTATTTCTGCGATTCCGCGGCGGGCGCTGTTTCACATTTCTCAAAGGAGCTTGTCGAAAAGCGCTATGAGCAGCTGGGCTCGCAGTGCATCGTGGTAAAATAACGCATATCAAGGAGCTGTGAACCGCACCCCGTCAAGAGGACAGAGAAATAATTAAAAGAATATTTACAATGTAATAGTTTAGAAGTACCGCAAATTTTGGCTGGACAAGGGAAA
>ONAS01000046.1 GCA_900315815.1 uncultured Eubacteriales bacterium
ATATCTGTATTTATTGCTCACCTTGAAAACGGAAGCCGGGACCGGTCCGAGAACGCGGAGCGGGAGATCGGGATAATCCGTTTTGAGACAAGCGGTCATTTCTGTCAAAAAGGCGCGTGCCGCGTCCGCGGAAAGCCGCGCGTTATCGCTGACGAAGCCGATCAGACAAATCGTCGCGAAGGGCGGATACAGCATCGCTTTGCGCAGCTGAATCTCCGAGTCATAAAACGCGTCGTAGTCCTGACGGGCGGCAAGCGAGATGATCGGATTCTCGGGGGTAAAGGTCTGGATGATCGCTCTCCCCTTGTCCCTGCCTCTGCCGGAGCGTCCGACGACCTGCGTCAGCAGTGAAAACGTGTTCTCATAGCTGCGGTAGTCATCCACATACAGCATGCGGTCGGCGTTCAGAACGCCCACCAGCGTCACATTGGGAAAGTCCAGTCCCTTTGCGACCATCTGCGTTCCGACAAGGATATCATACTCGCCGTTTGCGAACGCGTTCAGCTTCTTTTCATGGGAAGAACGCGTCATCGTGCTGTCGGTATCCATTCTGAGGATCCTTGCCTGCGGAAAGATCTCTGCCAGCTCCACCTCGGCGCGCTGTGTCCCCGTACCGGACAACCTGAGGCTGTGGCTGTGACAGGTCGGACACTCAGAGGTGTATTTCATCGACCAGCCGCAGTAATGGCACATCAGCCGGTTATTGGCGCTGTGATAGGTCAGCGAAATGGAACAATTCGGGCAGGTCAGCGGTTCCTTACAGCTGTTGCAGGTGACAAACGAATTGCAGCCCCTGCGGTTCAGCAGCAGGATCGACTGCTTGCCGCGGTCGAGATTATCCTCTATGCTCTGCAGCAAGCGGCTTGAATAGCTGCCTGTATTGCCGACAGCGACCTCCTCATTCATGTCCTCGATGATGACCTCGGGCAGCGTCGCAGCACCGTAGCGCTTTGTCAGGGTATGCTTGTGATATACGCCGGTCGACGCGTAATAATAGGTCTCCACGCTCGGGGTCGCAGAGGACAGCACCAGCAGCGCACTGCTTAAGGAACAGCGCATACGCGCCAGATCCTTGGCGTGAAAGCGCGGTTTTGACTCGCTTTTGTAGGTATGCTCCTGCTCCTCGTCCATGATGATCAGTCCGAGATCGCGGCAGGGCGCAAAAACTGCGGAACGAGTACCGATCGCTATCTTAGCTATTCCGCGTTGGACGCGCTTATATTCATCCAATCGCTCACCGAGCGAAAGCGCACTGTGGAAAACCGCCACCTTGTCTCCGAAACGCCCCTTGAACACCGCAAGCAGCTGCGGCGTCAGCGCGATCTCCGGCACCATTACGATGACGTCCTTGTCATCCGCGACAGCCTGTTCGATCAGCTTGAAGAACACAGAGGTCTTTCCGGAACCGGTCACTCCGTACAGCAGAGATACGGCAGGCGCGTCGGCGCGATACAGCGCAAGCAATTCATCATATGCCCTTTGCTGTTCATCGGTCAGAACGACGTCGCGGATCACGGAATCGCTCGTCTGAGGGATCCGGAACACCTCGTCGTCAAAATACGCAGCGATCCCCTTTTTTACCAAGGTATCGGGAACGGAGGACGTCACGCCGGTATAATAGCAGATCTCTTTGGCGGAGGCACAGCCAACCGACTGCAAAAACTCGACAACGCTCTGCTGCTTCGGACTGAGCTTGACGCTGTCTATCATGTCATCAAAGTCATCCGCCAGCCGCAGCATCCGTATCGTTTTATCACCGATCCGTCTGAGCGCGGCGTCGGATTTTTCCAGAACACCTTCGGCGGCCATTTCATCGGGGACCGCGGAATCGACATATCCCAGCTCTGAGAGCAGTGCGCGCTTTTCCACTTTATTATTCTTAGAACGAATAATAGAAACGATCCTGCGCCACTCATCGGGCAAATCATAGAATCTGTCGCCCAAATCCCTGCTGACGGAATACTCTGCCGACAACCGATAATTGATCCCCGCAGGAAGCATCGCTCTGACCGCGTCATAAAATGCACAGAAGTAATGTTCCTTCATAAAGGCGCACATGCTCAGCTGCTCCGAGGACAGCACCGGTTCATTGTCCAGTACACAGGCGATCTCCTTGAGACCGGAGACGTCCTCTGCGGTACCGGTGCCGGTCACGATCCCCTGACGCCGCGCGTTACCTCTGCCGAACGGCACAACGACCCTGCACCCCGTCAGATCACGCACAACGGATGACGGAATGAGGTAGCTGAACTCTTTATCAAAATGATAGACGGCGTTTTCAACGGCAACGCGTGCAACAGCGGAACTCATCGTGAATATCAGTCTTCTTCCAGAATGTTATACTTATGATTCTTAAAATCCTCGATTGCGAGAAGGACAGGCTTTTCGTCGCTGATGATGCCCTCCTCCTTGAATTCGTCGGCAATTTCTCTGGCGCGCTTTGCAACGCCGATGACGAGCGCGTAGCGGCTCTCCTTACCGGTCAACATATCATCCAGTGATGCTCTTTTCATAACGATTACTCCTTATTTTTTCTATCTGAAATGATGGACAGCACCTCATTCGCGGCGCGTTCGGCATCATCATTGACAACTACATAATCAAACAGGTGATGGTGTGCAAGCTCTTCACGGGCAGTTTTGAGACGCTCGGCGATCACCTCAGGGGTCTCGGTACCTCTGCCCTCAAGCCGTGCCTGCAGTTCTTCGAAGGACGGCGGTGCGACAAAGATGCTCAGGCACTCGGGATAGGCTTCTTTGATCTGGAAAAAGCCCTTTAATTCGATTTCCAGAATGACGTCCAGACCCTCGTCCAGCATCCGGAATACCGGTTCGCTGGGCGTTCCGTAACAATTGCCGACGTACTCGGCATATTCCAGAAAGCCGCCGTTCGCGATCAGATCGTCAAATTCACGTCTGGTCACAAAATAATACTCTCTGCCGTTTTGCTCTCCCTCACGCGGAGCGCGGGTCGTAGCGGAAACAGACAGGCGGATATTCGGATTCGCGGCAAGCAGCTTCTTCATGATCGTGCCCTTGCCAACGCCGGATGCACCGGTAAATACGATCAACAGTCCCTTACGCATCATTAGCCTCCTCCATGCGCGATGCAATTGTTTCGGTCGTCAGCGCGGACAGCACGATATATTCGCTGTCGGTGATGATGACCGCCTTGCATTTTCTGCCGAAGGTCGCGTCGATCAGCGTGGACGCCGCCTTGCTCATCTGAACGATACGCTTGATGGGAGCGGATTCCGGACTGACGACGGAAACGATTTTGCTGATATTGACAACGTTGCCGAAGCCGATGTTCACAAAACGCATATGACCCTCCGTTATTCGATATTCTGGACCTGCTCACGGATCTTTTCGATCTCGCCCTTGATCTCAACGACCTTGTGGGCAAGCTTGGAATCCGTGACCTTGGAGCCGATGGTGTTCGCCTCGCGGTTCATTTCCTGAACGATAAAGTCCAGCTTTCTTCCGGTCGGCTGAGTCGCGTCGAGAAAGCTCTTCATCTGGTCGAAATGAGAACGCAGACGAACGGTTTCCTCATCAACGGCGACCTTATCGGCAAAGACAGCCGCCTCGGTCAGGATCCGCTGTTCATCGATGTTATTGCTCTGCAAAACATCCTTGAGCTTCGCAAATAATCTCTCGCGGTACTCGACGACGGTCTGCGGAGAACGTTCCTCGATCTCGCCGACGATCGAAATGATATGCTCTGCGCGGGAGAGGATGTCGGCACGGAGCTTTTCGCCTTCCACGCGGCGCATCTCCAGAAAATGGCTGAGCGCTTCATCCACCGCGATCTTCACATCATTGAACACCGCTTCCTCATCGGTCGGCGGACGGTGGATCTGAAAAATATCGCCGAAGCGCGCCAGTACGGATACGGAAATATCCTCGCGCACGCCGTAATCCTTTGCCAGCGTATGCATCGCGTCGATATAGCCCTTGGCAAGCGGGCGGTTCAGCTCGACCTCCACGGCGGTATCGTCGTTCTCTGTCACCGACACATACATATCCACCTTGCCGCGGCTGACCTTCTCGCCGACATATTTCTTGAGCTTTTCCTCAAGAAAGCTGTAGCCCCTGCCGGTACGGCAGCTGAATTCATAGTAACGGTGATTGACGCTTTTTATCTCAACAATAATGTCGCGTGTTCCGACAGAGATCTCCGCTCTGCCGAAGCCCGTCATCGACATAACCATCTTGCTCACTCCTTCAATAATCCTTGCATGTATTTTAACACTCCCGATAAAAACTGGCAATAGAGTTGTTACAACATTGTAATTTCTGATTGCATTATTTTTTCGGATATGGTATATTATAGAGGTTAAAATATAACAAAGGAATGATAAACAATGTCAGGACACAATAAATGGAGTACCATTAAACAGAAAAAGGGTAAAAACGATGCTGCCCGCGCCAAGGTATTCACCAAGATCGGCAGAGAGCTTCTGGTAGCGATCCGCGACGGCGGCAGCGCCGATCCCAATGTCAACTCCAAGCTGCGCGACTGTATCGCAAAAGCAAAGGCGAACAATGTTCCCAACGACAACATCGAGCGTATCATCAAAAAGGCTCAGGGCGGCGAAAGCACCAACTATGAAGCGGTCACCTATGAGGGCTACGGTCCCTGCGGCGTCGCTGTCATCGTAGAAGCGCTGACCGACAACCGCAACCGTACCGCGGGCGACGTCAGACATTACTTCGACAAATTCGGCGGCAACATGGGTACCCCCGGCTGTGTCAGCTTCATGTTTGAGAAAAAAGGCGTTCTGATCATCGAACGTGAAGATCTCGAGAAGGACGAGGACACCGTTATGGAGGATGCGCTGGAAGCAGGTGCGGCTGACTTTGAGGCGGATGAGGATATCTTCACCATCTATACCGAGCCGGACGATCTGAGCGCTGTCCGTGACGATCTGACAGCGAAGGGTTATGAATTTGCTTCCGCTGAGGTCGAGCAGGTTCCCTCCAACTACGTCAAGATCGAGGATCCCGACGTTCAGGTCCAGATGCAGAAGATGCTGGATATCTTTGAAGACAACGACGATATCCAGAATGTATGGCATAACTGGGAAATGTGATCGGATACATAAAACTGCATAATAGTACAAAAACGGCTGTTACCGGAAAGGCAACAGCCGTTATCTTTTTGTTATCGATCAGTCGTTATTATTATTCGACCGGAGCGTCTGTCTGCGGTTCGGAAGGCAGATCGGAAACAGCCGGCGCACCGGTTTCACTGACGTTTTCGGTATTGTTTTCGTTCAGCTCAGCCTCAGTGGCTTCCTGCTCGGTCATATCTTCCTTCAGGACCTCGGATTCATACGTCAAGCTCACGCCGGCGGTATTGAAGGAGCTGAGATTCTTGCCGATCTCGCTGCATACGCGGACGGTAAAGGTGTACTTCACACCGTTCTCACAGCCGCCGAATACATAAGAGGTGCCGGTGATCTGGTTTTCGGGATTGACGCGCTGCCAGCCGCCGGAGGTCGCCGTCTTGTAATACAGCGCATAAGCGGGAGCGAGCTTCACGGCATCCCAGCTGACCTTGATATTGCCGTCGTCATCCTGCTTGACAGCATTCAGCTTTGTCGGGATATCAAAGTAGGAGAATACAGGTCCCGGGACAAAACCGGACATAAACGCGCCCTTGGAATCGATGCAGCGGACGGTAAAGCGATAATTGGAAGCGTTTTCACAGTTTTTGTAATAGAACACATTCTTTGTCGCGACGCCGATCTTCTTCCAGCCGTTGTTGACGCCGAATCGGCTGACAAATACCTGATAGCGAGAAGCACCGGGGACCGCGTCCCAGGTGATCTTCGCCACTTTCGGAGTGGTTGTCACCGCAGCGGCGATATTGCCGGGCGTCTCGAGCTGGGTGTCATAGCTGATATATTCCGCGGAGAGCTTTTTGATGCTGCAGCCGCTGATCAGATTCTTTTTATTGCTCAGGCAGCGGACGGTAAACTGATAAGAGGTATGTCCCTTGCCCTTGGTGAACTCGCAGGATTCGCCCTTGACATTGGCGATCGTGTGCCAGTGTTCATCGTTTTCCGCCTTAGCGTAGACGCGATAATAGCTGACGCCCTTGACTCCCGCCCACGTGACGGTGATCTTATCAACGTCAGCCTTGACGGATTTCAGTTCGGGAGGCGCGACAAGGTACTTGGTGCTGATGCCCTCCTTGTCGTAGCCGCTGATCAGCTCGCCGTAGCAATCCAGCGCACGGACGGTAAAGGTATACTCCTTGCCGTATTCCAGCTCGTTGATGTACTGGTAATAGGTTTTATCGGTCTTTCCGAGAGTCTTCCAGTTCTTCTGGTCGCCTTCTTTATAATAGACACGGTAAGCCGCCGCTTCCTCGATCGGGCTCCAATACACGGTGATCCCGGGAGCGGAGCATTTGATGTTCTTCAGTACGGGCGCCTCGGAATACAGGCCGTTCTTTGCGTCACCGCCGCCCATGAGCAAATTGCCGTCTACATGGATCTTATAGGTGAAGGTCGCCGCCATCTCTTCCTTGGTGAAAAACGCATCCCAGCGGACACCGTTATTATAGTCCCAGTTCGCGTCGGTAAAGTAATAGCCCTTGTCCGTGATGCGCGTCAGGAAGATGCTGTGGGAATCGCCGCGGATACGGACGATATCTCCCGCGTAAAGATCTCCCATGTTATAATCGATATGATTATAAAAGCTGTCGGCATAGTATTTGATACCGAAAACATCATGAAGCATCTGGACTGCGTAGCCGTAGCACTGCCATGCATAAGCCTGACCGTTTTCATAATACGCGCCGGAGTAGCCGTTGGGGTAATACTTTTCCTTGAGCTGCTGAAGACGTGTCGCAAAGGTCGTCTCGGAAGGGATGGACCAGCCGGTCTCGCCGAGCGCGGTTTGTGCGCCTGTATCGGCAGTCTCAGACTTGGCTGCCGAAGCAGGGATCACGGTAATCGCCGTCAGTATTGTCAGTATCGAAAGTATCGCTGCCAGGTATCTTTTGAACATAAGTAACCCCTTATTTCGAATTAGTTACAACTTTGTTAATTTTACTATCCTATTATAGCAAAAACCGACACTGAAATACAATAGGAAAAATGTATAAAGATACGTACACTTATGACGCGAATTGGTAAGGATGACACAACCTTTTTGAACAGTTTGTAAATTAAAAGGAACATCGCAAAAAATGACCATATTCCCGCTGTTTGGCAAACAATAAAGCCGCTCCGGTTAAGAGCGGCTTTATGTAATGGCGGTTCGTTAATCAGATTTCCTCGCAGACTGCGGAGAGACCGGACGGAAGCGCTTCCTCGCCGGCAGATACAAGCAGAGTGATATTGGCTTCGGTCTCTTTCTCGAGCTCGTTGAGCTTGGTAACAAAGGCTTCGATACCGGAAACGCCCTCAGTGCAGATCTTGAAGGTGGAGTCAACAAAGATATCGGTCACGTCATAGTTGCCCGCGCAGATACCGCTGATAAAGCCGTAGAGCATGTCATAGCCCTTTACGCCGTAAGCGTCGGTATCGATCAGACGAGCCTTGTGAGTAACGTCATAAGTCAGCTTGGCGCCCTTGTCGATCACGACAACGTTGCCGCTGGAACGGGCAACAGACTCGTTCGCAAGCTGAATGAGCTTCTTTGTTTTTCCGGAACCTTTCTTACCGATAATTAATGTAACCATTTTCATATTCCTCCTGTGAAATGACAGTTTTATTCGAATATAGAATTATAATCAACTATTCTCAGCGATGGATCACCGCATACAGTATTACTTCAAACGAGCCTCAAGCTCCGCCTTACGGTCTTCAAAACCGGGTTTGCCGAGAAGCGCGAACATATTCTTCTTGTAGCTTTCAACGCCGGGCTGGTTGAAGGGATTGACGCCGAGCAGATAGCCGGAGATCGCGCATGCCTTCTCAAAGAAGTAGATCAGATAACCGAGGTTGAACTCGTCCATCGCGTCGACGTTGAGAACGATATTGGGAACGCCGCCGTCGTTATGCGCGAGTACGGTGCCTTCGAACGCCTTGCGGTTGACAAACTCCATGGACTTGCCGGAGAGGAAGTTCAGACCGTCAAGGTTCTCGGGATCGGTGCCGATGGCGACTTCGCGCTGGACCTGATCAAAGAGGACAACGGTCTCAAACAGATTGCGTCTGCCGTCCTGGATATACTGACCCATAGAGTGCAGGTCGGTGGAGAACATAACGGACGCCGGGAAGATGCCCTTCTGGTCCTTGCCCTCGGATTCACCGTAAAGCTGCTTGAACCATTCGTTCATCAAGGTGAACGCAGGCTCATAGCTGACGAGGATCTCGGTGGATTTGCCCTTGCGATAGAGCAGATTGCGGATCGCCGCGTACTTGTAGCAGTCATTGGTATTGAGGTCGGCATTGTCAAACTCATCCTGAGCCGCCTTTGCGCCCTGCATCAGCGCATCGATGTCGGCGCCGGATACAGCGATCGGCAGAAGGCCGACAGCGGTGAGAACAGAGTAACGGCCGCCGACATTGTCCGGAACAACAAAGGTCTCATAGCCTTCGCGGTCGGCAAGCTGCTTCAAGGTGCCCCTCGCCTTGTCGGTGGTGCAGAAGATACGATCCTTAGCGCCTTCCTTGCCGTACTTCTTCTCGAGCATTTCGCGGAATACGCGGAACGCGATCGCAGGCTCGGTGGTGGTGCCGGACTTGGAGATCATGTTGATGGAAATGTCCTTGCCCTCACAGATCTCAAGCAGCTCCGCAAGCGCGTTGGAGCTGATAGAATTACCGGTATAGTAGATCTGGGGTGTGTCCTTGCACAGCGCGTTGTAGTTCGGGGACTTGATGAACTCGATCGCCGCGCGGGCGCCGAGATACGAGCCGCCGATACCGATAACGACGAAAATATCGGAATTCTGCCGGATCTTCTTTGCCGCGGCTTTGATGCGGGCAAATTCATCTTTGTCATAATCGGTCGGGAGAGTCAGCCATCCGATATAATCGTTGCCGAGACCCGTTCCGGAATGAAGCGCTTCATGGGCGGCATTTACCGAGGGAGCGATACCGACGTATTCGTCAGCTCCGAGAAAGCCCTGAAGATGCTTATCACTTAATTTAGTAGGCATATATATCCTCCTTATAATTCCCGAGAAGAAAAAAAGTATATTCCCCCTCATAATAGTAATAGCATTATACTATATTTTCGGCATCTTTGCAACAGCATTTAGCAGATTTTTGTGAATGAATTCAAAATTTTGTAGTAATTATTCTCGTCGGCACAAGATGTTGTGAGTCGGATCGTGTCGAGAGCTATAATCCGATGAAAGCCCGCCACAGCAGGGCGAAAACGGATGAAAAGGATTTCTTTTCCACGTCCGATGCGGCAAGGATATCAAACGACGCAAGCTCATCTCCGTTGAGCGTATACGATACCGTCCCCAGCTTATCTCCCTTCATGACCGGAGCGGGAACGCTTTCCTCCATGGTCACGGAGCGCTTGAGCTTCTTCCCCTCCCCCTTCGGGAGCGTCAGCGACGCTTTATCCGCACAGACAACGCCGACCTCTTTTTCCATTCCGCCTTCCACGGCTACGGGATACAGCTCGTCATTCAGGCTCAGTTCAACGGTCTCAAAGCCTGCGAAGCCGAAATCCAGCAAAGTCGCCGCGTCCTTGAAGCGCGCAGTGCCGCTGTCGGCACCCAGCACCACGGCGATCAGACTCATCCCGTTTCTTTCGGCGGTCGCGGTGATACAGGAGCCGGCGTCTCCGGTGGTGCCGGTTTTCAGCCCGGTGATACCGTCATACGTCCGCAGCAGCTTATTGGTATTGACGATCTGCGTCTCACCGCCGCGCAGATTATCCAGCCAGATACCGGTATAATCGAAGATTTTTCGGTGTTTGATCAGCTCGCGCGACATCAGTGCAACGTCATAGGCAGACGTCAGATGTCCTTCTTCATCCAGACCGTTACAGTTTTTGAAGACGGTTTCCATCATGCCGAGCTGCTGCGCTTTATCATTCATCGCGGCGACAAAATCATCCTCGGTGCCGCTGATGAATTCCGCCAGCGCGACTGCAGCGTCATTGGCTGAAGCGACGGCGGTTGCTTTGATCATATCGTCGACCGTCATCTGTTCGCCCTCTTCCAGCCAGATATCGGAGCCGCCCATCGAAGCCGCATGAGCGGACGCGGTCACCACATCGTCCAAGTGGATCTTTTCACTGTCGAGCGCTTCCATTACCAGCAAAAGGGTCATCACCTTGGTGATGGACGCACACGGCCGCTGCTCGTGCGCATTTTTCTCAAAAAGAATTTTACCTGATTTTGCATCCATCAGCACCGCCGACGGAGAGGATATGCTGTCATCCTCCAACGAAGACACGGTCATGCAGGGCGTAAAAATCAAGAACAGGGTCAGAAACAGAGCCGTGAAGCGTACGGTCATAACGCGTTTTGTCATACAAAAGCACCTCTTTCAATTATAGCTATGAAAGAGGCGCATGGATTATGTGCGATTATTCAATTTCCTCCAACAGGCAGACAGCAGTGGCGGAGATCCCCTCCAGCCTGCCGGTGAAGCCAAGCCTTTCTTCGGTAGTCGCCTTGATGCTGACGGCGTTCTTTTTCAGTCCGCAGGCAACGGCGATATTCTCGCGCATTTCATCGATGTAGGGCGCGAGCTTCGGCTCCTGAGCGCAGATCGTGGAATCGATGTTGACGATCCTGTACCCCTCCGCCTTCAGCATACCGACAACATCCCACAGCAGCTTGACCGACTCCGCATCCTTGTATTTGGGGTCGTTATCGGGAAAATGCTTGCCGATATCGCCCAGCGCAGCCGCGCCGAGCAGTGCGTCCATCACAGCGTGAAGCAGGACGTCCGCGTCTGAATGACCGAGAAGGCCCTTCTGATAAGGAATCTCCACACCGCCGAGGATCAGCTCTCTGCCGTCGGCGAACTGATGGACATCATAACCGTATCCGATTCTCATAGCATTACTTCCTTTTTATCAGCGCCTCCGCGATCACGACGTCGGAGGGCGTGGTCAGTTTGATATTGGTATACTCGCCTCTGACGACCTTTACCGGAACGCCGATGGCTTCGACCATGGCGCAGTCGTCGGTGACGGAAAGCTGATTGGCAACAGCGTTCTCGATCGCGCGGCGATAGAGATCCGCCTCAAACACCTGCGGCGTCTGAACCGCCCAAAGCGAGGAGCGGTCGGGTGTGGAAAGGATATTGCCGTCCTCCCCTATCACCTTTACCGTATCCGTCACAGGCGTTCCGAGCGTCGCCGCCGAGGTCTCATAGGCAGCATTCAGCACGCGGGAGATCTCATCGGGAGTGATCAGCACACGCGCGCCGTCGTGGATCGCAAAATGCGTTGTCTGCCGTGATGCGGCGCGGACGCCGCGGCTGACGCTTTCAGCACGAGTCTTGCCTCCGGCGGTCACCGTCATCACCTTTTTGAAGGAGAACGCGGTGTGCGCGATATCGTTGATATCCTGTGAGCGGGCGACAACGACGATCTCCCTGATCTGATCGCATTCATGGAACGCGCGAATGGTATATTCGATCGCGGGTCTGCCGCACAGCGGGATCAGCTGCTTTGACATTTTGGTACCCATCCGGGTACTGTCGCCCGCGGCGACAATAATGGCTGTCGTATATCTGTCACTCATACTTGCTCCAATGCCTGACTGAGATCGGCGATGATATCCTCAACATCCTCGATTCCGACGGAAAGACGGATCATGTTGGGAGCGATACCGGCGTCGAGAAGCTGACGGTCGGACAGCTGACGATGTGTCGTCGTAGCGGGATGCAGTACACAGGTACGCGCGTCGGCTACATGGATCACGATCTTCGCCAGCTTGAGCGCCTCCATAAAGCGGGCCGCGCCTTCCTTACCGCCCTTGATGCCGACAGAAATCACGCCGCAGGAGCCCTTGGGCATATATTTCTTTGCGATCTCATAATAGCGGTTGGAGGGCAGTCCGGGGTAATTGACCCATTCGACGTTGGGGTTCTTTTCCAGAAATTCCGCGACAGCCTGTGCGTTCGCACAGTGACGCGCCATCCGCAGATGGAGTGTTTCCAGTCCGAGATTCAGCAGGAACGCGTTCTGCGGCGACTGCTGAGAACCGAAGTCGCGCATCAGATGAGTGCGGCACTTTACGATATAAGCCGCCTTGCCGAACTGCTCGGTGTAAACGATACCGTGATAGGTCTCATCGGGCGTGGTCAGCATGGGGAAATCGCCCTGTGTCCAGTCAAAATTACCGGAATCGACCACACAGCCGCCGAGAGCGACGGCATGCCCGTCCATATACTTGGAGGTGGAATGCACCACGATATCCGCGCCCCACTCAAAGGGACGGCAGTTGACCGGGGTCGCAAAGGTGTTGTCCACGATCAGCGGTACGCGGTGCGCGTGAGCGACCTTTGCAAACATCTCGATATCGACGACGTCCAGCGAGGGATTGGTAACGGTTTCGATAAATACCGCCTTGGTGTTGGGCTTGAACACTTTGTCCAGCTCTTCTGCGGCGATGGTCGGGCTGACAAAGTCAAAGTCGATCCCGAGGTCGCGCAGCGTCTTATTGAACAGGTTGAAAGTACCGCCGTAGATCGCGGCGGAAGCGATGATATGATCGCCCGCTTTGGCGATATTGGTGACGCTGATGAGGGACGCCGCCTGTCCCGCAGAGGTCAGCATCGCGCCGACGCCGCCCTCCAGAGCGGCGATCTTCTTTTCCACAGCGTCGAGTGTGGGATTGCCCAGACGGGTATAGAAAAATCCGTCTTCCTTCAGATCGAACAGATTGCCCATCGTTTCGGCGCTGTCATAAACAAACGTCGTGCTCTGGGCGATGGGAACGACACGAGGGTCGCCGTTCTTCGGCTCATAGCCGGCTTGTACACATAAGGTGTCCAGTTTCATATTATCCTCCAAATAAACCCTTAATGAACTCTGTGATCTTGTCCGTTCCCAGTACAACAAGCGCTACGATGATCAGAAAAGCAACTGCCGACAGCACCTTGATGGTCGTCCTGAGAGCGGGACTCATCTTCTTTTCATCTTCCTCCGTCCCCGACCGGAGCCGCTTGATATGTACGGAGATATCGTCCATCATCGGTTCGATACGGTTGGGTACGGTTTCGATGGAGCTGAGCAGTGCGGACGCCTTCTCAAGCGCGGAAAACGGCACCAGCAACGAGATATTCGACAGCTTGACGTCGTAACCGGTGACGATCTCATTCGCTAATCCCTGCGGATAGGTGTTGTTTTCCAGATACGGAATGTCAGCGTCGGCGAGCAGGCCGCACAGCATCGCGCGTTCTGTACCTCCGATCACGCACAGCCTGACCGGCTCGTTGACGTCGGTGATCTCATAGAGCTTTTTCCGGCATTCGGGGCAGTGAGAATCCGATTCTCTGAAGACAGATTTGCATGTTTTGCAATACTTCATTGGCTCATCTCCTTTTCGGTGTAATATTATACCATAAAGGAAAGACGATTTCAATAGATTTGTTTTGATCGACAGGGGCAGGTCATCCCCCGCCCCTGTACATACAGTTTCACTGAAAAACCGGCTGCGGCTGAATATGATCCAGCGCCAGCGCCACACTGTCCGGGATACGCTCGAACAGCGCGACAAGCGAGGTCGGTTTTGATGCGGGATTATCCTGAGCCATCGGGACGAAGTATACGTTTTTGCGGTTCATCAGCCGGGCGATATTTTCGCCGGATGCACCCAGCGCGTCATTGCTCGCGACCGCCAGCAGTACCGGCGCGCCGATCCTCAGCTGGGATTTCACCGCCATGGTGACGGGCGTATCGGTGATCCCCAGAGCGATCTTTGACAGCGTATTCCCCGTACAGGGAGCGACGACCATCAGACGGCACATCGCTTTCGGACCGATCGGCTCCGCGTCGGTGATCGTATGGATCACACTTTTTCCGCATATGTTTTCTACCCTAGATACGATATCCCGCGCCTTTCCGAAGCGGGTCGAGGTCGAATAGGCGTTCTCGCTCATAATAGGCAGCAGCTCATATCCGAGAGAACGCAGCCGCGCCATTTCGGCGATACTTTTTTCAAAGGTGCAAAAGGAGCCGGTCATCGCATAGCCCAGAGTGATCTTTTCCACCGTTTTCCTCCTTTAGGATATTGATGATTGTGTCTTTGATGATCCTTCCGGCGGCCTTTGGAGCGGTTTTCCCCGGCAGACCGAGAGCATGGACAAAAGTCAGTCCGCGCGCGTTTGCCGTATCGGCGTCCATTCCGCCGGGAGCTGAAGCGAGGTCGATCAGGATCACATCCTCGCGAACGCGTCGTAGCTTTTCGCGATCAAGGACCGGTGCAGGGACCGTATTATAGATCAGTGAATACTCATTAATTTCTTTCAAAGAATAATCCACCGCACTCATTCCCTCCAGACGGATCCATTCGCGGTCCGAAGGCTTGCGTGCCGCGACCGTGACACGAGCGCCGAGAGCATTCAGACAGCGTGACAGCGTCTTTCCGATCCTGCCCCAGCCAAGCACAAGCGCGTTCGCTCCCCGGATGGAATCCTCATAGATCCGCATCGTAAGGCCGACAGCTCCCTGAGCTGTCAGCACGGCGTTTTGTATCAGAAAGTCCTCACGCGCCGCATAATCATACACCTTGCCGGTCACATACTCCGAAATCCTCTGCGAACCGCCGCAAAAAACGATCTTGTCTGCGGACAGTCTGCCGAATTCCTCTGCCGGAATGGTTTCTGCGGAATACGGGCAGGTCAGCGCACCGTTCGTCAAGGGACGAATCGGCAGCACACAGATGTCCGCCCATCCGACGGCTTCTCCAACGGACGCGATTCGGATATCGCACATGCTCTGCAAGCGGTCAAAGCCGGCGATCGCCACCTCTGCCCCGCTGTCCGAAAACGCCTTCGCCGCGTACAGCATTCGCTTATCGCCGCCGATAACAGCTGTTTTCATTCGCTCACCTCAGTTCATTCATACTGTATTCTATGTAAACGCGGTTTTTTGGTGCAAAAGGAAAAGCCCCCGAAGGGGCTTTGTTGCGGGAGTCAAGCATAGCTCCCTGATCATTTCGGAACCTTCAAGCGGTTGGATATCAGCCGAAGATCCCTTTGCTTCTGCACTCGAAGCTGTTGCAGTCGACGCACTTTACATCGGTGGGATTGCTCTCATGCGTCGCAACGTTGATGGTATCGAGCGAGCAATAATTCTCGTCGCCCTTGTGATACTTACAGTCCTTCACCGTACAATGGATATGATAATTTGCTGGTCCTTCATTATACATTTTCTTTCACCTCGATCAAGATTTGACGGAGATCCGTCGCTGATAGTATCGGTGAAAAAACGAAAGATATACACAAATCGCGATCATTCAAATAGTATAGAACGAGGTGAAAACGATGTACATACTGGGTCTGGTAATACTGGTATTTTTTGCCGTGATCGGCTTGGCGTCATTTGCGGGCGAATTGTATCACGCCAAAATGAGGGACTGCGCCGACAGGCTGATCCTGCTGATACCGCATGTTGACGAGGATACCGCGGAGATGCGGATCCGATCGGCGATCGCGGCGGCGGAATCGATAAAAGCCGGCAGGATCATCTGTGTCTGTTCAGCGGATGATCCCGCTTTCGCGATCTGCGAACGATTGCAGGAGGATCATCCGATTCTCGAGATCGTCGGCCGCTTTGACACATTGAAAACAGCTCCTGCCGTCTGACAGGAGCTGTTGTGATTACAGCTTGATATTGTTGTACTCGTCTCCGAGGATATCGGCGACTTCTTTCAGATGACCGGTGCGCTTTTCCTTGAGCTTGAAGTGCTGGACAAGTCCGTAGCCGGGGTATTCATTGCCCTCGACAAGCACCGGTCCGTCAACAGAAAACGCGACGTCCCAGCCGATGTAGCGGATCTGCGGGATGCGCTGATGCGCCTCGACGCACATATCAAAGGCTTCCTTGACGCCGTGGATCAGAACGTCGGAAAACTTCATGCCGGTCATCGGGTGCGTATCGTAGATATTGCCGTAGTCATCGACAACGTTGCTGTCGATCCTGCCGTCCGCGCCGATGCTGAAATACAGGTCGTTGGTACATCCGATGACCTCTGCGTCATCCTGGTTGATGCGCAGGGCGTTGGCGATCATCGTCGATTTGCCGTCCTTCATGAGCGTGATCACGCGAAAGGGATACAGCGCGTCCACATCTTTGATGTCGGCGACCTTGAGCTTGCTGATGCCGTGACCGCCCTCGCCGTGGGTCTCTTTCGCGAATACGGTGGTTTTGCCTTTCAGAAACGCTCTGAGGTCCTCCGCGGTACTGACGCGCAGATTGATGAAATCGCGCTTGAGATACTTTTTGAACAGCTCGTTGAAGATCAGCTTGTCGTTGAGTACGACCAGATATTCCTCGCTGTTGAGATACGCAAGCAGCTTATAGAACTTCTTTGCCGTTGCGAAGGTATCCTTTTCCTTATTGCTCAGCTCGATGAAATTACAGCGGAAATAATCCGTATAGCCGGTACCTCTCGTCAGGAAGTTCCACATCATGCTCATGCGGATGTAAAAACGGCTTTTCCCGGTGTTCTCATGAATGATATCGATATGCTTTTTCATGCGGTCATGGTTGATATCCTTGAATTTATTCAGCAGCCATCTGCCGGCGGACATTGCCATAGCGCTCACTCCGTTTCAGTTAATTGATTCGTTCGCTGAGCTTTCTCAGCGTATTTTCATAGCCCTTCTTCTCATATGCAAGGGGCTTATCATCCGGTGATTTCTTGAGGATCAGACCGGCGATATAACACAGGAAATGCGGGTTCTTTTCAAGCACGGGGCCGGTGATATGGGTACCGTAAAAATGCTTGTCAAGGACGCCCTCCGTCATTTCACCGTCCTTGTTGCCGATGCCGAAGGTCACGGTATCCATCGGCGCTTTGACGCCGTCGACCATGCTTGATTTGTTGATAAAGCCGACCAGCGGCTGATCGAGAAAATCGGTCTTTGCAATGATATCGGCAGTATAGCGCCTGCCGCGTTCTTCCGTAACGGTGAAGTCGTACAGGCCCAGGCCGTCATACGATTTTCCGCTGCCGTCCGTGATCATTTTGCCGAGCATTTCAAAGGAATTGCCCGTCATCAGCAGGGGCTTGCCGGAGGCGATATACGCTTTGAGCTGATCCCTGTATTTCAGAAAATCAGCAAGCACGACCTTTTGATTCTTCTCCGTACCGGAGCCGACAAAGATAAAGTCATATTCGTCGAGTATCGCATCTTCGCTGAGGCTGACGCGGTCGATCCCCGCTTCTTCCCCGTTCTTTTCCAGCATCCGCTTCAGACAGAGGATATTGGCGTAATCGCCGTAGAGGTTCATGATATCGTGATACAAATGCAGCAACTTCATGTTAAACCTCCTCTACCTTGGACAGAAATTTTTCTTTATCGGAGAAGCAGGTGATCGCGTAGATGTACTCCTTGCGATCGGAATCCAGATGCTCCGACGCTTTGGCGATATCCTCGAACAGCCTGATCTTCTCCTGCGGGATATCGGTATAGCTGAACCGCGCGGCAAGATCGTTGACATATGCGCCCGCCAGAACGATCTCATGGATATTGGGATTGTTGAGCATTTCAAAATCGATATCCCACAGCCACGACACATCGCTGGTGAAATATTTGCGGCTGACCGCGTCGACGATGATCAGAACGTCGGTACCGCTGTCGCAAGCGCACGCGACACGCAGAGAATGGTCATAGGAAATGCTGTTCTCATGCTTGGAGGTCAGCAGCGTACCGGTTCGTTTTCCGAGCCTGAAGTTGATGACACGGCCGTTTTTCAGGACATAATCGTTCATATCGTCGGCGATCGCTTTTGAGTCGATCCCGACCAGACGCGCCACGGTATACGCGGCAAGAATGTTGTAGATGTTGTATAGCGATTTGAGTGCGAGCGAGATGCGGTATTTGCCGTCCAGCTCCAGCCACCCCTCCTTGAGGTCGACCGCCGTAACGGTATAGTCGGTATCATTGCGCTTGTAGCCGCAGGCGGTACAGGCATAATGACCGATATGGTTATAATGATGTGTCGTATAGGTCATCGGAGCCTTGCAGATCGGACAGTAGGCGCCGTCGTTGTACACGCTGTGAAGCTCTTTTTCATCCGAGGAAAGCTCGTCCGCGCCGAACCAGACCACATTTTTTCTGCCGTGACCGAAAACGGATACCAGCGGGTCATCCGCATTGAGGATCAGGCGGGTGCCGTCATGGATGCTGTCGGCGATCGCGTCAAAAACGAACTCGGGATGACCGTTGCGGGTAAGCTGGTCACGGTAAAGGTTGGTGATGACATAATCGGTCGCGTCGATATAGCTGAACGTCTTTTTGGCGTAACGCTCGTCGCTTTCGATCAGCAGGATATCCGCCTTGACCTTACCGGACAAGGTCGCGTTGGACAGGACCATCGTGGTGACGCCCTCGATCTGATTCGATCCCTCGCGGTTCCACGCGACGGTCTTGCCGTTCTTGGTGAGGATATGCGCGATCATTTCCACGGTAGAGGTTTTGCCGTTGCTGCCGGTAATCGCGATGATATGCTCCGGAAGCTGCACGCGCTTGAGGATATCCGGGCAGAGCTTCAAGGCGATCTGACCCGGCATGCTGCTTCCCTTGCCGATCAGCTTTCCGACAAAGCGCAGGATCTTGCAGATAAGTATCGTAAAAAACTTCTTCATAACCGATTTTCCTTTTCTTGGTCTGTCAATGATCAATTCATTATACATGATTCTTTGTCGAAATTCAATACCATTGAGAAAAACGCATATAATTATCAGAAAAATTCTAATAAAAATTCTAATACGGCAGAAAGCACAACCGAAAAAATGGTATGATAATAAATTGAAAAAATATCGTCATACCGAGGAGAACAGCTATGACTGACACCTATGTAAAAATTGATCTGAAAACCATGGCGCAGAACGCGCGCAACATCGTCGCGAAGTATCCGGAATACGGCACATTCATCGGCATCGTCAAGGGCGACGCCTACGGTCACGGATACGGGATCGTCAACGCCCTGTATGAGAACGGGATCCGCTATTTTGCGGTCTCCTCCATGGAAGAAGCGGCGGATTTCCGCAAGGAAAACACCAAAGCCCCTCTGCTGTGTCTGGAACCCATCGCGACTGACAGGATCAGCGAGGCGGCTGAGCTGCAGCTGACGCTTGCGATCCCCGATCTCGATTATCTGAACAGCCTTCTGGATACACACTGCCCCTATCCGTTCAATCTGCATCTCCAGATCGATTCCGGCTTCAACCGTCTGGGCTTCAAGGATAAGAGGGAGATCAGAAAAGCAGCGGATCTGATCGAAAAATCCCCGTATTTTCTGGAGGGCGTCTATCAGCACTACGCGACAGCCGGCATTTTTGACCCGCATTTTGACGCGCAGACGAACCGTTTCCGTGAGCTGACCTCTCTTCTGGATCTTTCCAAGATCCCGCTCATCCATCTCGGCAGCGGCATCGCGCTGATGGCACACCCGAAGGCGGATATCGCCACAGCGACCCGCATGGGTCTGATGATGTACGGCTACAATATCTCCCCGGATTCCTACGGCGGCGGTCTCAAGGACAGACTGCGCTCCATGCGCGACGATTATTATCACAAGAAATACCATCTCAGCGAGGTCATCCGCGATGTTGAGCTGGATCTGACTCCCGCGATGACCTATCAATGCAGGATACTGCAGCTGAAGGACGTCAAAAAGGGCGAGCATATCGGCTACGGAGCGGGTTACACCGCCGAAGAGGATATCAGGATCGCCGTTCTCCCGGTCGGCTACAACAACGGCATCGGTCATCAGAACAACGGCAGGGTCGCCGAGATCAACGGCAGGCTCTTCTCCTTTGTCGGCGAGATGGGCATGAATATGTCCGCTGTGAAGGTCGACGCCGACGTCGCGATGAATGACGAGGTCACATTGCTCGGCGGAAAAATCACGCTCGGGATGTTTTCACGCTTCTCCGGAATGGGGTTGGCGGAGATCATGCTTGGGATCGGAAAGAACAATCCCAGATACTATATTGATTAACAGGACAACGACTTTTTATGAGCGATAACGAACAGCTTTTTGAACTGACCGGTCAGGTTGAAACAATCATATACAGAAACGAAGAAAACGGCTATACCGTCATCGAGCTGGCCGGTGAAGAGAGCATGATCACCGCGACCGGTATCATGCCGCTCGTCAGCGTCGGCGAAACGGTCAAGCTCTACGGCGTATTCAAAAAGCATCCATCCTACGGCGAGCAGTTCGCGGTATCGGCGTTTGAACGCGCGATGCCGGGGAACATGGACGGTATTCTGAAGTATCTGTCCAGCGGCGCCGTCAAAGGCGTCGGACCCGCGACCGCGCGCAGACTGGTGCTGGAATTCGGCAGTGATACCCTTGCCGTTCTGGAAAACGAGCCGGAGCGCGTCGCTAAGCTGAAAGGCATCTCCATGAAAAAGGCGCTGGAGATCAGCGAACAGCTGAAAAGCGTAGTCGGCATCCGCGAGCTGATGATCTATCTGGCCAATTATTCCGTATCACCGAACGCCGCTGTCAAGATCTGGAAACGTCTGGGCAACAATGCGATCCCGATGATCGAGGAAAACCCCTATATACTCTGTGAGGAGGGCATGGGCATCTCCTTCGACACCGCGGATCTGATCGCTCTCTCCCATGAACAGCCGAAGGACGCGCGCGTCAGAGTACGCGCGGGACTTTCCCACGTATTGAGCCACAACCGGCTCAACGGCCATACCTGTCTGCCGACAGACAGACTGCTCCCCACCGCGGCGAGCCTGTTGGAAACAGAGCTCGAGACCTGCGAGTCGGCGCTCAGGGAAATGATCGACGACAGCACTCTGGTCGCCGATACCTTTGACGGCAAGGAATACATTTTTCTGCCCTCTCTTTACGACTGTGAAAACTACATCGCAGCGCGCATCAGAATGCTGATGCGTTATCCCGCGATGGTGATCGACGGCGTCGAGGAAAAGATCCGGCGCATCGAAAGCTCGGATAACATCGAATATGCCGCCTTGCAGAGGAAAGCGATCCGGGAGGCGCTGACAAAAGGTCTGCTGATACTGACCGGCGGTCCCGGAACCGGCAAGACCACCACGCTGAACGCGATCATCCGACTGCTCAAGGAAAGCGGTCAGAAGGTATCTCTGTGCGCTCCCACCGGACGCGCCGCCCAGCGGATGACGTCGGTCACCGGCGAAGAGGCAAAGACCATCCACCGTCTGCTGGAGGTCAGCTTTGACATCGATGACAAGCCCGCCTTCAAGCGCAACGAGCGGAACCTGCTCAACTGTGACGCGCTGATCATCGACGAGGTCAGCATGGTGGATTCCCGGCTGTTGGAATCCGTCATGCGCGCACTCCCTCTCTCCTGCCGCCTGATCCTTGTCGGCGATTCCAATCAGCTCCCGTCGGTGGGAGCCGGAAACGTCCTGCACGATCTGATCTCCTCCGGCGTGATCCCCGTCGTCACCCTGACTGAGATCTTCCGCCAGTCGATGCAGAGTCTGATCGTCATGAACGCGCACCGGATCATCAACGGAGAAATGCCCGATCTGGCACGCCGGGACAACGACTTTTTCTTTATGCGCTCGCCCTCGTTTGAGGACACTGCCTTCACTGTCGGCGATCTGTGCAGCCGGCGGCTGAAAAACACCTACGGCTACAATATGCTGGACAACATACAGATCCTATCCCCCACCAAAAAAACAATGCTCGGCACCTTTGAGCTGAACAATCGTCTGCAATCGCTGGTCAATCCGCACCCTGCGCGGACCGTCAAGGTCGGTTATTACACGATCGGCGAGGGCGACAAGGTCATGCAGAGCAAAAACAACTACAACATCCTCTGGCAAAAGGATGACGGAGAATTCGGAGAAGGCGTCTTCAACGGCGATATCGGCGTGATGGCCGAGATCAACACCGCCGCAAAGCTCTATAAGGTGCGCTTTGACGATAAGGTCGCGACCTACGACAGTGAAAGCATCTCCGAGCTGGAGCTTGCCTATGCCTGCACTGTCCATAAAAGTCAGGGCAACGAGTTCGACTGCGTCGTCATGCCGATGTTCCGCGGCGCGCCTCAGCTGATGTACCGCAATCTCCTGTACACCGCCGTTACCAGGGCGAAAAAAATGCTGATCATCGTCGGTGACGACAACGCCTTGAGATATATGGTCGAAAACAACCGCCGTCAGCTTCGCTACAGCGGTCTGAAATCATTTCTGTCGAGGGAACAATGAGCTTTTTCTATCAACTTGTCTGCGTCTTATTTCCCGAACACTGCCCCTACTGCGGCTGTATCATCGATCCCGAACAGATCGCCTGCGAAAAGTGCCGTCAAAAGCTGGATAAACGGCAGAAGCCGATCATCCGCGGCGCATCCGGCTTTCGCTGTGTTTCATCATTCGTCTATGACGGAAGTGTGCGCCGGATGATACTGCGCATCAAATACCATGAAAGAGTGCAGTATCTGCCGCAGGTCGCGCAGATCCTGGCAAAGGATATCCGTACGACTTATCCGGACTGTCGATTCGATTGCCTGACAAGCGTGCCGATGCACAAAAAGGATCTGTTCAAGCGCGGATTCAATCAGGCGGAGCTGTTGGCTAAGGAGCTGTCAAAGCTGCTCGATATCCCTTACGAGGAAACACTCGTCAAGGTAAAGCGCACAAAGAAACAGCACACGCTGAATTACGCCAAACGAAAAAACAACCTCAACGGCGCGTTCAATATCATCGACAAAGAACGGATCACGGGCAAAAACATCCTGATCATCGACGACATCATCACGAGCGGGATCACACTGGGGACCTGCTGTAAGGTATTGAACAGAGCTAAGCCCCGATTATTATGCTGTGCGACGATCGCAAACGCAAACGCCCGATTACCCCGTTCAGCCATAATATAACACTTGAAAAGTACACACATCAAAGATATAATACAAAACAGAAACCAAAATCATACAAGGAGAACGGATATGGATATAGCGCTGGACTTGGGCACCGCGAATTCACGTGTGAGAATCAGCCCTGATGAAAACGCGATCGATGAACCGTCGGTGATCGCATTCAACACCGAGGATAATGAAATATTGGCATACGGCAGGGACGCCTACCAGATGCTCGGCAGGACCTCCTCCAAAATCAGCGTTGTCTTCCCGCTGGAGGGCGGCGTGATCGCAGAGTCGGGTCTGGTCGAGGAGCTGGTCAACATCTTCCTGTGCGAGGTCTGCAACAGCAAGGTCATCATGCCGCGTGTTGTCGCCTGTATTCCCGGAGAGATCACCGAGGTGGAAAAGCGCGCTGTGGTCGGCGCGATCTCCAGCTTCGGCGTTCGGCGCGTCCTGCTGATCGAAGCGGCAAAGGCAGCGGCTTTCGGAACAGGACTGGATATCATGAGCGCGCACGGCGTCATGGTCGCCGACCTCGGCGCAGGTACCGTAGACATCGCCGTCATGAGCCTCGGCGGCATTTCCGTCGCCAAAACCATCAAACAGGCAGGCAACGCTATGGACGACGAGATCATCAAGTACATCCGCAAGCAGCATAATCTCATCATCGGCAAAGCGATGGCGAAGTCCTGCAAGGAAGCGATCGCCTGCGTTATACAGTTCCCCGAGGAACGTACCTTCCGCGTCAAGGGACGCGACGCTGTCCGCGGACTGCCGAGAGCAATGCAGGTCACCTCTACCGAGATCATGAAGGCGATCAAGGATGTCGGCATCAACATCATCAACACCATCGTCGACGTACTGGAGGATACCCCTCCCGAGCTTCTGGGCGATATCCACAGCGACGGCATCACCCTGACCGGCGGACTGAGTCAGCTCTACGGTCTGCGCGAGCTGTTGGAACAGCAGACCGGCATCAAGGTGCGCGTCGCAAAGGAACCGAGCGACAGCGTCGTCAAGGGATGCTTCAGAGCGACTAAGTACATAGAAGAAGCCGAAGCGCAGAAATCGACCCTCAACCCCCTGATGACGGTATATTGATATCACATAACAACGCCCGCTGTATGGTTCAGCGGGCGTTTTCCTATCGTTCATTCTTTTTCCTTTGGAAGTGATAGGCGAGCTTCAGCAAAAACTTTTCGGATATAAAGTGCTTGAAGAACAGCCCGACCTTGATGGATGCTGACGGGACGATGAGCAGCTTTCCTTTCAGCGCTCCGTCGACAGCGATCCGCGCACAGTCCTTGGATGAGATCCCTTTCATGGCAAACCGCACCTTGGCGACGTCGTTGAATTCCGTATCCACCGGTCCGGGACACAGCGCAGACACACGGACATGACTGCCCTTCCTGCGCAGCTCCTCATAGATCGCCTCTGTCAATCTCAGGACATAGTTCTTGCCGGCGTAATATGTGGAGAGGAGCGGTCCGGGCATAAAGCCGGCGGACGACGCCACATTCAGGATCACCCCGCTGTCACGCGCGATAAAGTCACGCAGAAACAGCTTCGTCAGGATATGCAGAGCGCGGATATTGACGTCGATCATGTTCAGCTCGGTATCGAGGTCAGCCGCCGCAAATTCTCCGGCAAGCCCGAATCCCGCGTTATTGATCAGCATGTCCACACCGTCGTCCTTGGTCATCTCGAACAGCTCACGACAGCAGTCTGCACAGCCGACGTCGGTCGTGATGATCCTGACGCTCACGCTGTTCAATTCATCCTTCAATTCCTTCAAACGGTTCTCGCGTCTGGCGACCAGGATCAGATCCCACCCCTTTGCGGCGAGATACCGCGCCATATCGCGTCCGATCCCCGACGATGCGCCGGTTATCAATGCTTTCATGTCACACCTCAAACAGCTTATCGATGTCCGCCTTCGCGCGATCCAGAATCGCTTCCACATCCGCGCCGACGATATCCAGCCCCTCGGCTTTGATGTATTCAAAATCGGAGATGCCGAAAAATGACTCACACAGCGTCCGCACATATCCGAATCCGTATTCGTCCGAGAAAACGGCGCCTCCCGCGGTGGTTACAAAGTACAGCTTTCTCGCCCTGCACAGCGGAGAAGGGATCCCCTCATCGGAATAATCAAAGGTCAGGCCGATGTTGCACAGGGATTCCAGATACGCTTTCAGCACAGCGGGGATCGACAGATCCCAGTAAGGCGCAGCGATGACCACGACGTCAGCTTTTTTGAACTGCTTCGCGTTATCAAAGATCGGATGATCAAAATCTCCCTGCGCCGTCCGTTCCATCCGCAGAGCCAGCGTATCGCCGTACAGCGGCTGCGCATTTTTACGGTCCAGCTTCACTTCCTCGATCTCGCCGCTGAGCTTTGACAGCAGATGATCGGCAAGGCGCTTCGTGCGTGATCCTTCCCGCACACAGGCGTTGATAAACAGAATATGATCCATCGTATGTTCCTTATCTCACAAAATTGGTATGGACTCTCGCCTCACGCTCGGGCAGACCGAACTGTTTCTTTCCCAGAGCGATGCTCTTCATCAGGAAGATCATGTTATGCGCAAGGTAACGCATCATCTGCATGCCCTCCGCATCCTCAGCCGCCTCACCTTTTGCCGCACCGTGAACGCCGTTCCAGTAATAGCCGGAAGCAACAGGCATACCGCTGATGGTAAAGTACTTGTTCAGCTCGTCAAAGGTCGCGGTGAGTCCTCCTCTGCGGGCAACGGCGATCGACGCGCCGACCTTCATCGTCTTATCGCAGGAGCAGCTGTAAAAAAGCCTGTCAAGGAAGGAGATCAGCGTACCGTTCGCGGAAGCGTAATATACAGGCGTCGCAAATACCACACCGTCTGCCTCTGCGAGCTTCGGCGCGGTCTCATTGACCGGATCATCGAAAACACAGGCGCCTTTTTTGCGGCAGGTTCCGCAGGCGATACAGCCGTGTATCGCCGCCGTACCGAGATCGACAACGTCGACCTCTATTCCCTCTGCTTCGAAGATCTTCTTCATTTCATCGACCGCCATTGCGGTATTGCCGTCCTTGCGGGGACTTCCGTTGATCATTAGTACCCTCATAGTATCACCTCATATTTTTGATTAATTCTATTATAGTCCCCTCAAAAAATATGTCAATCAAATAATCGGGGTATTTACAAACCATCGGGAATTCAATATAATGATACCGGGAGTTGAGATTATGGAAAATGTTTTTCAAAAGATCCTGGACTATCTGCCGGACATCGGCGTTGCCGTGCTGATTCTGGTACTGGGTGTCATCCTGACCCTGATCATCGCAAAAATCGCCAAAAAAGCGATGGGACGTTCCAAGCTGGATCCGTCGCTGACAGCGTTTTTTGTCAGGCTGATACATATCTTCTGCTACGTGATGATCGCGATAGCCGTACTGTCAAAGCTCGGCGTATCCCCCACCGGACTGATCGCATTCTTTTCTGCGTCGATGGCGGCGGTAGCGCTTGCTCTCAAGGATAACATCGCCGACATTGCCAGCGGCATCGTACTGCTGTTCACCCGACCGTTCGTCACCGGCGACTTTATCGAATTCGGCGCCCATAAGGGATTCGTCACAAAGATCGACCTGATCCACACCAGGATCCGCACCTATGACGACACCGAGGTCATCGTACCGAACTCCAAGATCACCACCACAGAGGTCAATAACTATTCCTCCAGTCCCGAGATCCGCGTCGTCATCAATGTTCCGATCAGCTACAAGGCGGATCTGGACAAGACCAAGGAAGTGCTGTTCAACACCGCAGTGCGCTGCTGGTGCTATTTTGAGGACTACTGGACGGTATATTTCAAACTGACGGAAAGCATCAAGAAGGCGCTTGACGAAAACGACATCGCCATCCCCTTCAATCAGCTCGACGTCCACATCATCGACCAACCGAAATCATAACCGAATCATCAAAGAAAGGCTGCCGGAAAGCAGCCTTTTCTTTATGCGTTTTCATCTCTGACACAGCGGTAAAACGCAAGCAGTATCAATACATAGCACACGGTTTTCGGGAGCATGAGCATCCCGAGCAGCGGGACGTATGAAGCGCCCAGAACCACAGCGGCATAAAACGCGAATGACAAGGTGACATAAAGCCAGATAAAGCGGATGTGCGGTATACCGCGCGTCCTGAAATACAGGACGACGATCAGGATCCCGAGTATCAGGAACGGGATATTGCGGATGATCCCCCAAAGAAACGGGCTGTCGTTTTCGAGCCACTTGTTCTGCGGAAAACAGCACAGCGCGATCCGCGCGGCGCTCAGCAAATAGACGACAGCGGTCACCGAACGTTTCTTTTCTGCCCCGTCCAGCCGCAGCCAGATATGATACATCAGGACATAAAACACGGTCATGGTGATCGAAGTCACCAGCTTGCCGACGCCGACAGCCGTGTTGAAATCACCTTCCGCAAAATAGCCGAGCATCCGCGGTACCAGATGGAACGCGTCGCCTCCGCCGAGGACAAGACAGGCGATCCCCATCAGCCGTTGTTTATTGTTCTTTGAACGAATTAAAATCAGCAAGCCGACGGTGATTGCCAAAAGCAGATACAGAATGTCAAAGATACTCTCGCCATATTCTTTCATCAGGTGTTCCTCCCGTTATCGCGCAAACTCCGCGCGCAGTTTGGATATTCATACAGCTTTCGATGTACAAAGAAATTATAGGAGCGGCATCCTCCTCCGCAGTAAGCGCCGTATTCGCACGAGGCGCATTCACCGGTCAGCAAATCGGGCGTAAAGCGTCTGTTATAGGCAAAGCCGTCGGGATTTTCCCATATGTCGCGCAAAGGAGTCTCGCGCAGATTCCCCTCGATAAAGCGCGCATCATACATCGATTCACATCCGCGCACATTCCCGACGCTGTCGATACCGATGACCGACAGTCCCGCGCCGCATCCGGGAAAGGTCCTGCGTCCGTACGGATCACCGCGGATCAGACCCTCGTCAGCGGTAAAATATCCGATATTATCGGCGATCCCGATGGGAAACGGCGCATCACCGCGATGCCTGACGACAAAGCCGATCACCGCGTTCGGATCAAAGCGCACATCGACGCCCGTCGCGGCGGCATTCCCCATCGGAGAGCATGCCTGCAGCTGCCACGCTGCAAGCGGATATCGGCGTATCCCGGCATACAGCTCCTCCAGTGAAAGCACATTTTCCGCGTTCAGCGTCGTTATCATCGTCGTGACGATCCCTGCGCCGGTCAGCGCCTCGATCGCCTTGACGGCACGCGCATAACTGCCCGGCTGACGATATCGGTCATGCACACGTTCGACGCCGTCCAGCGACACCGCCACCGATTCGATATCCAAGTCCCGCAGATCACGGATGATATCCTCGGTGAACAGAAAGCCGTTGGTGATGATCGTCACCCTGATGCCGTACTCCGACAGCCGCTGTACGATGGTTCTCCAGTCACGCCGCATGAACACCTCCCCGCCGATCAGATTGACGCGGCGACAGCCGAGATCATTCAGCTGGTCACAGATATCCAGGCATTCGTCGGTGCTCAGCTCGTCACGGCGGGCTTTGCCTGCCTTTGAGCCGCAGTATTTGCAGGAAAAACAGCACGCCAGCGTGATCTCCCACACACACGAGGTCAGCCGGTACGGACAGCTATTCATCGAATCCGACCGGAGGTCCGGCATATACATCCATCGGGTCTTCATCGTCCGTCTGATAGTTTATCGGATACGGCGGCTTTTCAGCCGGAATAAACGGCGCATTCATCCCCGTCATGTCAGGCCCCGCATAGACGCCTGCCGCCATTTCGGGATCGCCCGTCAGAAGCTCCGGCGTTTCATCGGAGCATGCTTTTTTTGAACGAGCTAAGTCTGTCCCGCATTGGTCACAGAACCTTGCACCGGGCTTTGCCGGTGCGCCGCAGGATGGACAGAAAGCGTCTGATCCCTGCTCGTTCTGCGGATCAGACGGCTCGGCGGGAGGACTCAATTTTCCGTCGCCCATCATTCCGGGACCTGCGTATACGCACATAAATTTTGGACCTTTTCGCATATCGGTACTCCTTTCATGAACAAATACGGCCTCTCCGCAAGGAAGAGACCGCATGGATTTGATATTGTATCAGCCCTTGACCGCGCCTGCGGCAACACCCTTGATGATATACTTCTGGCAGATGAGATAGAAGATGATGACCGGCACGATAGACAGGAAGATCAGCGCCATCGTAGCGCCAAGGTCGACCGTACCGTAACTGCCCTTGAGGTATTGGATGTGGATCGGGATGGTTCGGTATTTATTGATATCGAGTACCAGATACGGCAGGAGATAGTCGTTCCATACCCACATGATCTCAAGAATACCGACGGAAATCAGCGTAGGCTTCAGCATCGGGAGAACTACCATGAAGTAGGTTCTCAGAGGACCGCAGCCATCGATGGACGCCGCCTCTTCGATCTCGATCGGGATCGATTTGGCAAAGCCGACAAACATAAAGATGGCAAGTCCGGCGCCGAAGCCGAGGTAAATGATCGGGATCGTCCAAGGAGTGTTCAGCTTCAGGGTATCCGCAGTTTTGGACAGCGTGAACTGTACCATCTGGAAGGGAACTACCATGGAGAAAACGCAAAGATAATAGAATATCTTGCAGAAAAGGCTGTTGACACGAGCAACATACCATGCCGCCATCGAGCAGAACAGAAGGATCAGCGCGGCGGACAGAATGGTGATGACAACGGTGAACAGCGCGCTCTTCCAGAACGGATAGCCGCCGAAGGTCATACCGGTGACATAGTTGTCAAAGCCGTTCCAAAGCTCGCCGAAGGGCAGCGCAAAGGTATTGGTCTTGACAGCGGTGTTCGGTTTGAATGAGTTGATGATAACGGTGAAGACCGGCATGACATAGATCACGCAGATGATCGCCAGTATCACCGACATCACGGTCTTACGGGTCTTTTCCTGTTTGATAGTTTTCTGTTTACCCATTACTGCTGCACCTCTTTTCTTCTGGTCATGACCAGCTGCGCGATACCGAGGATCGCAACAAGGAAGAAGAATACAACAGCCTTAGCCTGAGCAGCGCCGCGCGTCGCCATAGCCGAGAAGCCGTTGGTGATGTTCAGCGCAAGCATTTCTGTCTGACGGAACGGTTCACCGTTGGTAAGAGCAAGGTTCTGGTCGAACAGCTTGAAGCCGTTGGTCAGAGTCAGGAAGGTACAGATCGTGATCGCAGGCATTACGTTGGGGATAATGACCTTGAATAGGGTCTGTCTCTTAGTAGCGCCGTCGATCTTGGCCGCCTCGATGATATCCTCAGGAACAGCCTGAAGACCGGCGATATAGATAATCATCATGTAGCCTATCTGCTGCCACAGGATGAGGATGATCAATCCCCAGAAACCGTATTCAGCCTTCATGAGGATGGAGGTCTGATACGCGGAAAGGATACCGTCAAAGATCATCGACCAGATATAGCCCAGTACGATACCGCCGATCAGGTTCGGCATGAAGAAGACGGTACGGAACAGATTGGAGCCCTTGATGCCCTGTGTCAAGGCGTATGCGACGGCAAACGCCAGAATATTGATCAGGATGACGCTGACCAGGGCGAACAGCGCCGTAAACCAGAACGCGTGCAGGAACGACTCGTCACTGAACGCTTTTACATAGTTGTCAAAGCCGACCCAAGTGGGCTTGGAGATGACCTTGAAGTTGTTGAAGGAAAGGAACGCGCCCTGAGCAAACGGCCAGATAAAGCCGATAATGAACGCGGCAAATACCGGACCGATAAACAGCCACGACCATTTGCGCAGCGAACGGCGCGTCATGGAGCTGTGACCCGCGCGGATCTTCCGCTTAGGGGCCTTCACAGCCGTTTTCACAGCCGTATTCTCAGCGCCTGACGTTTCGGCCTGAGCAACAGCGTCGACAGATTCTTCGACGGCATTCTCAGCCTTGACCTCGGCTTCTGCGGCTGCAGCATTATTCTTATTCATGTTATCCTCCTGTTCACGGTTCAAGCCGTGCGGATCATCCTAAAAAGAGTGCGGGGCAGGCGAACACCGCCCGCCCCGCAAAATAAGTGCAGATATTGATTATTCAGCAATAGCCTGATACTGCTTTGCCCAACCGTCTACGAAAGCTTCGGTGACCTTAGCCCAGTTGTCAGCGCTCTGGTCAGCATTGTAAGCGTTCAGTGCGGAAACGAGATCCTTACGATACTCGTCAACATTGGGCTGATAGTTGGTAACCCAATCCATGACATAGCAGTCCTTGGAGGTGTACTCATCAGCATTCTTCAGGAAGCCGTTGGAGGATTCAGCAGCGTTCTTGTAAGGCATGATACCAAGCTGCTCTACCATAGCGGTAGAAGCGTCCTTGTCGGATACGAGCCATACCATGAAGTCGATGGTAGCCTTCTGGTCAGCCTCGGAAACGTTGGCGTTAACAGCCCAGCAGTTCTCAGTACCGCAGTTCAGACCGGCCTTCTCTTCGCCGTCAACACCGCAGTAGTAGGGGATCATCTTAGCATTCGGAACTGTCTCGGAAACAGCTGCATACTCCCAGGAGCCGTTTACAAAGAAAGCAGCCTTGCCGGTCTTGAACTCGTTCTCAGCGTCGTGACCGCCGGTAGCGAGATCGGTCGGAGCGGTGAGGGAGTTGTTGATGCAGAGGTCATACAGGTTCTTGAAGTTGTCCATGTAGGTACCCTTGATGGAAGCGGGGCATTCTTTCCAGCCGCCGTCGTCGCGGGACTCATAGTAGTACTCAAGGTTAGCCATGTGACCGGTGAATCTCCAGGAGGAGCTGTCATCCATGTCGGAGGAGGAGAAAGCATCGAAGCCCAGCTCAGCAGCGCGAGCGTGGATGTCCTCAGCAACAGCCTTCAGACCTGCGAAGTTGGTGATCTCGTCCATGGAATGGCCGGCCTTCTCGATCAGATCGGGGTTAGCGATGATGCCGTAGCACTCATAGCAGTAGCCGATGGAAACGAGCTTGCCGTCAGCGTCATACAGGTTGTACGCGTCGGTCTTCAGTTCCTTAGCGATGTCGGTGTCGGTCAGATCGAGAGCGAACTCGCCCCAATCCTTAACGCCCTGCTGGTTGCCGATAACAAACAGTGTGGGGGGGTTGGACTTGTCCATCTCAGAGGTGAGAGTGGTCTTGTAAGTGCCGGAAGCAGCGGTTACTACCTTAACCTCTACGCCGGTCTTCTCAGTGTAGGTCTTTGCCAGTGACTGCAGAGTCTCGTCGATCTCAGGCTTGAAGTTGAGCCAGTATACGGAACCCTTTTCGCCGCTGTCGCCGCCTTTGTCGCTGTCTTTCTTGTCCGAGCTGCCGCCGCACGCCGCAAGGGAAACTACCAGCAGAACAGCAAGGACAAGAGCTAAAATTCTCTTTTTCATCTTCTTTTCTCCTTTTTTAATGTTATTATTTTTTGCCGTAAAAACGACATAAGATGAGCAAAGAACAACAAGAAAACAGGACGCGTTCAGCGCCGTATTTTTCTCTCAAATTATACTCAAAAATCACCTGTTTGTCAACACTGAAATAGCGTATTATGACGACTAATTTCACTTATTTTTTTCATCGCTGATCGAGTCGGTTTTGCATATCGGATTCCCGGATCATTCAGCCCCGAGGAGTATCATCCGTTTTTCGGGCATATTTGCGTTTTCATATTTACAAATTCTGCAGGAGCGTGTAAAATTGGATTCATAAAGAGAAAAAATCAAAGGAGGAACCTATGGCGAAAAAA
Source organism: uncultured Eubacteriales bacterium (assembly GCA_900315815.1). Classification (GTDB taxonomy): domain Bacteria; phylum Bacillota; class Clostridia; order Oscillospirales; family Acutalibacteraceae; genus Ruminococcoides. The sequence goes on from ONAS01000046.1 coordinate 32,762, forward strand.
ACTGCAAAAAATTTAAGAAATATGACAATGTATCAGGTATTTGTGCGCAACTTTTCCGAGGACGGAAGCTTTAATTCTGTCAAAGAAAAATTGCCGGAGATCCGCGCTCTCGGTACCGATATCATTTGGCTGATGCCCATCCACCCCATCGGCAAGCTTCAGCGCAAGGGGACGCTCGGCTCTCCCTATGCGATCTCCGATTACCGTGCGGTCAATCCGGAGTTCGGCACCATCGAGGACTTCAAATCGCTGGTGGATGAGATCCACGCGCAGGGCATGAAATGTATCATCGACGTCGTCTACAATCACACCTCCCCCGATTCAGTGCTCAGCAGCCTGCATCCATCATGGTTTTACCACAAAGAGGACGGCAGCTTCGGCAACCGCATCGGCGACTGGAGCGATATCATCGACCTGGATTATTCCAACACCGATCTGTGGCGTTATCAGATCGACACCCTCAAGCTCTGGGCGTCGATCGTCGACGGCTTCCGCTGTGACGTAGCGCCGCTGATTCCGCTGGATTTCTGGCTGCAGGCGCGCAAAGAGGTCGAAGAGGTCCGTCCCGGCTGTATCTGGCTGAGCGAATCCGTTGAACCCGGCTTCATCACCTATCTGCGCGGCAGAGGTATGACCGCGCTGTCGGACAGCGAGATCTATCAGGCGTTCGATATGTGCTACGACTATGACGTCTACGGCGAGTGGCGCGATTATCTCAGCGGCAAAGGCTCGCTCGCCCGTTATGCCGAGGCTGTCAACCGTCAGGAGTATATTTATCCGGACAATTACATCAAGCTGCGGTTCCTTGAGAATCACGACCAGCCCCGCGCGGCATATCTGATCCCCGACGACAAGGCGCGCCGCAGCTGGACGGCGTTCACCTGCTTCCAGAAGGGCATGACCCTGATCTACGCCGGACAGGAATACGGGATCGAGCATCTTCCAAGCCTGTTCGACAAGGATACCGTACCGTTTGACTCGGCGGATAAGGATGAACGGGAATTCCTCAGAACACTGGCGGACATCAAAAAGCAGGATGTATTCACCGACAGCACCTATCATGTAACGGCTGTCAGCGACAGCTTCCTGGTCGCGGCGCATACCGGCAAAAGCCGTCAGGCGCTCGGCGTCTTTTCCGTCAAGGGCGAAAGCGCGTGGGTGCCGGTGGAATTCGAGGACGGCGTCTACACCAACCTGATCGACAACAGCGACGTCGAGGTATTCCGCGGCGGGATCCGCTCCTGCGGAGAGCCGATCATCCTCATACGCTGATGACGGAACGAAAATACGACCCCTCTCCCCTTTTTCAACTGAACAAATCACAACAGGGAGCTTTGCATCGGCAAGGCTCCCTGTTTTCTCATTTCAACTTATTTATTATTTTTCATCGGAAGGCTTATCCGCCTCTGCAGCGTTCGTGCTGACCGTAACGGTCTCCTCGGGCTTCATCTGCGCGAGGACCTCGGGCGACGGGATGTACGGACCGACATGCGCGGGCTTGCGCTCACCGCAGCCGCAGGTCCCGACATAATTCTGGTTGATCTTGCCGCAGCCCGGGCACTTCCATTCGTTCGGACCCGGCTCCTTTTCAGGCTCGGCGGGCTTTTCGGACTTCTTGGATTTTTCGGGCTTCTCCGGCTCGACAGCGATCACCTGCTCCTCAGGCTCCTGCGGGATCAGCTCGGGATGGACCTCTCTCCAGTTAAAGAGCTTGTCGTTGGGCTTCTTCTCGCCGCAGCCGCAGGTACCGACATAGTTCTGGTTGATCTTGCCGCAGTTCGGGCACTTCCACTCGTATTCCTCAGGCTCACGCTCGGGGATCTCGGGCTTCTTCGGCTTCTTCTCCTCTTCCGGCTCGACAGTGATCACAGGCTCTTCCTCAGCCTGCTGAGGCACCAGCTCGGGATGGACCTCTCTCCAGTTGAAGAGCTTATCGTTCGGCTTCGGAGCGCCGCAGCCGCAGGTACCGACGTAATTCTGGTTGATCTTGCCGCAGCTCGGGCATTTCCACTCATGCTCCTCCGGTTCGCGACCGGGCTCAGGCTCGGACTCGGTCACGGGCTCCTGATCCGGCTCAAGCGCCTTATCGCCGGCGGGTGCGTCATCGGCAGTCTTGGATCTGAAGAAGGAGCGCTTCGCCTCTCTTACCTTGATAAAGGTAAACGCAGAACCGTCCATCGCGGTCAGCGTCAGTTGATCGCCGACCATCGCGCAGTGATACAGGTTCATTGTCGGCTCTCCGGATTCCAGCTTCATCATACCGTTTTCAAAGACCTGATAGAAATAGAACATGGGATAACCGCTGTCCTCTTTGCCGAGCAGAGCGGCGGGGATCAGACAGGAACCGTCTTTGTAAAACTGCACGACCTGCTTTTGAACATCCTCTTCATGGACCTCAACATCCGTGACAGGCAGCCACTTTCCGATAAACAAATTATTATCAGCCATTCTGATACTTCCTTTCCGTGTGATGAATCATCACTTTATCTAACATATTATAGTATATTTCGCGTTTTTCTGTCAATATTTTTCATAAGAAACTCAGAGATTTTTTAAAACTATTCGTCATCATGCACAAAAGGAGTCAATTGTTTTTGACATACCCAAAGATAATAATTCATATTCAGAAAAAAGAATCCATGATCGCGCAGCAGAAGTCAAATATCGGCGTCCATACCCATAAAACGGAAATTCATGATGGCGGTTTATTGACATTTTTTCGGATAGCCGATACAATAGAAACATCAGACCACGACGGATGATACTGAACAACAATCTGAAAAAGGAGTCGGAATATGAAACGGATCATCATAGCTCTGCTGCTGGCCGCGGTGGGGATCGCCTCTCTCACAGGCTGCGATATCGTCGATAAGGTGAAGCAGGACGTCAAGTCCGGGCTGAATGACGCGTTCAGCGAGGCGCAGTCAAAAATCGACGACGCGAAAAAAGAGATCAGATCGGGGCTGAAAGACGCCGAAAACGCGAACGACGAGGGACTGAACGGAAAAAGCTCAGCCTCTTCAAAAGATGAAAACAGCGGGACTGCGGACAAAACCTATACGATGCAGGATATCGGCAAGCTGAAAGACACCGGTAACTTTGCGAAGGGCGCCCTCGATCATATCTTTGACGGCACGATCAACAAAAAGGGCGAGGCGACGGGCTATCACTACGATATGGTGAGCGACAGCAAAGGCAGTATCATTCCCGGCACCGAAAGCGAGACCGACAGCAACGGCGTATTCACCGCTAAGGTAAAGGTCGACGGCGTGAAGAAAAAGGGGTTTTCATCCTTTTATCCGTCCGACTGGACGCCGCAGGAGGTCGTAGACGCGATCAACCGGGCGTATAAAGACGCGATGAGTGACGATTCGAACCCTCACGGCGATCTGTGGATCGGCTTTGCAGGGGATTTGGAGATCGATATGTACCTGAACAATCAGAAGAAGATCGTCACGGCATACCCGATCTACACGGAGGACTGAGCTATGGAATATGTTTTTAAACTGAAAGCAGGCAGAAAGACGATTCCCGTCATCGAATTCGCGGACAGCACCTATGCTCTCGCAGGTGAATTCCTGCTTGCGGAGCGCAGCATCTTAAAGGAGATCGCCGCCCTGCTCGAAAGCAAAGAAAGCGGCACGCTGAGCGGCAACGCCTTTACCCTGACGGTGGAAGGCAAAGACGCCGTGATAACCAACGATATCACGGACAAGACCCTTAGCGTTCCGACAGAAGAGCTCAGACAGCTCACAGAGGACTACCGCGCAGAGGTCAGACGTCTGAGAAAGCGGACATGATCTTGGTTTCCGATACAGGCATAACAGCCGTCACACATTAATATATAAAAAGCCTCCGAAGATAGAAATTGGTATGCTCCCTTTATGGAAGACAGTGAAATGAAAAAACACTGTCAAACATGAAGGGAGCTTTTGTTATGCCCAAGAAAGGAAAAATCAAAGCAGAAG
>ONAS01000054.1 GCA_900315815.1 uncultured Eubacteriales bacterium
TATTCCCTGCCGTCAAGCGCGGACTGCTCGGATGATACGCAAAGGTGATCTTCGTTTTGCGTATCGAGCGCCTTGAAGATCGCCTCCTGCTCTGCGATACCGGCAAAGGATTCCTCGAAAATGCCGGAGCCTCTGCGGTTGTCGCCGCCGATGTTGGGGATCTCCTCCTCGGGAACGCACCTGTCCTGATTGACATAGAGATGGTAAACGGTGCTGTCGGAACCGTCGGAGGTCCGGATGCCGAGGTACCAAGCCTCCTGATTCCGGAGATTGCGGCGGCTGTAAAAGACGCACTGATATCCCGCACCCACAGCATCCAGCGCCTTGAGGATCGCCTCCTGACCGGAGATCCCGCCGTAGACGCTGTCGTAAGCGGCGCCGTGATTATCGGCTCCCTTTGCCTGTGTGTCATCGCCCTCGCTGTGTTCGGAAGCGGGCAGCACAGACGCGGAGGGGGAGAGGGTAGACAGCTCTGCCGGCGGAACCGTCGCGTCCGCTTCGGTCGAAGCCGATTTACTGCTTTTTGTTTTTTCTTTCCCGCATCCGCCGAGTACGGCCGCAGTCGCCGCGAGGACCGCGAACGCGAGAAGGATACACACGATTTTTTTCATGATACATTCTCCTTGTCCGGATGATTCGGTTTCATCCGTCAGAGAGCATTATACCACGAACGGCGGCGTCATTCAATATCCAAAAATCATCGGCTTCCGTGAAAGATATTTCCCCGATCCTATTGACAAAGCACCGCCTTTCCTGTATGATAACATCAGTTGCATAACAATTGTTACGAAAGAGGCGAGAACATGGGATTCCGATATTACAGAGAAGAGGATTATGAGGCGGTCTGCGATTTTCTGATCGAGCTGAATCGCGCGGAAAAAGCCTGCATCAACTGGAATTGGGCAAGGTTTGAATGGATGTACGAGCACCCCGAATTCGACAAAAGCCTGATCCGCTCCATCGGCATATGGACTGACAGCGACAGGGTCGTCGGCGCCGCCGTTTATGATATGTATTTCGGCGAAGCGTTCTGCGCGGCGCTGCCGGGATATGAAGCCTTGTACCCGGAGATCCTGGATTACGCGTGGACTCACCTGCGCGATGAAAACGGACTGGGGATCGCGATACGGGCGGATCAAAGCGGTATGATCGCCGCGGCGGTGAAGGCGGGCTTTGTCCGCGCAGAGCAGCGCGAGATCATCATGTCCTTGTCGACGGATCGGGAGCTTGAGCCGGAGCTTCCCGACGGCATGCGCTTTATTGAGCTTGATCCAGTCGCTCAGTCACATGAATTCCAGTGGCTGTTGTGGCAGGGGTTTGACCACGGGAACGACCGTGAGGAATTCAAAAAGCAGGAATGCGACATCAAATATAACCGCAGGCATTTTGATCTGCGTCTGAGCGTAGCGGCACAGGATCCGTCGGGGGAGACGGCCGCCTACTGCTGTCTGTGGTACAGCGAAAAAACCGATTATACCTACGTGGAGCCGGTCTGTACGGTACCGTCCTACCGCGGAAAGGGCGTCGCGAAAGCGGTGATTTTCGAAGCGCTCAACCGCGCGAGAGCCCTCGGCGCGAAGCGGGCATATGTGATATCCGATATGGCGTTTTATGAAAAGCTGGGCTTTGAGAAAACCTATCGATTCGATTTTTACTGGAAAAAGGAGGAAACGAAATGAAGATGATGATCGGCTGCTTTGCCTGTATGCACAACGGCGGCGCCTGTATCCATGACGACGATATGCGCGCCGTGCTGGCGGAGATCGGATCGCCGATGATCCCGGAGGAAGTCTACGCGCAGATCGTGAACAGCGGGGTGTGACCATGAAATACTATCAGAAAATCATATTGAAGGACGGCAGAGAATGCGTCCTGAGGAACGGTACGGCGGACGACGGCCGGGCGGCGCTGGACTCCTTTATCACAGCGCATACCGAGACGGATTATCTGCTCACCTATTCGGACGAGATCACCTTCACCGCGCAGGAGGAAGGGGAGTATCTGCAAAAGAAAGCCGACAGCGACAGAGAGGTCGAGATCCTCGCCGAACTCAACGGAGCGATCATCGGAACAGCGGGGATCGAAACGGTCGGAAAGCGCGAGAAGCTGCGCCATCGCTGTGACTTCGGTGTCAGCATCGAAAAGGAGCACTGGGGACTCGGCGTCGGCAAGGCGCTTTTAGAGGCGTGCATCGACTGCGCAAAGCAGGCGGGCTATCACCAGATGGAGCTGGAGGTCGTCGCGGACAATGACCGCGCGCTGAATATGTATACGCACGCCGGCTTTGTCGAATACGGCAGAAACCCGCGTGACTTTCTGTCCAGATTCACGGGGTATCAGGAGGTCGTATACATGCGGCTGGAGCTGAACTGACAGCCACGCAGGATCCTCCGATCAAAACGGAAAGCCGTTCAGCATGCCGATTTTTCTTGCTATGGCATGTGAACTGTGCTACACTGAAAAAAACGGCGTTTTTACGCTGAAAAAGGAGCTGATAGGGTATGTTGGTATATGTAACTCTTCCTGACAGAGACCGACGAAACAGCGCGGTATATCAGTGGATGAAGGCACACAGAGATGACAAGGATATCTCCTTCTGGCTGTATCCCGAAGGCGTGCATCTGAGCAAATGCTTTGACGAGATGAACGAGGCCATCCGGCGCTGCGATGTCCACGTCGCGTTCGCGGTCTCGCGGTGGGAGGTCGGCTCCTGCAATACGGATATCGAGCTGCAAAGCTCTCTTTACAAGCATATCCCGATCATTATCATCAGGCTCAGCCCTGATGACGCCGCGGTCGGCAGGCTGACGATCGACGAGATGAGCTGTATGAGCCCCGGCTGTGTTCGTGTGTTCGACATGACCGCAGGCGAAAAGGCCAAAGCCCTGCCCGCGTTCATCCGGAAAGCTGTGGAAGATTGCAAAAACGCCGAGTCGGACGATTATTTTGCCGACGCGATCCTGGAACAGCCCTACGAGGGCGATCTGCCGTATCTTTTCGTCAGCTATTCGCACAAGGACAGGGACAAGGTCTATCCGGTGATCTCCCGCCTGCAGAAGGACGGCTACCGTATCTGGTATGACGAGGGCATCCACGCCGCGTCCCAGTGGGACGAATTCATCGCCCGGCATATCAGCGACTGCAGCTACATGCTGGCGTTCATCTCGCCGAATTACATCGAATCGTCCAACTGCAAGGACGAGATCAGCTTTGCCCGCGATCTGAATAAAAAGCGCCTGCTGATCTATCTGGAACAGACAAAGCTGCCGCTGGGCCTGTCGATGCGCCTCAAGCGGCTGCAGGCGATCAATAAATACGAATGCAAAACCGGCAGCGAGTTCTATGAGAAGCTGGTTTCCGCGGACGGTATCGAAGCCGCAAAAGCATGATCCGCGGGATGTCGGCAGAGTGACCGATCGGGAGGATGACCTATGAGCTTGATTTATATTTGCGCAAGCAATCTTGACCGCGACGCAGTCCTTTCAGCGGTCGGCGCGCTGGAGGCGGCGGGTCACAAATGCTGTGTTCCCGGCAGAGATTTCGATATGGATATCGACTGGCTGCAAAATGAGATCGACGCAGTCAACGAGTCCGAGCTGATACTGGTGTTCGACTCCGATAACGCGCGCTGTTCGTTCCGCATCTATACGGAGCGACAGGAGATCGCGAAAAGCGGCTTGCTGACCCTGACCTTTGAGGTCGGCTCCTTTGACGATGCGGCTGTCCTGAAAGCAGTCGCGGAAGCCGCCGACCGTGCGCGCGTCATCAAGGAACAGACGTCGGTCCTTGTACCGTATGAGGGCGACAAGGACTATATTTTCCTCAGCCATACCGCGGAGGACGCCGAGCGCATCCGCCCGATCGTCCGATCGCTCCAGCACAGGGGCTACCGCGTATGGTTCGACAGCGGCAGCGCAGAGCCCGGCAGGGAACAGGACGATATCATCGCCGCCCATCTGGAGAACGCCGCCTATATGATCCCGTTTTTTTCAGCGGCGTATTTTGAAAACGAGAACTGCAAGGACGAGCTGTTTTTCGCACGCGAATTGATGCTCGACATCCTGCCGATCTTTCTGGAGGACGTTGTCCTCCCGCCGCGGGTGGAAATGCGCTTCGGCCGCCGCCAGGCGCTGTTTTTCCATAAGTACCGGAACAAAGAGGATTTCTACTGCAAGGTCGACGCGGCGCAGGGGATCGGAAGCTGTCGGGAGGAGCCGTCGCCGCTCGATCCGGGCAGCTGAGTATATGTGATATCCCTTGCTGACACAGGGGATTTTGCTTTGCGGCGCGGGACAGGATCCCGAAGCCGTAAAACGTGTTGAAACGTGAAAGGATGAAGCAAATGCCTCCGAAGGTAAAGTTTCAAAGAGAAGAGATCGTCGGCGCGGCGGCCGCGATCGTGCGCGAACAGGGCTATGATGCGCTGACTGCCCGCGAAGTCGCGGCAAAGCTGGGCGTGTCGACCCGTCCGATCTTCACCTATTTTGATACGATGGAACAGCTCAGAGCAGAGGTCTGTTCCTATGCCAAAAGGCGTTATCTGGAATATATCGAGCGCGGACTGACGGCTCCCATCCCGAATCTGGGCGTCGGACAGCAGTATATCCGCTTTGCAAGGGAGGAGCCTGAGCTGTTCAGGCTGCTGTTTCTGACAAAGCCCGACAATGCGTCAGACGGCGCGACGGAGGCGCTCGGCCTTTCGCAGGAGCTGGTGCGTGACTCGGTCATGCGGATCTACAATATGGACGCCGACACTGCCGATCATTACTTCCGCGATTTATGGCTGCTCGCGTTCAGCTTTGCGGCGCTGATCGTGACGGATGACTGTCCCTATTCGGATGACGAGATCAGCTCGATCCTCACCGAGGTCAGTCTGTCGCTGTGCAAGGCGTTCAAGGAGGTGCCGGGACTGACGACCGGCGACTTTGACCGCGACGCGGTATTTACCGAGCTGGTAAAGAAGTAAGCGGTGCTTTATGACAAACATTACAGACGCGCGACAAGGCGCGTAAGGAGATAAGAAAATGCTGAGAATCGAAAACCTGACAAAAGCATACGGAGAGAAAAAAGCCGTCGACGATCTGTCGCTGAACATCCGCAGCGGAGAGATCTACGGCTTCATCGGTCACAACGGAGCGGGGAAGACGACTACGCTGAAATGCGTCGCGGGGATCCTCGGCTATGACGCGGGCGAGATCCTGATCGACGGCATGTCCGTGAAGGATCAGCCCGTAAAATGCAAAAGCGCGCTTGCCTACATCCCCGACAATCCGGACCTGTACGACTTCATGAGCGGAATCAAATATCTGAACTTCGTCGCGGATATCTTCGGCGTATCCGCACAGGATCGTCAGGAGAGGATCCGCAGATACGGCGATTTGTTTGAGCTGACGAGCGATCTTGCCCAGCCGATCTCGGCGTACTCGCACGGCATGAAGCAGAAGCTCGCGATCATTGCGGCGTGGCTCCATTCCCCGAAGCTGATCATCATGGACGAGCCGTTTGTCGGACTGGATCCGAAGGCGTCGCATCTGCTCAAGGAAATGATGCGCGAGCTTTGCGATAACGGCGGCGCGATCTTTTTCTCGACCCACGTGCTGGAGGTCGCGGAAAAGCTGTGTGACAAGGTCGCGATCATCAAGCAGGGCAGGCTGATCAAGTCCGGTACCATGGAAGAGGTCAAGGGCGACGACAGTCTGGAGGAAGTCTTTCTGGAACTGGAGGCGGAGTAAGTGCTGAAGGTATTACTGAAAAAGCAGATCTCCGAGGCGTTCCGCAATCTCTTCTTTGACGCAAAGAACAACCGTCTGCGTACCAAGGGCCGCCTGATCCTGTGGGTCGCCTTTTTTATCTTCCTGTCGGTCGGCGTTCTCGGCGGGATGTTCACCTTTCTCGCGATCAGTCTGTGCGGCGGTCTTGCATCGGTCAATATGGGCTGGCTGTATTTTGTGCTGATGGGCGGGATCGCGATCGTGTTCGGTTCATTCGGCAGTGTTTTCAACACCTATTCGAGCCTGTACCTGCCCAAGGACAACGACCTTCTGCTGTCGATGCCGATCCCTGCGCGTGTGATCGTGATCTCACGACTGCTGAACGTCTATCTGCTGGGCGCCATGTATTCTGCTCTGGTGCTCCTGCCGACGATGATCGTATACTGGGTGACTGTCGGTGCGACTGCCGCGAATATCATCTGCGGACTGCTGTTTTTCCTGATCATCTCCGTGATCGTGCTGGTGCTTTCCTGCCTGTTGGGGTGGGTCGTTGCCAGAATCAGCCTGAAGCTGAAAAACAAGAGCTTTGTCATCGTTCTGATTTCTCTGCTCTTCGTCATTTTATACTATTACGTCTATTTCAAGGCGAATGAGCTGATCAGGGAGCTCATCGCCAACGCGGCGGTCTACGGCGCCGAGATCAAAGGCTCCGCCTACGGCGTCTATCTGTTCGGACGCGTCGGTGAGGGCGACCTGCCCGCGACAGCGATCTTCACCGCCGCCGCCGTGCTGATCCTTGTGTTGATGATGCTGGTGCTGTCGCGCGGTTTTCTGAAGCTCGCCACCGCCTCGGGCAGCGTCAAAAAGGTGCGTTATACCGAAAAGCGGGCAAAGCTAAGAACCGCATTCGGCGCGCTGCTCGCCAAGGAATTCGCGGCCTTTACATCCAATCCGATGTATATGCTCAACTGCGGTCTCGGCACACTGCTGCTCCCCGCGCTCGGCATTTACCTTCTGGCAAGCGGCTCCTCGGTACCCGCGATCCTAAATATGCTCCTCCCGGATAAACCCGGGTGCGGGGCGCTCCTGCTGTGTACCGCGCTGATGATGCTTTCGACCGCGAACAACTCTGCGGCGCCGTCGATCTCTCTGGAAGGGAAAAGCATCTGGATCCCGCAGTCCTTGCCGGTCGATGCCAAAACCGTACTGCGGGCGAAAGCGGCTGTTCAGCTGCTTCTGACAGAGATCCCGATGCTGTTCGCGGTGATCTGTGCGGCGATCGCGCTGCGCATGCCGTTGGCGGAAACGCTGCTTCTTTGTCTGGTGCCGCTGGTCTACAGTGCATTTTCCGCGATGTTCTGTCTGTTCCTGGGCGTGAGGTATCCGATGCTTCAGTGGACGTCGGTGATGGCGGCAGTCAAGCAGGGCGCCGCTGTGGCGATCGCTCTTTTCGGCGGCTGGGGCGTCACGGCGCTGTTTGCCGTACCCTACCTGTTGTTCGGCTATCAGCTGGGGCTGTCGCTGTATCTTGCGATCTGGGCAGTCGTGCTTGCCGCCGCCGCGGTGCTGTTGTACCGCTGGCTGATGACGAAGGGCGCCGCGGCGTTTTCAAGGCTGTAGCATCCTGCCGTGAGCGGACGGCGACCCAACAGAATATGTAACACCTCAAAGGTACAGGCTTCGGTCTGTACCTTTTTTTGGGTTTGATACGATCGCGGCGGCGGTTGAATGTGCAATAAGCGGAGCATTATTTTGTGAAAGAATTATAAAAAGACCATTATTTTTTGTATATTTGGTACGAATAATGCGTTTTGCACAATAATTATCCATATTTTTAGTAAAAATCAGTGATAAATCTGAAATAATGTGTTATAATAACAATAATTTTAGCGTAATTGTCGGTATAGATCACTGGCTGCGGATACACCGGTACACATTTGGTGTTCCGACTCTGCCGGTACCGAAAATATGCACTTTCAGACTGGAGGGGTTGCATTGGACCATTCTGATATCGAGAAAACGCTGCCGGAAGAATTATCTGAGAGCGAGTCGCTTGCGTCACAGCGCAGACAGCTTGCAGAACAGCAGGCACAGCTGGACAAGGAGCGTGAGGAGCTGAGACGGGAACGTGAAAAGCTCCGTGCCATGTCGGAAAAGCCGCCTGAAGCAGCGGACAAAAAGAAAGCCAAAAAGGCAAGGCAGGAGGATGGATCCGAGGACAGCGGAAAATTCATGATCGGGAATTTTATCGCTACATTCTTCCTGACGGTGTTTGTGATCATCGCGGTCGGACTGGTCGCGCTGAAGCTGCTCGGCATCAACGCGTATTATGTCGCGTCGGGCAGTATGGAGCCGACGTATCCCGTGTATTCCATCGTTTTTTCGCGGAAGGTCGACCCGTCGACGATCCGGGTCGGCGATACCATCACCTACGCGCTGAATGATGAGAACTATGTCACCCACCGCGTGATCGAAAAGCATTCGTCTTCACGCACCTTTGTCACAAAGGGCGACAACAACAACGTCGAGGACAGCGCCCCGGTCAAATGGGACAACGTGATGGGAAAGGTCGTATTTTCCGTTCCGTTCGGCGGAAAGGTGCTGAAGGTGATCGTCGCACCGGAAAACCGCGTGATGTTCATCACGATCGTGATCGTCCTGCTGGCGGGGACCCTGCTGTGGGGGATCATCGAGCGGATCGTCAAAAAGAAAAAGGCAAAGAAGAAGGCGGCTGAGGAGCAGGAGGCGCTCGATGTCAGCATCGAGGAAGCGCCGGTTCCGGACGCCGCGGAAAATGGGAACAAAGAGTAGCGATACTCTAACATAGAATCAATTACCCGAAAGGAGAACTATTATGAAAAAATTCAGAAGACTGACAGCCGTTTCCCTTATTTTATTGTTGGCGGTAGCCCTGCTGGCGTCACCGACACTGTCATGGCTGTTCACAACGAGCGAAGAGGTAGTCAACAGCTTTGAGGGCGGCGATATCGCCGTAGCTCTTGACGAAGCCAAGGTCAATGAGAAGGGCGTCGCGCTCCCCAACGAAGACAGAGTGACGGAAAACGAATACAAATTCGTCGCGGGCTCCGAGCTTGATAAGGACCCGACCCCCAGAGTCATCAAGGGCAGCGTGAATGCCTACATCTTCATCTGTGTGTCCAACGCGCACGCCGACGTATTCTCGCTCAATATCGATACCGAGAACTGGCTCAAGGTTGCCTCCAAGGACGACAAGACCCTCTATGTTTACAAGGAGAAGGTCGATGCGGAGAACGCCGACGAGGACATCACCTTAGCGCCGATCTTCACCAAGGTCAAGGTTTCCGAGGACCTGACGCTGGATGAGCTCAAAGCGCTCAAGCAGGAAGCCCAGAAGCAGTTCATCAAGGCTCAGGTATATGCGATCCAGGCAGACGTGATCGAAAAGAACGTTGCGATCGACAACGCGGTCGAGCGCTTTGTCGACGGTGCGGAAAACGTGGAATACGCAGACGTCGCCTGATCACGATCTGACGTCATCGTCAATCAACTATCGATTTATCGATTCAGTCCAGCTGAAAATCTTCAGGAAGGAGGTATGAGACATGGGGAAGAGATCCCCGCGCAAATTCTTCAGAATCATCATCATGACCGTGCTTGCGCCGGTATTTGTGATGCACGCGGCTTGCTTTGCCGCCTCTGCGTACTTTGACGCCGTATCGAACGAAGTCGTCAACACATTTATCGCCGATGTCGACGTACCTGTAAGTCCGACGGAAACGGAACCTCCTACTGAAGCGCCGCGCACAGAACCTCCCACGGAGCCTGACACTCCTGCACCGCCCACCGAGGGAACACAGCCTCCCGAAACAACGCCGACGGTGCCTGAGACAGTACCTCCCACACAAGTGACCGAACCTACCGCGCTTCCTACCGAGACCCAGAAGCCGAGTGAGACGGTCAAGCCCGATGAGACCGTTGTACCGACAGCGGCTCCTACCGGCGCGATACGACCTCCCGCGACGACGCCCTCTCACACTCCTGCGACCGTCGCTCCCGGATCCCCGAACAGCGGCTATTATACGCCGAGCGATTCCGGACAGGTCAAGACGGGCAGCAGCGGCACAGCGCTGGTATTCCTGCTGGTGCTTTGCGCGTCAGTAATCACGGTTCTGATTTTTAAAAACTCTCTCATGAACGCAGAGGGAGAGACGCTCGAACGACTGCAGAGCGTCATGAAAAGGATCACCAAAAGACTCAAATGATCGTACCGAATAAAAAACGAACGAAAGGACATTTCATCATGAAACGAAACAGCAAGAAACGATTGATGATCACCATCGGCGCCGCAGCACTTGCGCTGATCGTCGTCGCGCTTTCTGTCACCTTTGCATATCTTCGTGACTCCAGCGAGAAGATCACCAATACCTTTGATCCGCAGGATATCAGTGTCGACATCGATGAGACCACCGGCGATCACTACAAGGTCATCCCCGGCACGTCGGCAGACAAGGATCCGATCGTAACGGTCGCGACCGATATCGACGCGTACCTCTTCCTTGAGGTCACCGACAATACCGACGGCAAAATCAATTACTATATCGAAGAGGGCTGGCTGCCGCTCGAGGGTCACGACAACGTCTATTACCGTATCGTCGATGGCTCTGACTCAGAGCAGGAGTTCCATGTACTCAAGGACGACAAGGTCTACTATCCCTCCAGCCTCGAAAAGGGCGATATCCTCCCGGGCACCACACTGGAATTCCAGTCCCACGCCATCCAGACCGTACCGTTCACCTCTGCAGAGCAGGCGTACGATACCCTGATCGCGACCGAGGCGGGCATCAAAACCGTTGACAATGCCGCAGACCTCAAGACCGGTCTGGAGAGCGGCGGCGCCATCGAGCTCGGCGCTGACATCGACTTCACCGGCAGCGCCGGCGATGCTCTGATCATCAAGAAGGATGTTGTCATCTACGGCAACGGTCATACCATCACTACCGATACCGATTCTATCTTCCGCACCGATACCGACGATATCTCCGTCGTTCTCGCGGACCTGACCCTGAAGGCGCCGATCAACGGCAGATACAACACGGTCCTCCGCGTCGATTCGGACAATGTTGAGGTCGCGATCACCAACTGCAATATCCTTGCAGATCACTATCCGCTGTTCCTGAACGGCGACAACACCGATATCAACATCAGCGGTACGACGATCCAGGGCTACTGCGATGTATATTCCCGCGGCGCTGATCTCAATCTCAGTTCATCCGATTCTACCCTGATCGGCAATAACTACTATCCCGCGTCCGAAAGCAACGGCTTCGCGAACATCGTCTGCGAAGGCGCTGACGCGATTGTCAGCATCGAGGACTCCTCCATGAAGACCATCAGCGATAACGGCAACCTGCAGGGCTTCTTCTGGACGCGTGCCGACAACGTTGAGTATTCGTCCTCCAACGTTTCCTATATCGCCGACGGCAACGAGGTCAACAGCGACTTTACCCAGAGAGATATCCTCGATGACAAGTACTTCATCGGCGACACCTATGATCACATCTATAACTGCAAGCTCATCCTTGATGAGTACCGGTGGATCGGCTCCGAGCATCGGGGCGAGACCTGATCCCGAAAAACAGAAATAACGCGGGGCCGGGGACTTCGGCTCCGCGAGCGGAATAATAATATCCATGAATATATGAAAAAATGGAAAAGGAGAATCTATCATGAAAATGGATAAGAAAAAACTGGCTACAATCGCAGGCGCCGTGGCGTTAGCAGCGGTCATGGCAGCGGGCTCGTTCACCTTTGCGTATCTGCAGGATAAGACCGATCCCGTCACCAACAATTTCAATCCCAACAAGGTCACCGTCGATCTGCAGGAAACGACCGGCAATACCTATGAGATCATCCCCGGCACCTCTCAGACCAAGGATCCCAAGGTGTCCGTCGACGCAACCGTTCCTTCCTATGTATATGTCACAGTCGAGGACAGAGCGCCCGGCATGCTGACTTATGAGATCGCCGACGGCTGGACAGAGATCAACATCCCCGGTACCACGGCTTCGACCTCCAGCTACACCAGAACGGTATACTACAGAGAGATCGACGGCTTCTATAACAGAGAAGACGGCAAGTGGTATGAGAACTATGACGCGTCTGCCGATCCCGCCTATACCGGTGAGATCCAGACCACGGATATTTCCGTGCTCAAGGACGACAAGGTCTCCTATGACGCGTCCCTTGAAAACTCCGATATGCTGAAATCGAACGGCACTCTCAAAACCAATCAAAGACTGATCTTCACCGCGCAGGCGGTTCAGAAGGCGGGCTTCGATACACCCGCGGACGGCTATGCCGGCGCGACCACCAACTCCGTCGATTCCTTTAACGCGCTGAAGACCTCCGGCAACAGCATTCTCAAAGCGGATGTTACCACCGACGGTGTCAGCACGCAGATCCAGAAGGAAACCAATATCGACCTCAACGGTCATAAGATCACCGATAACGGTTCCAGCACCGAAGCTGCATTGAGATTCCTCGGCCCGATCGCGCCGCAGGCTTCCATCACCGTCAAAAACGGCACCATCGAAGTCGCCGAAGGCGTGGTCGATTACGGCTTCTGGCTCTCCAGAGGCAAATCGGCTACTCTTGAAAACGTTGTCATCAAGGGCGCCAGCACACACGCCGCGTACAGCGAAAACGGCGATCTGATCATCACCGGCAAGGATACCTATATGGAGAGCACCTGCGCCGGCACAGGATACTTTACGATCAACCTGCTCGACAGCGCGCGCACAAGCGGTAAAGCTACGGCGACGGTATCCGGCGGTACCTACAAGAACTTCGATCCCGCCAACAACGTTTCCGAAGGCATCCCCACCTCTTTCCTCGCCGACGGTTACCACACCGAGGGCTTCAAGATCGATAACAGCGGCAGCTTACTGAGCGACGCTTCAGACTATGTCCTGCGCACCAACTACGACGCAGAGGACTTCGCTTACTACTTCGTGGTAGTTCCCGACGGCCAGACCGCTGCCTATACCGGCATGAGCAGCGGCATCCCGCAGTTCAATTTTGCCTGATTTGATTGATGAAGAGATGTCCCTGCGGGCGGACTGCTTGATCTGCCCGCGCGGGACGGACGGTTCAACAAATCCAACAAAATTGATGCAATTTATACTGAGGTGAAAATATGTCTAAATCTAAGAAAATCAGACTGGTGACAACGATACTGGGCGTAGCGCTGGCTGTCACGCTGCTGATCGGCTCCGTGACCTTCTCCTATCTGCAGGACAAGACCGATACCGTCACCAACGTCTTCAATACCAACAAGATCGAGCTCGATCTCACTGAAACTACTGGAACCGAGTTTGATATCATCCCCGGCACGACACAAACCAAAGACCCCGTTCTGAAAATCGAAAACACGGTTGACGCCGATATCGTCCTGATCGTGTACGATCATACGGACGGTTTAGTGAATTACGAACTGAACCTTGAGGGATGGGAGAAGATCGGCAGAGTCGGTCCGAACGATTGGGTCTATGTTCGCAGCTTTATCCCCGCAGGCGAGTATATCACCAATTCTGACGGCGAGAGCATCTGGGTGCAAAAAGGCACAACGACGCCGCTGGATAATGAGATCCATCTGCTGAAGAATGACCGGGTTTCTTATGACGCTGCCCTTGAAAACACCGACATGACCGTCGACGGGACAAAGGACGGCGCGCTGAAGGATAGCGTATATCTTGCCTTTGAGGCGTATACCTTACAGTCGGCAGGATTTGATCATTACAGAGGAGTTACTGTCTTCAACAATGTAATGAAGGTCTATAATAACTATCACAGATATCCCATCAAGGATTCTGATCCGACAAACATTCTCAGAAATAATTCTTTCAGCCTGAGCGTTATCAAACCTAACGGCTCCAGAGGCAGCGGATACACGATCATCGGAGAATTCAGTGAAGATATTCCGATTGAAGACAGCGATTCCAATCAGCGCTTTGATTTCATCAACGCGGAGAAAGTCGATCTGAACGGGCACAGCCTCGTCGATCAGACGACCGATCATGAATACGGCGGCTTCTACGCGCAATCTGCCGACAATGCCGTTATCAGGAACGGCAGCATATTTACCGGCTCTCGCGGTATCTGGCTCGACGGCACCCGCACAGCCGTAATGGCGGTGGAAAATGTCAATATCTTCTCCGACGCAGGAGAGGCTGTGTATAATTCCGGCGGTCTGATCAAGATCCGGAGCGGATATTACGAAAGCCGCTACAGCACCAGCTTCCAGGCGGCGGGAGATGGCGGCTATGCTACCCTGAATATCGAAGACCGCTATGCGGATAACGGCAGCGGTTCGTTCCTTGTATCCGGCGGCACCTTCAAGAACTTTGACCCGGGCAATAACGTTTCTGACGGGCTGAATACCAATTATCTTGCGTCCTGTCATAAGACCATCGGCGTGAAGCTTTCCAACACCGGCGAAGTGCTGGATGATGCCTCCGCCTTTGATCTGGGCACCAATTATGACAACGAGGATTATGCTTACTATTTTGTTGTTGTTCCCAGCAGCGTCGACAGCGTTAACTTCCAGGGCTTTACCACCGTCACGGCTTCGACAAAGGACGGCAGCACATACACCGGTACGATTCCGTTATTCACGTATTGATCCGCGCATCGATCCCGTAACTCCACTCAGATGACAGAAAGGATGATACGATGACCGGAACCAAAAAAATCAGATTAGTGTCCACGCTGCTGGCGGTCGCACTGGCAGTGACACTGTTGGTCGGCTCGGTCACCTTCTCCTATTTACAGGACAAGACCGACCCCGTCACCAACAATTTCAAAACCAATAAAGTCACCGTCGAGATCGGCGAGACCACCGGCGATACCTACGAGATCATTCCGGGTACCACTCAGGATAAAGACCCGAAGGTCACCGTTGCAAAGGTGTATCTCTATGTGACCGACCATACCGAGGGTCTGGTCGATTATGAGATCGACACCTCCGTCTGGAAGTATCTATGTACCAATCAGGACGGCGAAAAGGTCTATTTCAGACTCGTTTCCGGTTCCGACTCCCCGCAGGAGTTCAACATTCTTGTCAAGGACAGCGTCGGCTATGACCCGGCGATCACGAATGAGGATATGGAGAACCTGAGCGATCTGACCTTGTCCTTCAGAGCAGAGGCGATCCAGACCAATCTCGATCCGGAAAACACAGTGTCCAGACTGATCATGGATCAAGATCATATGGGCGTTCTGTGGACGACCGCGCAAAGCAAGTTCGGTGCGTTCGGCGAGGATATCCCGCTCGAAACCACCGACAACGCAGACAATTTCCTGCTTGCAGTCGGTCAGCTGGAGCTTGATATGAACGGCTACTCACTGGTGAACCAGCGCGTCGACGACGCAGAGTCAATGGGCGGCTTCTATACGACGCCTCCTCCCGGAACTGCCAACCCGCGGCTGCTTCTCCACAGCGGCAGCGTTATCGATACCAGGATCGGTATCTTCGGCAATGTACAGAACGGCTCTATCACACTCAACGACGTCCGCATGTTTGGCATTTCCGCCCATGTCGTCTATGCGTATCAGGGCAGGATCAATGTTGAGAGCGGATACTATGAGGCGGCGTATTCCGACGGAATGGACTGCTATGCAGCGCTGAATCTCCATGATCAAAACGGAAAAAACGGTAATGCGAGCATCAGCGTTACCGGCGGCACGTTCAAGAATTTCGATCCCTCCGACAATGCTTCCGAGAATCCTCAGGTCAGCTTTGTCGCGAGCGGCTATGAGGTACAGGGCTTCAAGATCCGGAACGGCGCTGTTGTCGGCGACGCAGCCGATTACCAGCTTCGCACCAATTATGATAACGAGGACTATGCCTACTACTTTGTCGTCGTTCCCGAAGGCAAGACCGCGACCTTTGCAGGCTTTGAGACCGTGACCGCGACCACCCGCGGCGGCGATTACGAGCGCTCATACCCCGTGTTCACGATTTCCTGATCATCGACCGTTATTGCGGCTCCTCCGGGGCGGTCACCCCGTTTCGGAGGCAGTCTATCCATCACGTTAAGGGGTGAATAAATGAAGGCTATCAACCGCAAAAAACTGATGATCGTGCTGATTGCCGCCGCAGTTGCGCTGATGATGTTATCCGGCGCGGCTACCTACGCTTATCTCACCGACGCTGCCAACCCGGTGGTGAACGGCTTCAGCGAGAACGTCGTCACGGCTTCCATCGACGAAACAGGGATCAACGCTCAGGGCATCAAATATTATGAGATCATTCCCGGCATCAGCGACGGCATGGACCCCTCCGTCACGGTATACAACACCGTCGACGCGTACGTCTTTGTCAAGGTGACCGACAACGTATCCAACGGCACGACGCATCTGATCTCCTATGAGATGGCGCCGGGCTGGACGTTCCTCTCGGAAAGCGGCAACGAAAGGGTGTATTACCGAGAGAGCGCAGGCTTGGGCTCGGGCTGGTTCGAAAACGGCAAGCTGTATACCGACAGCACGCTGAGCGAAGAGAAAAGCGCTGTATATACCATCATGTATCCGGAGTCGGTTTCCTATGACGCCTCGCTTGTCAACGAGGATATGCTCGACAGCGGCGGCGATCTGCTGACCGGACTGGCGCTGTCCTTCAAAGGCGGCGCGATCCAGAAGGAGGGCTTCGCCACCCCCGCAGAGGTATACGCCGAGATGACCGGCACGTAAGCGCGATCAACAAAATATCAGTATCACAAGGACGGCTGTTCAGTGTATCAGCCGTCCTGATTTTTTACCATTCAAAACTTTAAAAATTTGAAAAGTACAATCGTTTCCTACGGGATCGGAAGCCGCAAAAAAAGATTGATTATATTTCTGAATCAGAATAATAAGCCGCGAAATCAACTTGAAAATCAATGCGGATATTTGAAAGATTATGCAGGCTGCATGAATTAAACACATCAATCCTGAAGGAGGAAATCTCTATGAAACGAAAGCTTATCAGTTTGACCCTTGCGCTGTGCATGGTCGTTTCGATGTTCGCTGTCGGGATCGTTCCGGCGGCAGCCGACACCGAAACATACGAGACCTATGCGCAGGAGACCGTTCAGGGCAGTGCGATCCTGCACTGCTTCAACTGGTCCTATAACAACATCAAGGCTGCCTTGCCGGATATCGCAAAGGCAGGCTACACCGCTGTGCAGACCTCTCCGGTCCAGCAGCCGAAGGACTACAACGCCTCGTGGACGGATACGTCCGGCCAGTGGTCAAAGCTGTACCAGCCGCTGGGCTTCAAGGTCGCGACCGGCTACTCATGGCTCGGCACAAAGAGCGAACTGACCGCCCTCTGCACCGAGGCGGAAAAGTACAATATCAAGGTCATCGTCGATATCGTATCCAACCATCTGGCAAACAACGGCACCTCCGGCGGTACCTATGATTATCTGAACCCCGGTGTTGACTCTGCCCTGAAAAATTCGGATTGCTATCATACCGAAAACATCAAAGCCAACAGTCAAAGCCGCTATAACATGACCCAGCATCATATTGGCATGCCCGATCTGAACACATCCAATTCGTTTGTTCAGCAGCAGGTACTCGACTTGCTCAAGGAATGTGTCGACTGCGGCGTAGACGGCTTCCGTTTTGACGCGGCGAAGCATATCGAACTGCCGACCGACCCCGATAACTGCAAGAGCGACTTCTGGCCGACTGTGATCAACGGTATCAACGATTACGTAACACAGAACAACAAGGACGACCTCTATCTTTACGGAGAGATCCTCAACGACGCCGGTACGAGTATCTCAAACTATACGAACTATTTTGCGGTGACGGATAATTACACCGGTGACCGTGCGCTATATTACGCATACAATAAAAACGCTCAGAATCTGGCAGACAGCACCTATTACAAGGGCGCACGCGCGACCTACAGCGTGCTGTGGGCAGAATCGCACGATACCTATATGAACGACGATTCCGGCTCGGCGGGCATTCCCAAAACGACCGTCGTCGGCGATGATGACATCGTCAAAGCATGGGCGATCGTCGGCTCCAGAGCCAATTCCACCGCGCTGTTCTTTGCGCGTCCGAACGACACAATGGGCGCGGCGAGTACCGACACCACATGGAAGTCCAAAGCGGTCACCGAGGTCAATAAATTCAAGAGCCGTTATAACGGCACGAACGAAAAACTTGCGTATTCCGGAAATGTCGCCTACATCGAACGCGGCACCTCCGGCAACGCGGGTGTGGTCATCAGCAAGCTCGACGGCGCGGGCAGCGTCAGTCTGACTACCGCCATGATGGCGCCCGGTGATTACACCGACCAAGTCACCGGCAGCACCTTCACCGTAGCAAACAACACCATTACCGGTACGGTAGGCAGCACCGGCGTAGCGGTCGTTTACAGAACGTCCGATCCTCTGATCACAAACACCCGATTCTATCTGACCCCGAATACCACATGGAAGACCTGCTCGAACTTTGCGATGTATCTGTACGGCGACGGAACGGATAATAATACTTGGGTCAAGATGGATCCTGTCGATAGCAGCAACAGCGTTTACTATGCCGACGTTCCCGAGGGAAGCTGGACGCATGTGATTTTCTGCGCCATGGATTCCGGTACGCTTGCATGGAGCGCAAAGAAGTACCAGACCTCCGATCTTTATCCCGAGACCGGTACCGACTGCTATACCGTTGCCTCGGGCACTCAAAGCTACGGCGGCGGCACATGGAGCCTGTACGGCGGCGAAACTCCGACCGAAGCGCCGACCGATCCTACGTCAGGCGATACGATCACCGTCTATGCGTATAACAAGCTCAATAATTGGAGCAATCTCAAGGTGTATTATTGGGGAAGCAGCAGTGATCCTGATTGGCCGGGCGTTGATATGCAGAACGGCGGTACTGTCTATTCCGCTGTGATCCCGAGAGGCGTGACCGGCGTTATCTTTAGTGGAGTCAGCAACAGCTCCCGCAAGCAGTCGGTGGATATCATAACGGGCATCAATGACAGAGCTTCGTGGGTCATCAAAACCACGACGACCAGCGGCAAATATGACGTGGAAGCCGGTCCGACCTACTACCTCGTCGGATCCATGAACGGTTGGAGCCAAAACGACGAATACGCCTTTGAACTGAACGCGTCCAATACCGAGAATATCGAGTATAAGCTGTCCGAAGTGGAACTGAGTGCGAATGCTGAACTGAAGGTCAAAGATTCAAAGGAAAAATGGTATCCCAGCAGCAGCGAAAGCAGCCAAAACTACATCGTTGAGCGATCCGGTCTCTATGACGTCTATTTCCGCCCGAACAAGGACGGAGCCGGCGACTGGTTCAATGGCTATTTCTACCTTGATAACGTTACACCGATCAACGTGACATGGATGAACGGGACCACCCCCCTGTTGTCTGATACCGTTCTGTACGGCGGCACGCCTGAATATACCGGCGAAACTCCGACCAAGGAGGGTGATGCACAGTATTCCTACACCTTCAGCGGATGGTCTGACGGCAACAATATTTACGGCGTTGATGATCCCTTGCCTCCCGCGACCGCTGACGTGACCTACACTGCGCAGTATACCCGATCCCTCAACAGCTATACGGTCACTTTTGCGAACCAAGACGGTACCGTGCTGCAAAGCTCTGAGTTCGATTACGGCGAAACGCCTGTATATAGCGGGAATACGCCGACAAAGGCGGCTGACTTCGACAATACCTATACCTTTGCAGGCTGGGATCGTGAGATCACGACAGTCACCGGCGACGTGACCTACACCGCGACCTATACCGCGACCGCCCGCAAGTATTTCTCCGGTAATTCTCTGACCCTCAAGGGCGAGATCGGCGTAAACTTCTTCGTTGATCTGCGCGGCGCATCCCCGGACAGCGCGGCTGTCACCCTCAGCTGGTATCAGTACGAGAAGTCCTATCCGCTGTCGGAGCTGACTCCCGATCCGGATACGGGATGGTACAAGGTCACCTGCTTTGTCGCGGCGAAGGAAATCAACGATGATATCACCGCCGTGCTGACCGTTGACGGGACTGAGGTCGCGACGGATACCTATTCTGTTGCAAAATACGCCTATCGGATCATCGATAATGAGGGCGGCGAGTTCGACGATATGTTCCCCGACGATGATACCAAGCTCGGCAGACTGCAGGAGCTGTGCAAGGCGATGCTTCACTACGGCGCAAAGGCGCAGACGTTCTTTGACCACAACACGGAGAATCCCGCCGACAGCAAGCTCGTCAATTATTCTCCTGCCGAGATCGATCCCGACGATCTTGATCCGATCGATCACGCGGGCAAGCTCGATGCTTACGGTCTGACCTACGTCGGCAGCAGCCTGCTCTTGAAGGACACCACCACGCTCAGACTGTTCTTTACAACCGGCAGCGGCTATGACGGAACAACGGTCTCTTACGATAACAAGACGCTGACCCCGGGCGTAAGAAAGAATTATGTCTACTATGATATCTCCGGCATCAAGGCGGCGGATATCATGAAGGATTTCACGGTGACCTTTACAAACGGCGACAGCTCCGTGACAGAGGATTTCAACGTCTCCAACTATATCGCATCGAAGCTGAACGATGCTACGATCAATTACCTGATGACGGCGCTGTACAACTATAACGTCAAGGCGGTCGCGTATTACGGCTGAGCACTCCGACGCGGTCGGATCAACTGAATACCGAAACAGGGGCAGTCCGCAAGGGCTGCCTCTTTCTGCGAAAAGAGGAGAGATCCCGCTGATCCATGGCGGCAAGTCGGGTGTTGACAGAAAATGCGGGTCATCCTATAATAATACCGTACAAGCGCAAAAAATCACGGAGATCCGAAAAAAATCCGATTTCCGTGAAACAAAACCTCCTTCTGAAACGTTTATATAACAGAGAGCTTTTTCCGATGAAAGGATGTTGAAAATGAAAAGGCTGATCACACTTTTATTGGTCGTGCTGATTGCGTTCGGCGCCTGCACGGCGGCAGTCGGCGCGGCTCAGACGGACGACGGACCTGCCGAAACAGGCACTGTCGAAAATTATCCGATCCTCAGGAGCGCCGACGCGACAAGGACCGGTCTGCGCGTTTCCTGGTACAGCTGGGAAAACGCGGCGCAATACCGCGTTTTTTACAAAACAGCGGACGCGTCGAAATGGCGATTCCTCGGCGATACCGACAGGCTGTATTATGACCACACGAACGCGCCGATGTACACCAAGTATATCTACACTGTCCGCGCGCTGGACAAGAGCGGCAGATACATCAGCGGCTACAACAAAAACGGCTGTTCCGGCATCCGTTACAGAGAGCCGAGCGTCACCAAGCTGGAGAACATCGAAAACGGCGTGAGAGTCACCGTCGCTGATGCGGCGACGACCGCGGAAGAGCGGATGGGGATGGGCTTCAATTTGTACGGCGACGTTTACAAGATCTTTGTCAAGGGCGGTACCTTCGGCAATTCATGGAAGCTCGCGGCGACCTCGGGCAAGAATACCGTCAACATCCGCGTCGACCGTGATAACAGCGGTCAGAAGCTGAGCTTCACCGTGAGGAAGGCGTCCTCCTACGGCGGCTGCCGCTCCTACTTCAACGCCGGGAAGGCCATCACCCATATCGCCGCTCCGGAGTTCAGGATATCGACCGTCAGAAACGGTCAGCAGATCAGCGTCTATCAAGTCAAAGGCGCCGCGAAATTCCGCGTATTCGTCCGCGGTGAGGATACGAGGTGGAAGATCGTCGGCGATACGACCTGCTCGATCGTGAATAAAAATGTCAGTTATGGCAGACCGTACAACTACACCGTCCGTGCGATGAATGCCGCGGGCAGGTATATCTCCGGCTATCTCAGCGGCGGTCACAGCCTTGACTGTCTGGAAACGCCCGTGCTGACAAAGCTGACCGCGGAAAGGCGATGCCTGAAGCTGACGTGGTCGGCTGTACCCGGCGCGTACCGCTACAAGGTGTTCCGCAAGGACGACATCGACAATACGTGGGAGACGATGGCGACCGTCGCCGGTACCTCCTTCGAGGATTATTATCTGTTTGACGGCTCGAAATTCACCTACACGGTCCGTTGTGTGGACGAACAGGGCAGTTATACCAGCTATTATGATACCAAGGGCTTGTCGCGATACTATTACGGCTTGCCTGAGATCTACGCCTCTGACAACACGGCGGACGGTATCAAGCTGATATGGGATACCTGCAGCGATGTTTCCAAATATCGTGTGTTCGTCAGAAGCGGCGAGAGGTGGAAGGCAGTCGCGGATGTCGCGGATGATACCTATACCTTTACGGACGCCGGGGACGGCGCGTCCTATGAGTTCACCGTCAGAGGTCTGAACAAAAACGGCGCCTACTGCACACTCTACGCGGATCCGGGCTATTTCGTGACCTATTATGCGGACGCTCCGACGACCTATGACGACGAAAGGCTGGTCAGCGCGTTCAAGGAAGCAGTCCGGCGCAACGGCATTTATGATGAGGGCGAGGAGACCCATCTGGTCATCCCCATCGTAGATCTGGACTGTTACGGTGAGAACGCGGGGGATATCACCGACAACCTGATCAGGCTCGGTGAGGAGAACATCGATTACATGATCACCCTCCTGCGGCAGGAGATGGGAGAATACTATGTGAACGGCTTCGATACCTCGGGACTCACCTTCCATATCGAGAAGGAGGAGAATGAGGAAGAGGGCGCCAGAGGCTATTATCTGTGCCTCGGCTTAGAGAACATCATCGTACCGAATTAAGTCATACGGCATCAAGAAAGCGCTGAACAAACCGTTCAGCGCTTTTCTGTCAGCATCTCATCCAGTATCTCCGCCGCCTGACGCACCAGCAGGGGACAGGGACGTTTTTTGTAGTATTCCAGCGTCCGCTGTTCGGGATCCGTGCCGCTTTGCACCTCGACGCCCCGCAGCAATTCACGGCAGATGACAGAGCCGTTTTTTTCCTTGAACCGCTGTGCGAATTCCTGCACCAGATGGTAGTGCGCTGTTTTCGCCGCGTGATCGGTCGGATCGGCGCATCCTCTGACCAGCCCCAGCACCATCGCCGCGCCGCTGACAGCGCCGCATACCTCTCGCATCCTGCCCAGTCCGCCGCCGAAGGAGACCGCTGTTTTCGCGGCGGTCTCTTTTTCCAGTCCGGTCAAATCACAGAACGCGATCAGCACCGCCTGCGCGCAGTTATAGCCCTCTCTGAATAATTCCTCCGCAATCGTGCCATGCTCTTTCATGAAATCGCTCCCTGCCGTTATTTTCTTTATCATACATCATTCCCGCCGTCTTGTAAAGTCCGCGGCCGCGCGAAAAACGGCATTGACGGCACAGGGCGAAGATGGTATAATTTTCTCGAAACGGAGGAATGGATATGGAAAAAAGCATCAAGATCACCTATTTCAGCGGCTATATCCGCAATTGGCAGAAGCTCTGCGATGAGCTGGAGATCGCGCTCCCGCTGTCCCGTGAGGAGCGCGAGAACGCGATCCTGACCAAGGGCTTTGAAAAATGGGGAACAGGCGTCGTCGATCACCTTTACGGCGCGTTCGTATTCGCGGTGGAGGACGGCGAAAAGCGCTATTGCTTCCGCGATCACGTCGGTCAGAAGCATCTGTTCTATACCGTCGCGGACGGCGAGCTGCTGTATTCCGGCGACATCAATGAGATCGCCGCCGATCCTCGCTATGACAAGCGTCTGAATCGGCGCATGCTCCAGCAGTATTTATTCTACGGCTATCCGATCGGTACCGAGACCTTCTACGAGGATGTGTACAAGCTTGCTCCCGGCTGTTATGTGGCGTTCGACGGCAAGACCGCCGAGGTGCATCGCTATTGGAAGCCGGTATTTGAGCCTGACAGGACAAAGACCGCGGAGGACTTTGCCGCTGAGATCCGCGAGGTCGTCGAGGAGATCCTCGGCGAGGAGCGTGCGGATACCGAGCTGCCCTACAAGGAGTCCTTCCTCTCCGGCGGCGTAGATTCATCCTATCTGCTCGCGGCAGGCGACGCCGTTTGCGCGAATACCGTCGGTTATGAGGAAAGCGGCTTCGACGAGTCCGCGCTGGCGCGTCATACGGCGGAGATCCTCCATAAGGATTTCCGCGTCAAAATGATCTCTCCCGAGGCGTATTTTGCGCGGATCCCGGAAACCATCGATAAAATGGGCCAGCCTCTCGGCGACGCTTCCGCCGTCGCGTTTTCCATCGGCTGTGCGGCAGTCGCGGAGCACGCCAAGGTCGTGTACTCCGGAGAAGGCATCGACGAGTTCTTCGGCGGCTACAACGCGCACAAGCGCGTGATCCCGCCCGAATGGACCTATCTGACCTGCTCGCATATCATGTCCGAGGACTTTGTCCGCTCGCTCATGCTGGAGCCTGACGACACAGTCAAGCCCGCGGATCCCGTAGCGGAGATCTGGAGCGAGGTGCAGGGACTCGACCCGCTGGCGCAGAAGCTCACCGTTGACATCCGTCTTTGGCTGGAGGGCGATATCTATCTGAATACCGACCGCACCTCTACCGCCTGCGGCATCGAGCTGCATACGCCGTTCAGCGACCTGCGTCTGTTCAATGTCGCGCGCAGGATCCCCGCGGAATATCAGTTCAGCGGCGAGCAGAACAAGGTCGTATTCCGCATGGCGGCGTCCTCGAAGCTGCCCGAGGAGGTCGCGTTCCGCAAGAAGGTCGGTTTTCCCGTACCGGTTCGCAAATGGCTGGCGGACGCGCGCTACAACAAGCCGATCGAAGAAAAGCTTTTCGGCGAGGCGTCGCAAAAATTCTTCGATCAGGACGTTCTCCGGAAGCTGTGGAGCGGCTTTGTCGGCGGCGAAGAGCAGTTCTGGGGACGCATTTACGCGATCTACGCCTTCCTGCTTTGGTATGATATGAAATTCTGATCCGAAATCAAAAGCCCGGTATCACCGAACAACGGCGATACCGGGCTTTCTTAATAACACACGCTATGTTATTCTTCTTTATCGCTGCCCTTTTTCTTCTCCTTGGCAGCTTCCTCGGGCATGGTATCATAGACCAGCGGCATCTGATACTCTGTCTCGTAGATATCCTTCCAGAGGTTGTAGTTGCGGTTCATCAGATCCTTGACGCTCTCGCGGTAGGGGAGAGATTTGTCGGGATAGATCGGCTCGCAGACGTGGATGGTATACTCCTGGATATAGAATCCGTCTTCGCCCATGATATCGGAGTCCTTCATCGTGATGAAGCACGGCAGAACGGGAACGTTGTTGCGGTACGCGAAGATGAATGCGCCCTGCTTGAGCGGCTTGGGCTTGCGGTAGTTCCACCACATGGACTGCTCGGGATAGACAAGGATAAAATGTCCCTCGCTCAGCAGCTCGTCGACCGCGGTCATGAATTTCTTCATCGTGCGAATATTGGAGGACAGCGGCAGGGTGTCGCAGTTGCGCATCAGATAGCCGTAGAAGCCGGGGAAGGAGGTGTAGTTGCCCTCGCGGATCACGCGGTAGAAGCGGCGGTCGGGCTGCTCAGCGGCGTCATAGGCGAGCTGGATCGCAAAGCTGTCGAAGGCGTTGAAGTGGTTGCATGTGATGATCGCGCCGGAATTGAGGTTCTTGAAGTTCTCGATGCCGCGGATCTCCTTGATGATCAGCTTCTTATCCTCGATCAGCGAATTGACAAAGCGTCTTGCCGCCGCAAAGGCGAGCTTGCTCTTCATCTTTTTGGCGACGGTCTTGGTGCCGTATTCGATCTCGTCGGGCATCAGGGTGCGTCCGGGCGGATCGTTCTCGACGTCCTCCGCAAAGCGTCCCTCGCGCTCGTACTGCTCGTCGTCGTTCTGGCGCTCTTCGTCGGTATAGGAATTCAGCACTTCCAGCATCTCCTCATAAACATAAGTTTCCTCGGCGTATTTCCAGAAAATATCGCCGCCGGTGCAGTCTTTGTAATGCCACGGCTTGCTGACCATGATGTAGTGGAGGATATGCGCTTCCTCGATCGGATAGTCGAACGCGCAGTATACCTCGGTATTCCA
The DNA here is from genome assembly GCA_900315815.1 of uncultured Eubacteriales bacterium. Taxonomy (GTDB): domain Bacteria; phylum Bacillota; class Clostridia; order Oscillospirales; family Acutalibacteraceae; genus Ruminococcoides. Next base: position 25,746 of record ONAS01000054.1, read on the forward strand.
GCGCTGGTCAAGCCATTTGATGTGATCCTTGCAGATCAGGTTGAGGTAGTCCTCGTCCTGGGTGACGACAAAATCGTACTCGGAGAGCTTTGCGAGGAACTTTCTGAGCACCTGGCTCTCGCGCGCCTTCGTGCAGTTGATCAGCAGGACGCCCGCGTTGAAGTAGTTGTGGCGGGAAACGCCGACGACCTTTTCCACATAGGTGCCGTAATGGTCGATCTGGACCATCGCCTGCTCATGACAGGCGCACAGCCAGTTTTCGCCGGGGTCGGTATTGTAAAGCTCGCTGATATCCCCCTGGACGATGGTGTCGCTGTCGATGTAGATCGCCTTGTCATATTCGGGATACATGTCCGCGATGAACAGGCGGAAGTAGGTGGTTTTGGAATAATAATCCCTGATCGGCAGATTGCTGTGGATCTCCTCCAGACGCTCGCTGACGTCGGTGAAGATGATGCTCACATTCTCCTGCTCGAGCTCCTTAGCCCGCTTCTGCGCCTCTTCGGAGATATCGGAGTGCAGGATGTAGATCGTGTAGTGATAGTCCTTCGACGCGTTCTGTATCAGCGAGTGCATCGAAACGACCGTGAATTTCAGAAAGCGTTCGTCACACGCGTAAAAAATCGGAATGTTCGGTTTAGCCATAATCTCCTCCGTATCATTCATCAGGTGCGGGCGTTGCCCGTCGTACACTGTTATCGTTTATCCTTTATCCTTTTATCCTTTATCTTTAAGTATTCGTTCAGAATATCATCGAATTGATGGTAGTGAAAGATTTCCTGTATGTTTAA